>NZ_AP024881.1:1979794-2309760 GCF_024347675.1 Vibrio ishigakensis | reverse complement strand
ATCACAGCCAGAGTGACCGCCTTTCAGGCCCTTGATGATAAGCTTTTTGTTTACGTTTCCGCTTGCTGCTTGCTCACGCTCGATGTCGAATGTGAAACCTGCGTCAACGCCACCAGCACAACCCATGTAAACCTCACCCTCTTGTTCAGAGTCAGTGTTTAGTAGGATTTCACCTTCAAGTAGACCTTCTTTAAGGCCAAACGCACCTGTCATGCCTGCTTCTTCATCAATAGTAAGAAGTACTTCAAGTGGACCGTGTGCAACGTCATCTGAACCAAGAACTGCAAGGCAAGAGGCCATGCCAATACCGTTGTCAGCACCAAGAGTAGTGCCGGTAGCCGTAACCCATTCACCATCGATATATGGTTTGATTGGGTCTAGGGTAAAGTCGTGTTCGGTATCTTCGTTTTTCTGAGGAACCATGTCGATGTGTGCTTGAAGCACCACGCCTTTGCGATCTTCCATGCCTAGAGTTGCAGGTTTCTTGATGATTAGGTTACCCACTTCGTCAGCTTTTACTGCTAGGCCTTTAGCTTCAGCCCAAGAAACAATGTAATCGGAAAGGGCTTGCTCGTGTTTAGATGGATGCGGGATAGAGCAAATTTTGTCAAACAGTGGCCAAATCGGGTTAGCGCTTTGGCGAGTAATTTCAGTCAAAAATTGCGACATGGCGATACTCCTTCATGCTCGCGGGGAATGTAATTATTCTGAATACCTTAAGGTATTTGATAGTCAGAGGCAGGATAGCATTGCTCAGACTTATTTCACAATATTGTGGCACGCCAAGCTTGTGCTTTGTGAGTCCTATTCTGCGGCGGTCACAATATCACAGTTAAAAGGACCAATTAGTGAAGTGAGTAGATAAAAAGGTAAGCCGTTTTTTGTGGTCGCATATGCAACAAATATTTCGAGGCTGAAAATTAATTACCAATATTAGCTTAAAAAAGCATCTTTTTAGCCTTTTGCGTAAAATGGCTTGTAATTTAATTACAGCTGATTTAGTATCTCATTGTCGAATACAGAAGGAGACTACACCGCCTAACAGTGTATGTTTTTTCTTTTGTGTTAATGCTGAATTTTGGCGTTAAGTTATTGTTTATTATGACTTAATGTTAAGCGTTTAAGTGTGTTTTAGATGATGTTTCTTTGAAGTGTCGTCATCACTTGAATCGTAGACTCACTAACCCCGGGTCATTAAGCATGTGATTGAACTCCGGTTCACCCCTCTTATGTTTGGAAATTTATTACTTTTTTAGTAGCCGCCCATTTTTGGAGCGGCTTTTTTTTGCCTGCTATCCGCCTAGCCACTACATATTCCCAGTCTGATTACTGCAACTCTAACTTGTTTATCACAATTCCTATATTAACTGCTCTATTTCACACTTTGTACGGGTCATAAAAGCGGATATAGGATATGTAACTTTAGAACAAGAGCAAAAAATAGCCGTTATATTTCAAAGTGTATAAATTAATTAACCACTTTTAAAACAATAGGTTATGAGTTTTGTGGCACGGCTTGTCTGATATAGAAGAGGGTTTTGAGGAGATAAAGAGAGAAAACAGTATAGTATTTCGTGATTTTACTCACTATAATTCCGCCCAATTCCATACGCAAACGTTTACTTTTACATTTTTTTAGGAATTGAACAATGCTCGAGAAGCTATTCAAACTAAGTGAAAACGGTACTACCGTACGCACTGAGATCATTGCAGGTATGACTACCTTCCTGACAATGGCCTACATCATCTTTGTTAACCCAGCTATGCTATCTGACGCTGGTATGGACCACGGTGCAGTATTCGTTGCTACCTGTTTGGCAGCAGCAATTGGCTGTTTCATCATGGGTTTCTACGCTAACTATCCTATTGCTCAAGCGCCAGGCATGGGTCTAAACGCCTTCTTTACCTACGCGGTAGTTTTAGGTATGGGTCATACGTGGCAGGTTGCTCTAGCTGCTGTATTTGTATCTGGTGTGTTGTTCATTCTATTGAGCTTGTTCCGCGTTCGCGAGTGGATCATCAACTCAATCCCTCTTTCTCTACGCACAGGTATCTCAGCTGGTATCGGTCTATTCCTAGCTTTCATCGGTCTTAAAAATGCGGGCATCGTTGTTGATAACCCAGCGACCTTTGTATCTCTTGGTGATATCACTTCTGTTCCTGCTGTGCTGGCATCCCTTGGTTTCTTCATCACTATTGCACTAGTTCAGCGTGGCGTTCGCGGAGCGGTAATGATCGCTATCCTAGCGGTTACAGTTCTGGGTCTTATCTTCGGTGATGTTCAATACAATGGCATCATCTCTGCGCCACCAAGCGTAGCGCCGACCTTCATGCAACTAGACTTCTCTGGTCTGTTTGAAGTAGGCATGATCTCTATCGTATTCGCTTTCCTATTCGTTGACCTTTTCGATACTGCAGGCACCCTAGTAGGTGTCGCATCTAAGGCAAACCTAATTAAAGAAGATGGCAAACTGCCTCGCCTAAACAAGGCGCTTCTAGCTGACTCAACAGCAACTTCAGTGGGTGCACTACTAGGTACGTCAAACACTACCTCTTATGTAGAGTCTACTGCGGGTGTTGCTGCAGGTGGCCGTACAGGTCTTACTGCTGTAACTGTTGGCGCTCTTTTCCTACTGGCTTTGCTGTTTTCACCATTAGCGGGTATGATTCCGGCATACGCGACAGCAGGTGCGCTATTCTATGTAGCTATCCTTATGCTTTCTGGCCTAGTTGGCATCGATTGGAGTGACATTACTGAAGCTGCTCCAGTAGTAGTAACCTGTCTACTAATGCCTCTGACTTTCTCTATTGCTGAAGGTATCGCTCTTGGCTTTATCTCTTACGCTGCTATCAAGCTGCTAAGTGGTAAGGGCCGTGAGGTGTCACTAAGTGTGTGGGTAATGTCTGCTGTCTTTATCCTGAAATTCGTTTTGGCTGGTTAATCCAGTCAATTAAAAAGGTCGCAAGTTATGCCAAAAAAATACGTTATCACCTGGGACGAGATGCAAAAAAATTGCCGTGAGCTAGCTGCTCGTCAAATGCCTGCAGAACAATGGAAAGGCATCTGGGGTGTGAGTCGTGGTGGCCTTGTTCCTGCTGCTATCCTAGCGCGTGAACTGGGTATTCGTTACGTAGATACTATCTGTATCTCTAGCTATGACCATGATCATCAGCGTGATATGACGGTTGTTAAAGCTCCTGAGGGTGACGGTGAAGGCTTCCTAATCGTAGAAGACCTAGTAGATAGCGGTGATACTGCGCGTAAACTACGTGAAATGTATCCAAAAGCTAAGCTTATCGCTGTATGTGCTAAGCCTTCTGGTGCGGACCTACTTGATGACTATGTGGTTGATATTGAACAAGAAACTTGGATCGAGCAGCCATGGGATATGCAGCTTTCTTTTGTTGAGCCAATCAATCGCAAGCGCAAGTAATACCCAAGTAGTATAACTTTTCAAATAAATGCCTCTATTTAGAGGCATTTTTTGTTTATGCTTAGGTCACCATAGTGCAACGCATCGCCTTTTATGGAAGACCAAAAAAGTAAAAACCTCTCTGAGACCCTATTTGCTAAGCATCATCAAGCCAAAGAAACCTCTGGTTTGGTGCAGTATATGCCGAGCAGTCAGGCCCTTCTTCAACAGCGCCCAGAACACAGTTGGTATCGAAACCTGCGTCGGCTTCAGTGGATCTGGCAAGGAGCTGACCCGATAGTACAAGAGCAGGTCCTAGCTCGTATTTCCTCCTCTGAGCACTCCCGTACCAATGACAATTTGCTGGATACCGTTATGGGATTTCGTAAGGGTAACTGGGCTTATGAGTGGACCCATGAAGGGATGAAACATCAGAAACTTGCGCAGGAGCTAAAAGGCGAGGAAGCATCGTTAGAGCTTTACCGCGCAAGTCTCTATTTCAGCATCGCTGCCTATCCTCATATTCGTGGTGACAACCTTGCCTCTCAGGCTCAGGTTTTGGCCAACAAGGCTTATGAAGAAGCCTCTGAGAAGAGCCAATATGTCTTTAAACAGCTGAAGATCCCACATCAAGGCAAGACAATCGAAGCTAACCTGCATCTTCCACACACTGAAAGGCCTCTGCCTGCGGTTATCGTTTGTGGCGGCTTGGATAGCGTGCAGACAGATATGTGGAAACTGTTTCTAGAGCATCTCGCGCCGAATGAATTGGCTATGTTGACCATAGATATGCCGTCCGTAGGTAAAAACAGCCATTGGACACTAACCGAAGATACTAGTGTTCTGCACAAGGCTGTTTTGGACTTCCTACCTACTGTACCGTATGTGGATCATTGGAAAGTAGGCCTGCTTGGCTTTAGGTTCGGTGGCAATGCCTTAGTGCGTTTGAGCTTTCTTGAACAGCAGCGTATCAAAGCGTGCGTTGCCCTAGGAGCTCCAGTGCACGACATCCTATCTAGCGCCGATAAGATGAAGTCCATGCCTAAGATGTACTTGGATGTATTGGGCTCTAGGTTGGGTAAGTCAGCGGTGGATATCCATAGTCTAGCAGCACAGATGTCGGCGTGGTCACTAAGGACCCAAGGCCTGCTTGCTTCAAGAAAAACCAAAGTGCCAATTTTGGCGGTTTCCCTAGAAGGAGACCCGGTAGCCCCGCATAGTGATAACAAACTGGTGGCTATGTCCAGTCAGTACGGAGAAGCGGTCAAAATTCCATCAAATAATCTGAGCGCTGGTTATCAAAAATCACTCGACCTAGCTGTGAATTGGTTAATAACCGAATTAAAGTCGTGACAAAAATGTTAAATTGATAGAGTATGGTTGTGTATATGATTGAATAATCGTGTGAAAGCTCAACTCAAAAGATCAGCATAAATAATAAATGGAGTTATATTTATGTCAGGAAAACAGCCTACCTATCATCGTCTCATTGCAAAGCTAAAAGCTATCGGTCCGTACTTGCGTGAAGGGGAGTGCGAGCAAGATCTCTTCCTATTTGATTGTCTGTCTGTGTGTGTGGATGACAAAAAGTCTCCAGAGTGTCGCGAATTCTGGGGTTGGTGGATGGAACTGGAAAAACAAGAGCAGAAGTTCGTTGCTTGTTACCATCACGGCAAATATAACGCCGAAGGCGAGTGGATCGAAGAGTCGCTACCGGAGAGCGCTGAGCAAGAGGTGCTTCGTACTCAGCAAGCATTCCAAACCAAGGTTGAAACCCTACTGCAGGAGCAGTTTGGCATGACAGTGGATCTGCATGAAGACTCGGAAATCATTGCGTAACCCCTGTCCAAATCAAGTTTAAGGCGCCTTTGAGCGCCTTTTTGCTTTTTTGCTTGTGAAACAAGTCACAGCTTGCTAAAAAGAAGCTCAATGTAATCGGAGCAAATCAAAACCCATGCAATCAAAAACAGTTGTGGTTAAGCTCGGCACTAGCGTGCTGACTGGGGGCTCACAAGAGCTAAATCGCGCCCATATGGTGGAATTGGTTCGTCAATGCGCGGAACTGAAACAGCAAGGTTATAACCTTGTATTGGTATCTTCAGGGGCAATTGCCGCTGGACGTGAAACCCTAGGTCACCCCGAACTCCCCACCTCAATGGCAACCAAGCAACTGTTAGCGGCTGTGGGACAGTCTCATCTTATCCAGGTGTGGGAATCTCTGTTCTCCATCTATGGTATTAAGATCGGACAGATGCTTCTGACTCGTGCAGACCTTGAAAACCGCGAGCGTTTCCTAAATGCGCGTGACACCATTAATGCCTTGGTTACCCATGATATCGTGCCTATCGTTAACGAAAACGACGCTGTCGCGACCACTGAAATCAAAGTGGGTGACAACGATAATTTGTCTGCTTTGGTGGGTATTTTGTGTGGTGCGGATAAGCTTATTTTGCTGACTGATCAGCCTGGCCTATTTACAGCGGATCCTCGCTCTAACCCGGATGCTGAACTCATCCGAGAGGTTACTACTATCGATGAGACCCTGCGTAAAATAGCTGGTGGTAGTGGTACTAATCTAGGCACAGGCGGTATGGCAACCAAACTGCAAGCAGCTGACATTGCGCGCCGTGCGGGTATTGAGGTTATCATTTCAGCAGGCAGTGCTAAAAACGTAATTCAAGACTGTGTATCTGACTCACCTGCAGGCACGCGTTTTCTTCCTCTTCCAGAGGCTTTAGAGAATCGCAAGCGCTGGATCCTAGCTGGCCCTGCGGCATCTGGTGATATCGTCATCGATCAGGGTGCGGTAAATGCGCTGCAGACCAAAGGCAGTAGCCTACTAGCTAAAGGTGTAGTGAGTGTGAATGGTCGTTTTGAGCGCGGTGATGTAGCGCGCGTAGTGAGCACAAATGGCGCACTGGTCGCTAAGGGTTTAGCAAGCTATTCCAGCGATGATATGCAGCAGATCAAGGGTATGCACAGCAACGAAATTGGTCAGGTACTGGGTCATGATTATGGCTCTGAGGTAATACACCGTGACGATCTCGTGGTTATACAAGATTAAAGAATTGAGGTAGAAAAAGTGGATTTAGTAAAACTTGGACAGCAGGCGAAAGAGGCCTCATTTGCGCTAGCAACCACAGATACAGCAACTAAGAATAAAGCTCTGGCGATTATGGCCGATGAGCTAGAAAAACAATCTGCAATCATCCTAGAAGCGAATGCACTGGATATCAGCGCTGCACGTGAGTCCGGTATGGGTGAAGCGCTTCTTGACCGTCTAATGCTAAATGAAGCTCGCTTGAGTGCGATTGCTGATGACGTGCGTAACGTGATTAAACTTAGCGACCCTGTGGGTAGCGAACTAGACAGTCGCGTTTTGGAGAACGGCCTTGCGCTATCTCGTCGCCGCGTGCCGCTGGGTGTTGTAGGTGTTATCTATGAAGCGCGTCCAAACGTGACTATCGATATCGCCTCACTGTGTCTGAAAACGGGCAATGCCAGCATTCTTCGTGGTGGCCGTGAGACCTTCCATTCAAACATGGCTCTGGTAAAGGTTATCCAAACCGCGCTCTCTCAAGCGGGTCTGCCTGTGGCATCAGTACAGTACATCGAAAAGCCAGACCGTGAGCTTGTTTCTCAGCTTCTTAAGCTAGATGAATACGTAGATATGATCATCCCACGTGGTGGTGCCGGTCTGCACAAGATGTGTAAAGAGAACAGCACTATCCCTGTTATCATCGGTGGTTTTGGTATCTCACACGTATTTGTTGATGAGACAGCAGACCTAGAGAAATCAGTGGTTGTGGTAGAGAACTCTAAGATGCAGCGTCCATCGGCGTGTAACGCTCTAGATACCCTAATGGTACACAAAGCTGTGGCGCAACCATTCCTGGAGAAGCTTCAGGCACAACTGGGCGATAAGATTGAGTACGTGGCAGATGCGAGCGCTATGCCTCTGCTTGAAGGTGCACCTAAGGTACGTGCCGCTGCAGAGGGTGACTTCGATACCGAGTGGCTTGCTTATATCCTTGGTGTGAAAGTGGTTGAGAGCGTGGATGAAGCTATTGCTCATATGCGCGAGCACAACGCCAGTCACTCAGATGCAATCATGACTAACGATCTGATGAGTGCAGAGAAGTTTATCAATGCAGCAGGATCAGCAGCTGTGTATGTAAATGCTTCTACTCGCTTTACTGATGGTGCTCAGTTTGGTCTAGGTGCTGAGGTTGCGGTATCCACCCAGAAACTGCACGCCCGCGGCCCTATGGGTCTAGAGGAGCTAACCAGCTACAAGTGGGTTGGTAAAGGCAACTACCTGCCTCGCCCATAAGCTAATTGGTTGTTTTATAAACGATATGAGGGCTCTATCACAGAGCCCTTTTTTATATGTACTTGCACACACTTGAATTCTCGAATAGTGCGTGCAAATCCGTTACACTCACAATAATTTTCTCCCCTAAGCAACACCTCATTGGAATGAGTTGCTCATCGTATTGGGTCCAGTAAGGGAGCAGGTATGCATTGCCCATTTTGTTCTGAAAACGAAACCAAAGTCATAGATTCTCGCTTGGTGGCTGATGGCCATCAGGTTCGTCGCCGACGCCAATGTCTGGCGTGTAATGAGCGCTTTACCACCTTTGAAACCGCAGAGCTGGTTATGCCTAAGGTGATCAAATCTAATGGCAACCGTGAACCCTTCAACGAAGACAAGCTATCTAATGGTCTGCAACGTGCATTAGAAAAACGCCCAGTGAGCGCCGATGCGGTAGAGCTTTCAATGAGTGTCATCAAGTCTAAGCTGCGTGCTACTGGTGAGCGCGAAGTGCCGAGCGACATGATAGGTAATCTTGTGATGGAACAGCTCAAAGAGCTGGACAAGGTCGCTTATATCCGTTTTGCCTCTGTATATCGCAGCTTTGAAGATATCCGAGAGTTTGGCGAAGAGATAGCTAAGCTCGAGGACTGATGATGCAATTTTCTTTGTTTGACCATCAGATGATGGCTCGAGCGATCAAGCTGGCGGAAAAAGGCCGCTTTACCACTCATCCTAATCCGAATGTGGGCTGCGTCATCGTCCAAGGTGAAGAGATCGTCGGTGAGGGTTATCATATCCAAGCGGGTGGTCCTCACGCTGAAGTTCACGCCCTGAATATGGCCGGCGAACGCGCAGAAGGTGCGACAGCTTATGTGACCCTTGAGCCTTGCTCTCATTATGGAAGAACCCCACCATGCGCTGAAGGGCTTATTAAAGCCAAAGTGGCTCGTGTGGTATGCGCTATGCAAGACCCTAACCCTCAAGTAGGCGGTCGCGGCTTCAATATGCTCAGAGAAGCCGGCATTGAGGTAGCAGTGGGTCTTCTTGAACAAGATGCAGAGCGCATCAACAAGTCATTCTTGAAAAAGATGCGCACTGGCATGCCTTATGTACAGCTGAAAATGGCCTCTAGCCTTGACGGTAAAACGGCTCTAGCCAATGGGGTGAGTCAGTGGATCACTGGCCCTGAAGCTCGCGCCGATGTGCAGCAATATCGCGCTCAATCAGGTGCAATCCTATCTACCTCTCGTACTGTTATTGATGACAATGCTTCTCTTAATGTGCGTGATAGCGAGCTTCCAGCCCAAGTAAAACAGGCCTATCCAGATACCGAGCTTAGACAGCCGATACGCGTCATCTTAGACAGGCAAGGAGAGCTCGAGCCTAGCCTTAAGCTATTTAACACTTCAGGTGACATTTTAGTCATACCGAGCAAGGCGCAAGGTGCACAAGTAGACAATCAGAAAATAGAATTGCCTGAACTACTTGCAAATCTGGCCCGCAATCACAATATCAATCACTTATGGGTTGAGGCTGGCGCGACACTAGCCGCATCCTTTATTGAACATAAGTTGGTGGATGAGCTTATTATCTATATGGCTCCTAAGCTTATGGGCACCGATGGGCGAGGTCTAGTCAATCTGCTCGGCTTTGAGCAGATGGATCAGGCTATCGAACTGGATATCACAGAGGTATCTCAGGTCGGTAAAGACATCAAAATCGTCGCACGTATCAAGAATTAGTTAGGAAGGGTTATGTTTACCGGTATCGTAGAAGCTGTAGGCACCGTTGCCAATATCGTCTCAAGTGGCGAAGACATCTCGGTGACCATCAATAGTGGCAACCTAGATATGTCGGACGTAAAACTAGGGGATTCTATCGCAACCAATGGTATCTGTTTGACGGTGGTAGCGTTTGATTCCCGCTCATTTAGTGCAGACCTTTCTGTTGAAACCCTAAATAAAACGGGTTTTAGAAACTATCAGGTGGGCGATCGCGTAAATCTAGAGAAGGCCATGCTTCCAACCACACGCTTTGGTGGCCACATAGTATCGGGTCACGTTGATGGCGTGGGTACTATTGTCGAGCGCATCCCTGTAGGTCGTGCCGTGGAGTATTGGGTTGAGATGCCGGAAGAGATTGAGCGCTATGTGGCTCAAAAAGGTTCTATCACCGTTGATGGTATTAGCCTAACGGTAAACGATCTAAGAAAGCGCGGATTTAAACTCACCATAGTGCCACACACTTCAGAGCAAACCATCATAGATGAATTTGAGGTAGGACGTCAGGTCAACCTAGAGGTTGACGTACTGGCTCGCTACATGGAGCGCCTACTCGGGATCGGTGAGCAAGAGACTCAAAGCTCATCATCTATCACCATGGAATTTTTACAACAAAACGGCTTTGCATAAGCAGACTAGTTTAGGAACCCGATATGCCAATCAGTTCACCGCAAGAAATTATCGAAGATATTCGCCTAGGAAAAATGGTCATTCTTATGGATGACGAGGATCGTGAGAATGAGGGTGACCTTATTATGGCCGCTGAGCACATCACGCCAGAAGCGATTAACTTTATGGCTACTCACGGCCGTGGCCTTATCTGTCTGACTATGACAGGTGAGCGTTGTGAGCGTCTTGGTCTACCTCCTATGGTTCAGGACAACAATGCGCAATACACCACAGCGTTTACCGTATCTATTGAAGCGGCTGAGGGTGTAACTACGGGTATCTCGGCAGCTGACCGTGCAGTGACGGTTCAAGCAGCAGTAGCAAAAGATGCTAAAGCGGCAGACCTAGTTCAGCCTGGTCATATCTTCCCACTTGCAGCCCAAGAGGGTGGTGTACTGACTCGCGCGGGTCATACTGAAGCGGGTTGTGACCTTGCTCGTCTAGCGGGCTTTGAGCCAGCATCGGTTATCGTTGAAATCCTAAACGACGATGGCACCATGGCACGTCGTCCAGACCTAGAAGTGTTCGCTGAGAAGCACGACGTTAAGCTAGGCACTATCGCGGATCTTATCGAGTATCGTAACAACACTGAAACCACTATCGAGCGCGTTGCTGAGTGCAAGATGCCAACCGAGTTTGGTGATTTCGATATGGTGACCTACCGCGATACTATCGATAACCAAATCCACTACGCATTGCGTAAGGGGGAGGTGACAGAAGAACCATGTCTTGTGCGTGTTCACCTGCAAGATACCTTCACCGATCTGCTTCACTCAAACCGTAACTCGGACCGCAGCTGGTCGCTAGACAAAGCAATGCAGCGCATCAGCGATGACGGTGGCGTTCTGATCGTTCTTGGTAATGAAGAGAGCCAAGAGCAGCTTATTCATAAGCTGAAAGCCTTTGAGCAACAAGATAAAGGCGAAGCGCCAACCATGGCGAAGAAGCAAGGCACCTCACGCCGTGTGGGTGTAGGTTCACAGATTTTGGCTGACATGGGCGTAAGCAAAATGCGTCTGATGTCATCGAGCGACAAGCGTTATCACTCACTGTCAGGCTTCGGTCTAGACGTGGTCGAATACGTTTGTGAATAATTAAATGGGAGCCTATTTGGCTCCTTTATTTGTTAACTTGAGAATTCGCTGAATTGTTATTAGATTCTGATCACAAATTTGTGCTAGAATCCCGCGATTCTCGCTAGAGGATAGTTGAAGGTAAACTTATGAAAGTAATCGAAGGTGGATTTCCAGCACCAAACGCTAAAATTGCAATCGTGATTTCGCGTTTTAACAGCTTTATCAATGAGAGCTTGCTGTCTGGTGCGATCGACACTTTGAAGCGCCATGGACAGGTGGCTGAAGAAAATATCACAGTAGTGCGTTGCCCAGGTGCAGTTGAACTGCCACTAGTGGCGCAACGTGTTGCTCGTACCGAGAAGTACGATGCTATCGTATCTCTAGGTACTGTTATTCGTGGCGGAACGCCACACTTTGACTATGTTTGTAGTGAGTGCAACAAAGGTCTTGCGCAGGTTTCATTGGAGTACAGTCTTCCAGTGGCGTTTGGCGTACTGACCGTTGATACTATTGATCAAGCTATTGAGCGTGCTGGCACCAAGGCGGGTAACAAGGGTGCAGAGGCTGCACTAAGTGCGCTAGAGATGATCAACGTTCTTTCTGAAATCGATTCCTAATGGGGGCCAGTGTGAAACCAGCCGCACGTCGTAATGCACGTCAATTTGCTCTACAAGCGATCTATTCTTGGCAAATTACTAAAGAAAACATCGCAACTGTAGAAGAACAGTTTTTGTCAGGTGGTAAGTATGATGAAGAAGAGCATCATGCTGATGAGCCTGCACTTAATGAACAAGAAACAGACGTTGCTTATTTCCGTGATTTGCTAACTGGTGTAGCACTGACTCACCAAGAGCTTGATAGCAAGCTTCGTCCATACCTATCACGTCCAATGCAAGATCTTGACATGATGGAACTGGCTCTGCTTCGCCTAGCTATGTACGAGATGACTCGTCGTGAAGACGTACCTCACAAGGTAGTAATTAACGAGGCTATCGAACTTGCTAAGGTATTTGCAGCTGAAGACAGCTACAAGTTCGTGAACGGTGTGCTAGATAAAGCTGCACCGCACATTCGCAAGAACAAGTAACTCAAGTTTATTGAGCTAAAAGGTCAGCAATTGCTGGCCTTTTTTGTATCTAATCCAGCAAGGAGGAAAGGTGGCGGGCGAGTTTGACCTTATCGACAGGTACTTCTGTCGTCAAAAACTACAGCGTAGCGATGTCGTACTGGCGCAGGGTGATGATTGCGCTATCGTAAGTGTCGATGCTGATAAACAGATAGTGATCAGTACAGATACGGTAGTGGCAGGTACTCACTTTTTATCCGATGCCCCAGCGGCTTGGGTGGCACATAAAGCGCTTGCTTCGAACCTCAGCGACCTTGCTGCTATGGGGGCAGAGCCGGCTTGGGTGTCCATGGCCATCACCCTGCCAAGCTTTGATAGCCAGTGGCTAGAGGAGTTTTGCGATAGTTTCTTTGCCCTTGCGGATGACCATAACCTCAAGCTTATTGGTGGCGATACTACCAAGGGACCACTGAGCATTAGTTTGACCATTCAAGGTTTGGTACCTAAAGGCAAAGCCTTGACCCGCTCAGGGGCAAGAACGGGAGATATTATCTGTGTATCAGGGAGCCTGGGTGACAGACATGCGGGTCTAGAGGTGCTTCTAGATAAGAGCAAACAGGGGCTGCCTTTTGCTAAACAACTAGAACAGCGTCATTTCATCAGCACCTCTAGGGTTGCTCTAGCACAAAAGCTAGTGGGTCTAGCATCGAGCTGTATCGACATCTCAGATGGCTTGGTATCAGATATCCAGCACATTATGAAGCGCTCCAATTGTGGCGCTAATATCGATGTATCTAAGTTGCCAGTATCACCTGAGCTTGAGGCTTTTGCTCAGCATCCAGACAGCGAATATTCTGATGCATGGCAATACGCTTTGTGCAGCGGTGAAGAGTATGAACTTTGCTTTACAGTTGCTCCGGATCTGCTAGAGTCGGTTCAGGCTTTATCAAACGAAATCAAAGCTATAGGTGTGATGAATGAGTCAGATGACTTAGTTCTTCACCAAGCAGGTAGCACACTCGATGCCAAGCTGTTTGGCTTTGATCATTTTAGAGAATAGAAGTACATGAGCAATCCCCTAGATAAGATCACCCTCGATAATCCTTGGCACCTATTAGCGACAGGTTTTGGTAGTGGTCTATCTCCGATAGTACCCGGCACTATGGGCACTATCGCCTCGATTCCACTGTATCTTGCCTTAGTGCAACTGCCGTTGCCCGCTTATCTTATTGCTGTGCTGATCTCCTGCATCGTCGGGATTAAGATCTGCGGCAAGACCTCGGAGGATATGGGCGTGCACGACCACGGCTCTATCGTGTGGGATGAGTTTGTTGGCTTTTGGATCACCATGGCGGTCGTGCCGCTAATGGGTATTGCCGCGAACGACTGGAAGTGGTTGATTGCCGGCTTCGTACTATTCCGCGCCTTTGACATGATCAAACCATGGCCTATTAGCTACCTAGATAAGCACATCCATGGCGGTCTGGGTATCATGATAGATGACATACTTGCCGGTGTGATGGCCGCCATCTCGCTGGTACTTCTTGGGTATTTCCTAGGTTGGATGTAAAAGAAAACGGAAGCAGGCGCTTCCGTTTTTTATGCCTTACAGGATCTGTTTTAGGTTTCTTTCTACCTTGTTTGGATCTTTCATTCCGATCAGGGCGCAGTCTATGCGTTCGTCCTCTATCAAGAAGTTAATCATCGATTCAGGTGTGAATCTATCGAAGTCTTTACCTTGATTGAGGGAGACATTGGTAAACATGGTTAGATTGTTTGCCTTGGCGGCATTTAGTATTGAGTGACCGTTTTGGTTTAGCTTATCAGAGGCTTCAGTCCTAGCCTGATTGTAGGGCAGTTGGATGACCTTGAAGCTGTGGTTATCGCCACCTGCGCGTTTCGCAGTCTCTAGGATTTTTTCCAAGTTCAGATAATTCGCCTCTGATTCATCGGCTAAAAAGCCTGACCAAGTGGCAAAGCCATATATACCTAGTTTGCCTGCTTTTACTTGCGACTCTAGAAAATAAAAGGTATTTTCAAGCTCTGTATAAAAGGTATCTTCTCCTAGCGTTTCGAGAGACATCTCTGGATTGTGCAGATAGTAGATATCTATCTTAGCCAAGCTCAAGTTATGTAGGCTTTGGTTAAATGCCCACTCAATAAAATCAGCTTCGATAAAATTGATACGCTCGTTACCTGCGGCACCTTTTCCTAGGATAGGCGCGACGCTGTATTGATAGAAATCCTTCATATCCTGACGAGCATCGCGTCCAATGCGACCAGAGCGCCAATCTGAAGGTGTAAAGCCACCCTTAGTGGCAATAACAAGCTCATCTCGAGAGATATCGCTATTGGCAAATATCTGTTGTAGAGCTTTAGATACATTAAGCTCAGAGCGTTGCCCACGATAATTAATAGCGGTATCGATAAGATTGCAGCCGAGCGCCACAGATTTCTGGATGGCCTGAATAAAGCCGGTGTCGTGCTCTTCTGTCGCATCACCCAAATAGGTACCAAGGCCGATGTTAGATAGGGCTAGTCCGTTTGTGATTGAGGCCTTGCTGACGCCCTTTTGAGCTAAGAATTGCTGTTGCTTACGTGTCATTATTTATCCCTTTGACTCCATCCCTTCATTTGAGATTAGCATTTGTTGGCATAATGCTTGGGATACAAACAATGATTTCAATATGTTAGGTATAAAAAAGGTTCTTCGCAGATTAGAAAGGGAGCGTTAAAATCTATCTGAACTAGTCACTCCCTCCGAGCGATTGATTCGCAAGGCCGCGGTGAACCCATCCGTGGGCGCTTGCCGCTCGCCTCCCTGAGAGCGACACCTTGCTCCATCAACCACTCTCCAGCGCTAGCATCAGTGTGACCCCAGCGTAGCGATGCTCAAAGTCATCGCTGATATTCCGGGATTGTGAGCGGCAGGCTGTGGTGCAGGGCAAGTGTTTGAGGCAAGGATGCCGAAACCAAGCCTATAGGGAGGTATCTACGGCGGCTTGCCATGCATCACGGGCAGAGTGAGCACACGAACCTAGAGTCGTGTAGTTGTTCCCGCTGATCTGCGATGAACCATAAAAAAGCCCGCTTGAAGCGGGCTTAGGGGGTTATGCGTTTTGGTAGTCGTTGATGGCTTTTTCGATGCCTTGTGCGTCGAGTCCAAGCTCTTCATGCATCTCGCCTTGAGTACCTTGCGGAACAAAGCGATCTGGTAGACCAAGGTTCAGTACTGGCTTCATTACCTTCTTACTCATCAAGAACTCAACCACGCCACTGCCAGCACCACCGGCAATTACGTTTTCTTCGATGGTGACTAGCACTTCATGTGTTTCGGCCAGTTCAAGGATCAGTTCTTCATCAAGAGGTTTAACAAAGCGCATATCAGCAACAGTAGCATCCAGAACTTCTGCCGCTTGAGTGGCGTTGTCTAGGAAGGTACCAAAGCTTAGGATAGCTACCTTGCCATTGCCGTCACGAACCTTGCGGCCTTTACCAATTTCAATGGCGGTAAACTCACGCTGGATCTCGGCTCCAATACCATTACCACGAGGATAGCGAACCGCAGTTGGTCCTTCATGCTGGTGGCCTGTGTAAAGCATCTGGCGACATTCGTTCTCATCGCTTG
The DNA here is from genome assembly GCF_024347675.1 of Vibrio ishigakensis. Classification (NCBI taxonomy): domain Bacteria; kingdom Pseudomonadati; phylum Pseudomonadota; class Gammaproteobacteria; order Vibrionales; family Vibrionaceae; genus Vibrio; species Vibrio ishigakensis. Next base: position 2,293,809 of record NZ_AP024881.1, on the reverse strand, counting down.
GTGCCATGATCACCATGTTAGGGATGCAGCGCATAAAGCTGAGGTCAAACGCACCTTGGTGGGTTTGACCATCGGCACCGACTAGACCGGCACGGTCGATAGCGAACATTACTGGCAGGTTCATGATGGCGACATCATGGATCAGTTGATCGTAACCACGCTGCAGGAAGGTAGAGTAGATAGCCACGATAGGCTTGTTACCTGAGATAGCTAAGCCAGTTGCCAGAGTAACCGCATGCTGCTCAGCAATCGCCACATCGAAGTATTGTTCAGGATACTCTTTAGAAAAGCGTACCATTCCCGAGCCTTCACGCATGGCTGGAGTGATCGCCATTAGCTTAGGGTCTTGGGCTGCCATATCACATAGGAAGTCACCAAATACCTTAGAGAAGGTCGGTAGACCACCTTTGCTCTTTGGCAAAGAGGTGTGGGCAGGGTCGAACTTAGGCACGCCGTGATAGCCGATAGGATCGCGTTCTGCCGGCTCGTAACCTTTACCTTTCTTAGTCATGATATGCAGGAACTGTGGCCCTTTAAGGTTACGCATGTTCTTTAAGGTCTTAACCAGCTCGGAAACATCGTGACCGTCCACTGGACCGATATAGTTAAAGCCCAGTTCTTCAAACATGGTGCCAGGGACAACCATACCTTTTAGATGCTCTTCGGTGCGTTTTGCCAGCTCTTTGATTGGAGGCAGGCCTGATAGCACCTTCTTCCCACCTTCACGCAGTGTGGTGTAAAGACTGCCAGAAAGCACCTGAGCCAAATGATTATTTAGCGCGCCCACGTTCTCTGAAATAGACATCTCGTTATCATTTAGGATAACTAGCATGTCTGTGTGTACGTCACCGGCGTGGTTCATGGCTTCAAACGCCATACCGGCAGTGATAGCGCCATCACCGATAACACTCACGACCTTGCGACCCTTAGCTTCTTTTTGTGCACCGATAGCGATACCCAGCGCAGCGCTAATAGAGGTAGAAGAGTGGCCCACAGAGAGTACGTCATACTCGCTTTCACCGCGCCATGGGAAAGGGTGCAGCCCATCTTTTTGGCGGATAGTAGGCATCTGCTCACGACGGCCGGTTAGGATCTTATGCGGGTAAGCTTGGTGGCCTACATCCCAGATAAGTTGGTCGAACGGAGTGTTGTACACATAGTGCAGTGCCACGGTCAGCTCGACGGTGCCAAGACCGGAGGCTAGGTGTCCACTTGATTGGCTAACACTGTTGAGCAGATAAGTGCGAAGCTCATCGCACAGGGTAGGCAATGTCTCTCTTGGTAGAGCTCGTAGCTCATCAGGCGTATTGGCTAGCGCCAATGTTGGGTATTTTGAGATATTCAGAGTCATAGTTGTTCGCGCTGATAAGTTTAGTTATTTCGTTCCACGACATAACCGGCAAATTGTTCCAGCATCAAGGTATCAAACGGGATCTTTTCCAGTTCTTGAAGGGCTTGCTTTAGAAGCTCTTGCGCCGTTTGCTGTGCTTTATCCAGACCCAACAGCGAAGGGTAGGTCGACTTGTTTTGTTCCAAGTCTGATCCCTGCGGCTTGCCAAGGGTTTGGGTGTCACCAGTAATGTCTAAAATGTCGTCCTGAACCTGGAATGCCAAACCTATTTTCTCTGCATACGCATTTAGGTTGTCTAGATATTGGATACCAGTTTCGCCTGCCGCCAATGCGCCAAGCTGTACTGCGGCCTTGATAAGTGCGCCAGTTTTGTTGCGATGAATCAATTGTAATTGATCTAGACCCACTTGCTTGTTTTCTGCTGCAAGGTCTAGGGACTGCCCTAAACACATCCCAGCCGCTCCCGATGCACTCGCTAGAGTTTGCACCATCTTTATACGCTGACTTTCAGCGTTAGGAGCAAGCTTACCCTCAGCAAGAATACTAAAGGCAAGGGTTTGTAAGGCGTCACCCGCTAGAATAGCGGTCGCTTCATCAAACTTGATGTGGCAAGTTGGTTGACCGCGACGAAGTTCATCGTCGTCCATAGCAGGCAAGTCATCATGAATCAGTGAGTAGGCGTGTACACACTCGATAGCACTGGCTGGTGTATCAAGGTGTTCTGGCTTCACGCCAAAGATGGAGCCAGTTGCATACACCAAGAAAGGCCTTGCACGCTTACCACCTAATAAAAGGCCGTAACGCATCGCTTGGGTAAGGGCGTCTTCTTGGTTTGGCAGTGTATCTAACCAGTGCGTCAGCTGCTGGTTGTTTCTCTGCTGATAGTCGCTGAGTTGCTGCTTAAAATGGTTCATCGCCAATTTCTGGATTGAAGTCTACAGGGGCAGCGTCGGCTTGGTTATCCATAAGGATAGAAACACGTTGTTCAGCTGAGTCAAGTTTGGTTTGTCCGGCACGTGCTAGGGCGATGCCTCGCTCAAAGCTTTTTAGTGCGGCATCAAGGTCCAAATCACCTTGTTCAAGCTGATTGACTATGGTGTCGAGCTCCTTAAGGGACTCCTCGAAACTCATGTTTTCTGGTTTTTTCGCTGCCATGGGGTTTCTTCTGTTCACGATGATCCGAGAAAGGTAACTCAGGCGAGGGACAGGGTCAATTTTAGTCACTGATTTTCCTGCCTTAAGCCTGATTTTAGTGAATTGAGTGCTAGTTATTTAATCATGGGCAAGTTGTTTCACTCTTGCTCTGGTTAATTTCAGTTTTTGGGTGAAAGGTGTATAATCCTTCGCCCTTAAGAAACAGGTGCTTGGGTTTAAGCTAGACTCAAGTGATTGACAGCGTATAAGTGAAGTTACCTATGAAGTTTATCGTTAAACCGCATCCAGAAATTTTTGTTAAAAGTGAATCTGTTCGCAAGCGTTTCACTCGTATTTTGGAGTGTAACCTAAGGATCATTATCCAGCGTCGCACTGAGTCGGTGGCGGTATATAACCGTAGGGACCACATCGAAGTATCGGCAAACAGCCATCAGTATTATCAACAAGTGCTTGAGATCCTGACACAAACCCCTGGTATCCACCATGTGCTTGAGGTGAAGCAGTCTGACTTCAATGATATGCATGATATCTTCGAGCAAGTGTTAGAGCTAAACCGTGAGCGTATCGAAGGTAAGACCTTTGTAGTTCGCGCTAAGCGTCGCGGTAAGCACGACTTTACCTCTATTGAGCTTGAGCGCTATGTGGGTGGCGGTCTTAACCAAGCGGTTGAAAGCGCGAAGGTTAAGCTAACCAAGCCAGACGTGACTGTGAACATAGAGGTTGCTAGCGACAAGCTAAATCAGGTGCTTGCACGTCATAAGGGTCTTGGTGGTTTCCCTCTAGGTACTCAAGAAGATGTGCTGAGCCTTATATCTGGTGGTTTTGACTCGGGTGTATCTAGCTATCTACATATCAAGCGCGGCTCTAAGACCCATTACTGCTTCTTTAATCTGGGTGGCCCAGCGCACGAGATCGGTGTTAAGCAGGTTTCTCACTATCTTTGGAACAAATACGGTTCATCGGCCAAGGTTAAGTTTATCGCGGTAGATTTTGAGCCTGTGGTTGCTGAAATCCTTGAGAAGGTAGACGACGGCCAGATGGGCGTGGTGCTGAAGCGTATGTTTATGCGTGCTGGTGGCATGATTGCCGAGCGCTTTGGTATTCAAGCTTTGGTTACTGGTGAAGCGCTAGGTCAGGTATCGAGTCAGACACTGACTAACCTTCGTCATATCGACGGCGTTACGGATACGCTGATCCTTCGCCCACTGATTAACTGGGATAAAGAAGACATTATCGATCTATCTCGCGTTATCGGTACTGAAGACTTTGCTAAGGTAATGCCAGAGTACTGTGGTGTTATTTCTCGTAAGCCAACAGTAAAAGCAGTTAAAGAGAAGCTTGAAGCTGAAGAAGCGAACTTTGACTACTCGGTACTAGAGAAGGTTGTAAGCGAGGCGCGCATTATGGATATCCGCGACATCGAGAAAGAGAGCCAAGAGCAAGCTCCAGAGGTTGAGCAGGTTACGGCGGTGCAAGAGCACGCGACCGTTCTGGACATCCGTAGCCCAGATGAAGAAGACGAGAACCCGCTTGAAATAGATGGTGTAGATGTGGAGCACATTCCATTCTATAAGCTAGCGACCAAGTTTGGTGACCTTGACCAGTCGAAGACCTATCTTCTTTATTGTGACCGAGGTGTGATGAGCCGTCTGCAGGCTCTGTATCTGCAAGAGCAAGGATTCAACAACGTTAAGGTATATCGCCCTTAATTTTATTTGTTCTTAAATTGACCTTGAAAAGCGCATCTATGGGTGCGCTTTTTTATTGCTTTGTTGTTTTCTACCCATAAAAAAACACCGCTCAAATGAGCGGTGTAAAATGACAGACAAGTTCATTAAATTGGAATGGTACTTACGAGAAGCCGTAAGCCTTTGGTAGAAACTACCGTGCTCAAGATGAGCTCACAAACACAACATTGCAATACAACTCCATACCCTAAGGTATGCCGTTTAGAGCCGTATCGCCTTGGTGGGAAATATAGATTTTCTCTGGCTGTTGAACAACGGACAATTTATAATGTTTCACATAAAAAAAACTAATGTTAGATAACGGCAGATGTCGAGACGATTACCCCCACTAAATTCATTGAAGGTTTTTGAGGCTGCAGCGAGGCATTTAAGCTTCACTCGAGCCGCTGAAGAGCTGTTTGTTACCCAAGCTGCTGTGAGCCATCAGGTGAAGGCACTTGAAGAATTTCTTGGTCTAAAACTGTTCAGAAGACGCAACCGCTCTTTGCTACTCACAGAGGAAGGACAGAGCTATTTCTTGGACATCAAGGATATCTTTACCTCACTGTCTGAGGCGACCGATAAGGTGCTAGAGCGCAGTGAGAAAGGCTCTTTGACCATCAGTTTGCAACCCAGCTTTGCTATCCAGTGGCTAGTGCCGCGACTGGCGGATTTTAATGCCCAAGAACCGGATATCGATGTGCGAATCAAAGCGGTGGATATGGATGACGGCTCTCTTACTGATGATGTGGATGTGGCTATCTATTATGGTCGAGGTAACTGGCCGGGCGTGCGTGCGGACAAGCTCTACCAGGAGTACTTGATACCGCTTTGCTCTCCAGGCCTGCTTATCGGCTCTAAACCACTAGAGTCTCTGCAAGACCTTTCTAGACACACTTTGTTACATGATACTTCGCGTAAGGATTGGAAGCAGTTCGTGCGCCAGCATGATGTAGAAGGGGTAAACGTGAATCATGGTCCGATATTTAGTCACTCGACCATGGTGCTTCAGGCCGCAGCACACGGCCAAGGTATCGCATTAGGCAACAATGTACTGGCTCAGCCAGAGATAGAGGCAGGACGCCTTATTAGCCCATTTGAGGAGGTGCTCGTGAGTAAGAACGCCTTCTATGTGGTGTGTGACGCCAAACAAGCAGAAATGGGAAGAATTGCTACCTTTAGAGACTGGATGCTGAGTATTGCTGCCAAAGAAGGCGCACCAGCGGTCTCTCAAGAGTAACTGTAAGATATAACGAGGTAAGACTTGAAACAGGTTATTTTGTACTGCCGTGCTGGCTTTGAGAAAGACTGCGCAGCAGAAATCCAAGAAAAAGCGACTCGCCTAGAGGTATTTGGTTATCCTAAGACCAAGAGCAACAGTGGCTACGTGCTATTTGAGTGCTATACAGAGGGTGATGCTGAGCGTCTGGTTAAAGAGATCGACTTTCAGACCCTGATCTTTGCCCGCCAGATGTTTGCTGTGGCAGCGGAATTGCAGGACCTGCCAAGCGAAGACCGCATCTCACCAATGTTTGAGGCTCTGTCTGAGGTAGATATGCCAGTGTGTGGCGACATTCGTGTGGAGACCCCTGACACCAACGAAGCGAAAGAGCTACTTAAGTTCTGCCGCAAGTTCACTGTGCCTCTGCGCCAAGCGATGCGTGGTAAGGGGCTGCTTCTTAAGAAAGAGCATAGTAAGAAGCCTGTAATGCACGTGTGCTTTGTGGCACCAGGTCACTGCTTTATCGGTTACTCCCTACCGGGTAACAACTCTCAGTTTTTTATGGGCATTCCGCGCCTTAAGTTCCCAGCAGATGCGCCAAGTCGTTCAACCCTGAAGCTTGAAGAGGCGTTCCATGTGTTTATTCCAAAGCATGAGTGGGATACACGTTTGTCATCAGGTATGTGGGCGGTGGATCTTGGGGCGTGTCCCGGCGGTTGGACCTATCAGCTAGTGAAGCGTTCTATGTTTGTACACGCTATCGATAACGGCATGATGGCGCAAAGCTTGATGGATACCGGTCAGGTGAAACACCATCAAGTGGACGGCTTTAAGTTTGAGCCACCACGTAAGAATGTAACTTGGTTGGTGTGCGACATGATCGAGAAGCCATCACGTGTAGCCCAACTAATGGGTGAGTGGTTGATTCAAGGTTGGTGTAAAGAGGCGATCTTTAACCTCAAGCTTCCTATGAAAGGGCGCTACGATGAGGTGGTTGATGATATTGAAAATCTTAAGATCTTCCTGCGTGATAATGGGGTGAAATACACCATGCAGGCGAAGCACCTTTACCATGACCGTGAAGAGATCACGGTGCACGTTCGCTCACATGCGAACCTTGGGTGGTAATTGCTTAAGATTGTGAGTTGAAAAGATACCGGATGCGCTTGGCGCTCCGGTATGACATGAGTAGTTTAAGCTCAGAGTCACTTGTCGAACTGAGTCATCCCGGCAGTCTCTTAGCCGGGATCTTTGTTTCTGCGGTCAGAAGATTCCCGCTGAAAAGCACACGGGAATGACGATTTTATTTAAGTACTTATTGGGCTCGCCACCCTAAGGCTTCTGCCAACGAATATCCTGCAGATTAAACCCAAGCGCCAAGTCTGTTTTTAGTCCAGCCAAGTCTCGGCACATCAGCGCTTGCTCTTCATGTCCGGCAAGCTTCTTACGATACTTCTCTGCAAGGGTCTCACTGGCAAATGCCTGCTCCAGGTCTTTGTGCTCAGCCAAGATATCCTTGGCGGCTTTTGGTCCAACTCCCGGTACCCCAGCAAGACCAGTGCCACTAATACCGGTTAAACCCCAATAGTCGGCGAGCTGTGAGACCTTTACCCCAAACTCCTTTTCAATAAAGGCAGCATCCAACCAGCGGTGTTGGAAGTAATCGCGGATTCTTAGGGTTGGGGACAGAAGCTGACAATAGCCCTTATCGGTTGAGATGATGGTTACTTGGTGGTTTTGATTTGCAACCTTTACCGCAAGGGTGGCCACTAGGTCGTCCGCTTCATCACCTTCAGAGAGCAAGGAGTCGATCCCAAGCTCCCACCATGCTTGCTGTATGCTGTCGAGTCCTTTCGCTAGAGGTTCAGGCATAGGCTTACGGTCTTGCTTGTACTGTGGGAATCGCTCTTCGCGCCAGCCACGGGTCTTTTGCATATGATCGAACACCGCAATCACGTGCGAGGGCTCGGTCTCATTTAAGATACGATTCAGGGTACGGGTGGAGGTTTCTATGGTTCTCTGGATATCTTCCGGATCAGGTTGGGCGGAGTGGATGCGACGGATCAGATTGAGTGCGTCGATGATAACCAGGTGTATAGACATAAAACTCGAATAAAAATGGGGCCGAAGCCCCATAGTATACTGCTTTATGTTTTGGTTGCTAGGCTACGAGGTCTCAACTCTGTAGCACGGAATATACTCAGAGCCCGGCAGTTTCATACGCTGCTGTTTCACAAAGTCACTCAGCAGTTTGTCCATCTTGATCATCAGTTCCTCATCACCGTTTATCACATAAGGGCCGTGTTTTTCTATCTCTAGAATCCCTTCTGCTTTTACATTACCAGCGACAATGCCTGAGAAGGCGCGGCGCAGGTTGGCGGCTAAGATCTCAGGTTTCTGGTCTAGGTGCAGGTCTAGATTACGCATGTTTTCATGAGATGGCTCGAACGGCAGTTGGAACTCAGGCTCTATATGCAACGACCAGTTGTAGCTGTAGGCATCTTCATTCTTTTTGCGATGCTCACGTACATCTGGCATCGCCTCCTTAATTGCCTTGGCTGCACTCGCAGGATCGGCAATCACTATCTGATAATACTTGGTGGCTTCTTCACCTAGGGTAGCGCGAATAAAGTTATCGATGGAGACGAAGTAGTCTTCACTCTCTTTCGGGCCAGTGAGCACTATCGGCAACGGTTGATCCTGATTCTTAGGATGCATCATGATCCCCAGCAGATACAGAAGCTCTTCTGCAGTTCCGGGACCGCCAGGGAAGATAACGATACCGTGGGCGATACGCACAAACGCCTCAAGACGCTTCTCGATATCCGGCATTATGATGAGCTCGTTTACAATAGGGTTTGGCGGCTCAGCGGCGATAATTGAAGGCTCAGTCAGACCAATATAACGGCAGTGTGAGTGGCGCTGTTTTGCATGGCCGATAGCTGCCCCCTTCATTGGACCTTCCATAGCACCTGGGCCACAACCGGTACATACGTTTAGTTCACGCAGACCCAGTTCATGGCCTACCTCGCGAGTGTATTGATACTCGATTGGGTTGATGGAGTGGCCGCCCCAGCACACCACTAGATTAGGGTCGACCCCGGGAACAAGCACCTTAGCGTTTCTTAGAATGCCAAAGACCAAGTTAGTGATATGAGTGGAGTTGGTTAGGTTGAGCCTGTCGCTTTGGGCGAGGAACATGTGTACAAACACTATGTCTCGCAGAACAGCAAACAGGTGTTCTTGGATTCCCTTGATGATAGTGCCATCTACAAAGGCGTGTTCAGGGGCGTTGAGAAGCTCGAGCTTTATGCCTCGCTCGCGCCTCAGTACATTGACGTCAAAAGATTGGTATTGCTCTAGCAGTGCCTTACTGTCGTCAGTGTGGCTACCAGAGTTGAGCACCGCTAGGGTACAGTTGCGATATAGATTATAGATGTCACTAGATGCAGTTTTTTTTAAGCGCTCTACCTCAAGCTGAGATAGGAGGTCCATGCTTCCTGCAGGATTAATCGTAGTAATCATAACGGCTCCTTTGTTGTTTGAGACGGGGCCCATCGGCTGATGCGTCTCAATTTGTTGTCACGGGTTATGATAGAGCTGATACGAAAGAGATTTTCGCTCAGCTCACACTTAACAATAGAGGGTGACAAGCTAAAAGCAAAGAGCCATATATCAATTACTTAAGTCTAATCCTCTTCGCTTGGTAGCGCATCTAGGGTAGAGGTTAGGTGCTCTTCGGAGGCGCTACTATGCACCTTGATGAGTCCTTTCTTGATGGCGAGTAGGGTAGAGCGACGGATATCATCCGAGGCGAAACTGGCCGCTGGCGCCATAGGAATCGCGGTAAATGCCACCCATTGGCTGGACTCTTCTTGGCTTGCCACCTGATGGGCAATCTCTACCGACAGCAACAGCAAATCGATAAGGTCTTCATCGTTGATGGCGGTATAGGCACGAGGCAGGAATGGGTAATCGGCGAAGCTAGCAACGAATCTGCCATCTACGTCATAGTCATGTTTAAACTCATCCACCCACTCTTGGAAGCGCTCAAACAACACTTCGGGTTGCAGGCGTTTATCTGGGTTCGGTTCGATGTAGAGGAAGCGACTGTCGGTAAGGTGATATACGCGAGCACCCTCAGGCAGCTTGGATTGTATATTGCGACCAAAGGTGCGCTCTGCAATACGACCTTCTTTATAGCCATATTTTAGATAGATCTCTTCGATCATAGGTACATCAACCAGCGCAAACTTAAGCCTGTCGTTAAGTGGCTCATCGATAAGCTGACCAAAGCGCCACTGCTCGTAGTTACGCCCAGTTTTTTCTAATGAATCCGGCAGGTTACGGATAAGCAATCGCATATTACGCAGGCCTGATCTTGGGTGGGTATAGAGCTCTTGGTTTAGCTCATTGATGGCCAAGGTTCGATTGCGTACTCGCTTCATGTAGATGAGAAGCATCAGAAGTAAAATTGCTGTGCTGATACTTAGACCAAAGGAAAGATTTTTATAGGTCTCAAACTCGGCACTAAGGTCGGTAAGTTCATTTACCTGATCTTGATAGTGAAGGGACTGCTCCACCGAGGCGACCTGATTCAAGAAGGCACGACTAATAAGCTCATTCTTCTTCTTAAGGTTTTCGCCGGTGATCTGGTTATATTCTTCAAGGTAACCCAAAGAGGCCTGATTCTTCTTGAGCGCTTTGGTGACTCGATGCAGAAGATCTAAGGTCTGCAGCTGAATATCGGTATCTTCAATCTTTTTCGCCTGTGCCAGAGCCTCAATCCCTAGCTTTTCTGCTCCCTTGGTATCCTTTTGCAGATAGTCCAATCTTGCACGCATCAAGGTCGCGCGCACTTTTTGCGATTCGATATCTGAATAGTCCAGAAGCTCAGTGGCGCGGTTTAGATAGCGCTCGGCTAGGGTGTAATTGAACAGGTTGAGATAGGTCTCAGAGAGCTTTAGGCGTAGGTCGATGATCTCTTCAAGGTCTTTCTCAGCCAGTTCTTGGTCTAGCACATTGAAGTAATGTACTAGTGCTAGGTTATAGCGACCTTGAGTGAAGTACACATCGGCAAGCTTGCGCAAAACCTTAGAGAAGACCGGAGATTGCTCATATTGCCCGTAGAAGCTGGCGGCCTGAGACAGGTGCTCTTGCGCCTTGTCATACATCTGTCTTGCGATATACAGGTCGGCTAACAGGTGATTAGCTCGGGCGATATACTCGGCGTTGTCTTGCTCGATAGCGAACCAATAGCTCTCGATAAGCTCACGCAGTGCAAGGTTAAGGCGCTCACTCTTAAGATGGTGCTCACCCATTTGCAGGCTGAGCTCTATGCTTTCGTTAGGCGTTTTGAGTTTGTCGACATTTTCTTGGGCGGCGGCGAAGGCTTTTTCCGCAGCTTCACTCTGTCCTAAGTCAGAATGGATGTGTGCCTGAATCATGTTCAGGCGGAATTTGAGTCGCTCTTTCTGTAGCTCTTCGATGTTATAGGTCTTCAGAGCCTTAGTGATGTCATTGATAGGCCCTTCCACCTTTCGGACATCTTGGGTCATCAGCCACATCAAGCGTATCTTCATGATACGGGATTCCGCTTCTCTAGCCTGAAGTCGGTTGTTGAGAGAGATAACGATGCTGCGGTCTATGCTTGAGAGAGAAGAACGGTAGTTCCCCAGTACAAAGTCGGCAATGGCTAAGGTTTGATAGGCATGTACCTGATTAGCCGCTCTAACAATAGGAGTAAGCTTACCCTTCGCCACATTGGTGGAGAAGTCTCGCTCCTCCTTTTGCGGCGTCAGGGTAGAGAGATAGGATCGGGCTATCTTTTTCGCTTGCAGCGGCGCAACGTGCGCTAGCTTTCGCGCGTCCACCAGCTCTTTAGCGAGATTAGATTCGCTAGCCACCGCAGGCGTGGCTAGCAAAAGGATGAGAAGAAGGAGCCGTTGGACAATCGAGTGCATTACTGTCGAGCTAGCCTCTGTTTGTTTACATTGATCGGAGAAGAACTGCGAATTGGGTTGATATCTAGGCCACCACGACGAGTATAGCGCGCGTATACAGACAAGGAACTTGGTTTGCAGTAGCGTGTGATGTCGGTAAAGATTCGCTCAACACACTGTTCGTGAAATTCGTTGTGCTCACGGAAAGAGACCAGATAGCGAAGCAGTGCCTCACGGTCGATCTTTTTACCTGTGTAGTTGATCTCAACACTGCCCCAATCAGGCTGATTGGTGATCAGGCAGTTAGATTTAAGCAGGTGGCTGTGCAGTGTCTCAGACACCTCCTCTTCTGAGGTAGCGCCCTCTAAGTAGTCGGCCTTGAACTCATAGTCGCTGATAACTATGTCTTGTTCATCGATGCATTCGCCCTGCATATCAACGATAGGTTGCTGGTTAAACTCTTGTACCTTTTGCACCTCAACGCTGACATTTCCACCTGCACACGCAGAAAGGTCTTTAGCCAGCTGAGCTTGTACTTCTGTCCAGTTAGCAAAACGAGTCTGATTGTAGCTGTTTAGATAGAGCTTGAAAGATTTAGACTCTACAAGGTTTGGACTGTCTGCCGGAATGGAAACTGTACCGACCGCCACTTGTGGCAAGCCATTGCTGTTGAGCCACGACAACTCATACAGGGTCCAGATATCTTCGCCAACGAATGGCAGTTCATCTCCAAGCTCTAGGTCATCTCGGTTTAGGCTTCGCGGTACAGGCTGCAGCAGTGAAGGGTCGTACTGGGATGCGTACTCGGTTTTTTGACCTAGGGTTAGACCGGCCAGTTCTTTAGCGTCTGAATATTTGCTCATCTTAAAGTGCATTTTGCAGTAGAATGTCGAGAATTTTACTTAAAATTCATAAGTAACTTCAAGTTTCAGCCAATTTCTATCGTCTTTTACTGCGATATGTTCGGGAATCTTTATGACTACAGCTATTGTTTCAGCTTTAACACGCATCAGTTCACAATACCAAGCGACCTTTGAAAAAGAGTACGGGACCCTGCCTAGCAGTGCTGAGCTGGTGGGTGTTCCTTCGCCTTGTATCACTGAATCTAAAGATGGAGAGGTGTTTTGGAAGGCGATAACCCGTGAGGAGTTAGCCGATTTTTCAGATGTTGAGCGTGGTATTGAGCTGAGACTGCACTCAGATATTAAAGAGTTCTATGGCGCTCAATACAGTGCCGACCTCTCTATGAGCTGGAAGGGCAAGCCTCTTACCCTGCTTCAGGTTTGGAGTGACGACGATTTCATTCGCCTGCAAGAGAATATCCTTGGTCATCTAGTGACCCAGCGTCGCTTGAAGCTAAAACCAACCGTATTTATTGCTGCTATCGACTCTGACCTTGATGTTATCTCTGTGTGCAACATCACTGGTGAGGTAGTACTGGAGCATCTTGGTACCGACAAGCGTGAAGTGCTGAGCGAGAGCCTAGAGCAGTTCTTAGCTGAACTTGATGTTGAGGTTTAAGCATGTTTGTTTGCGAGCTGGCATTCGAGTGCTTTGAAAACACTACTATCACTAAGGTAGAGAAAGCGGTAAATGGTCTGATGGACGCCCTGCGTTTCAATGGTCAGGTGTATGGCAGAGAGTTTCCTCTTGCCAAGAACGAAGCCACCTTTACGGTGCGTTGCGTCTGTCCAGAGCAAGAGAGCCTGCACCCTCGAAATCATTCAGACTTTGTAAACTTCTGCTTAGAGCGATTGAGTGAGGCGGGCGTGTTGTCTCCTAAGGTGAAACTGATTGGTCAAGACATCAATTCGGAGCAAACCGCTGAGGATGAAGTTCCGAGTTGGCAGATTTTATATACCACCTATGTACATACTTGCTCGCCACTTCGTAGTGGTGATACCTTTATGCCTATTCCTCTGTATCGTAATCCGCCAACACTTAATGGTGATCACAAGTCAGTGATCAAATGGCAAAGTGAATGGCAGGCCTGTGATGAGATTCAGATGGCGGGTGGTTGCAAGGCTGAGCACGCTACGGTGCGCGAGCTGACCTCTATCGAGAGTGATATCTTCAGAAGAGGTTGGGATCTTCGCGGTCGTATGGAGTACATCACCAAGATCCCTACCTATTATTATCTGTATCGTGTCGGCGGTGAAAACCTGGCATCTGAACAAGCTCGCAAGTGTCCTAAATGCGGTGGAGATTGGGCGTTAGAAGAGCCACTACATGACATCATTCATTTCAAATGCGATGATTGTCGCCTAGTCTCAAACATCTCTTGGGATCACCTTAAGTAATCCACTGGAAAAATTCATGATATCGAAAAACCAACTAAAACTTCTTCGTGCTTTGGGTCAAAAGAAACAGCGTAAGGCCCATGGACTTTTCCTTGTTCAGGGTGAGAAGAATGTATTAGAGCTCGTGGAAAGTGGTCTAGTGGTAAAGAACGTGTTTGCTACTGAGGAGTTTCTGTTAGAAAACACTGGCAAACTTAAGGCCTTTGATTGTATTGAAGCGTCGCTGGATGAGCTTACTAAGGCGAGCACCTTGGTGAGTAACAACGCGGCTATCGCTGTAGTTGAGATCCCGTTGAGTAAGACACCCAAGGCTGAGGGCTTGATGATCGCTCTAGATGGCGTATCTGATCCAGGTAACTTGGGCACCATTATCCGAGTCGCGGATTGGTATGGCATCAAGCATATTGTGGCAAGCACCGATTGTGCCGATCCTTACAATCCAAAGACCATCAGCGCCACCATGGGCAGCTTTGGGCGAGTGACAGTGACTCAGTTAGATCTGCCAAGTTATCTTGAGCAATCTAACCTACCTGTATACGGCGCTTTCTTAGAGGGAGAGAGCACCCACAGCAAGACCTTTTCCGCTGAGGGTATCTTACTTATGGGCAGTGAATCTCATGGAGTTCGTGAGGAAGCAGCTAAGTTTGTGACCGACAAGATCACCATCCCAGCCTTTGGTGGTGCAGAGTCCTTAAATGTGGCCATGGCCACAGGGATCATCTTGGATAATATTAAGCGTCAAAACCCTTAATTATTTTTCCAAATACTGGAGTTTATTCTCCACACCGTTCCATTCTTCAGCTTCTGGCAGAGCAGGCTTTACTTCAGTGATGTTTGGCCACACCTCTGCCAGCTCAGCATTCAGCTCGATATACACCTCTTGGCCTTCTGGCAGTTCTTCTTCTTGGAAGATAGCCTGGGCATCACACTCAGGTACACATAGGCCACAGTCGATGCAATCGATAGGGCTTATCACCATAAAGTTTGGCCCTTCATAGAAGGCGTCCGCTGGGCAAACTGCTACACAGTCAGTGTATTTACATCGAATACAGTTATCGGTTACGACAAAGGCCATGGTAATAAACTCTCAGTGGTGTGATTTTGGAAAGGGAATATTACGGATAGAGCTCGAAAACTCAATTAAAAAAACGCTTTCACAAAAAGGGTTTAAGTAATGAGTTTAGCACCCTTGCCTTAGTTTACGCCCAATGCCTTACTTTCTCTTGTCCATGTTTTATATGACAGATTTCGCATCTTGGCGTAGAATCCGCCCCATTGTGAGCGGGTTACTCCTTAACCTTTGCTAAGACACCTATATACGAGAATCTAGATGATACGTTTAAACGAAATAAAACTTCCTTTAGACCATAAGGAAGAGGCGCTTGAAGCCGCCATAGTGAAAAAGCTCGGCATTAATGCCGAAGACATCCATTCTTTTACTGTGTTTAGACGTGGCTATGATGCTCGTAAGAAAAGCAACATTCTGCTTATCTACACCCTAGATATCGAGCTAGAGAACGAAGCCCAGCTTCTCGATACCTTCTCTCACGATCCACATGTGAAGCAGACTCCAGATATGGAGTACAAGTTCGTGGCTAAGGCTCCAGAGAACCTAAAAGAGCGTCCAGTGGTGATCGGTTTTGGTCCTTGTGGTCTTTTCGCTGGTTTGGTTCTGGCTCAAATGGGCTTCAAACCAATCATTGTTGAGCGCGGTAAAGAGGTGCGTGAGCGCACCAAAGATACCTTTGGTTTCTGGCGCAAGCGTACTCTGAACCCAGAATCAAACGTGCAGTTTGGTGAAGGCGGTGCGGGTACCTTCTCTGATGGCAAGCTATACAGCCAGGTGAAAGATCCAAACTTTTATGGCCGCAAGGTGATCACTGAGTTTGTAGCAGCCGGTGCACCTGAAGAGATCCTATATGTGAGCAAACCTCATATCGGTACCTTTAAGCTGGTTACCATGATTGAGAAGATGCGCGCTAAGATCATCGAACTGGGTGGTGAGATCCGCTTTAGCACACGTGTGGATGACATCCACATGCAAGATGGTCAAATTACAGGCCTTACTTTATCTAATGGTGAGAAGATCGAGAGCCGTCACGTAGTGCTTGCAGTGGGACACAGTGCACGCGATACCTTTGAAATGCTGCACGACCGTGGCGTCCATATGGAAGCTAAGCCTTTCTCTGTAGGTTTCCGTATCGAACACAAGCAATCAATGATCGACGAAGCGCGCTTTGGTAAGAACGCGGGCAACCCTATCCTAGGCGCTGCTGATTATAAGCTGGTTCACCATTGTAAGAATGGCCGTACCGTATACAGCTTCTGTATGTGCCCGGGTGGTACCGTGGTTGCGGCAACCTCAGAAGAGGGACGCGTAGTGACTAACGGCATGAGCCAATACTCTCGTGCTGAGCGTAATGCTAACAGTGCAATCGTGGTGGGTATCTCTCCTGAGCTAGATTACCCGGGTGACCCGCTAGCGGGTATCAGACTGCAGCGTGAGCTAGAGTCAGGTGCGTTTAAGCTGGGTGGTGAGAACTATGATGCTCCAGCGCAGAAGATTGGTGACTTCCTGAAAGGTCGCGATCCAAGCGAACTAGGCGATGTTGAGCCATCATTTACCCCAGGTATCAAGCTAACCGATATCTCTAAAGCCCTGCCGGATTTCGCTATCGAGGCAATCCGTGAGGCTATCCCTGCGTTTGATAAGAAGATCAAAGGCTTTGCCTCTGAAGATGGCCTGCTAACCGGTGTTGAGACTCGTACTTCATCTCCAGTAAGCATTCGCCGTGGTAAAGACTTCCAAAGTGTTAACCTGAAAGGCTTCTTCCCAGCAGGTGAAGGTGCAGGTTATGCGGGTGGTATCTTGTCTGCGGGTATCGATGGTATCAAGGTGGCAGAGGCACTGGCGCTATCTATGGTTGAGCAAGCTGAAAACGCTTAATCAAATAACCTGGATCGAACTAAAAAGGACTCATAAGAGTCCTTTTTTGCTATTTGGTCGCGCGGGCTAAAATTCTGTCTAAGTGAGAGGCAAAGTCTCGTCGTTCCGTTTGAGAAAGCGCCGCTGGGCCTCCAGTCTGAACCCCTGATGAGCGCATGGTATCCATAAAGTCACGCACGTTTAGGCGCCCCTTGATGTTCTCTTTGGTAAACAGCTCACCACGACTACTCAGCGCCTGACCACCTTTGGTAATTACCTCATCCGCTAGCGGGATGTCTGAGGTGATCACTAGATCGCCTTTTTCAACACGCTTAGCTATCTCATCATCGGCAATATCGAAGCCTTGATTGACCTGCATAAAGCGAATGCAGTTACGCTTGGGCAGCGGGATAGGGTGGTTGGCCACAAAGATGCACTCGATATTAGTACGCTCAGAGGCGCGCACTAGGGTTTCTCGAATCACCTTAGGGCAGGCATCGGCATCGACCCAGATCCTCATTGTTGTTTCTCCAATGCTTCAATGCGAGCGGTCAGTTTCTCGATAGTGGCTTCAAGCTTAGCGATTCTCTCGTCTGCAGAAATGGTTTGCTCAGCAGCAACCTCAATCTTCGGGACGCGCTTACTGCTCTTCCAGTTCTTGATGGCGGTAATAAGTGCTGGCATAGGCACTGTGGTAGAAAGGCGCGCTTTTACCAAGGCCATGCTTGGTTCTTTGCCTTCAGCTTCCAGAGAGGTAAAAATCTGGTTTAGCTCTTGGGTGACTTCTTTTGTGAGCATATCGATACTCCTAAACAAACTTTTTTCCAATCCTAACCAAAACGCTATCCTGAGTACACAGTAAACCTAAAGGAAATGAAATGGAGCTTCGTCCTCATAGCGAGGAGCAAAGAGAGGCATTTATCTCGCTCAACACTTGCCCCATAAACCGAAAAAATATGAATGGCCCGCACACCATCGAGAGTGCCTCTAATCTGTTTGATAAGATTTTGACACCTTCGAATTCATTGTTATCTCGGGCTATTTATCAAGATGAGGTCTATCTAGGACATATCTTTGCCATAGAAGATGATAACCAATGGGAATTAGGCTTTATCCTAGATAAAGCCTTTTGGAGAAAAGGGTTCGCCGAGCAGGCTTGCCGGATGTTTGTCTATGATCACCTTAGCGATAGGAGGCTCTTTGCCACCGTGGATGAGGGACATCTTGCTTCGATGCGCATTCTAGAAAAGCTTGGATTTAAAAGGAAAGAACAGCGCGAGGATGAGTTTGGCGTTTTCTATCTCTACATTCGGTGAGGCTGTGTCTGAAAGTGCATGATACGCATTCCTTGCATGATGAGCTTGCCTTGGTAGCAGTCATCACCTAGTGCGGAAAACTCAAAAGCAAACTCTGTATGCCAATACCAGCGCCCGCTCGCATCTCTGACTTTGTGGGCGCCGGATGAGATGCTAACCACCTGCAGATCCAGCTTATTGCAGTAACGGCCAATCGCTGTGCGAGCCACCTCTGCCTGTCGTCTGTGCTGCCAAAAAAGGGCCAGCAGTATGATTAGCCCCAATATCGCAAATAGGTCACCCATCTATTGCTTGCCCTTGGTCTGAGCTTGCAGTGTCAGAAGTGCTTCCGCTAGCGCCTTCGATGGGGCTTGATGCAGCATAGGCAGAATGATGATGCGAAGCTTAGGCAGCATCACCAGATCAGCGAACAGCTGATTAAACAGGTTCTGATTGTTAGTCTCTGCCAGGCGAATCAAGAACTGCTCGGCAATCGCTTGCTGTTGTAATGGTGTCCAGCAGCGACCTGCGATGGCAATCAGCACCTCTTGGTGGCTGAACTTAGCCTCGGACAAGATGGCGGTAACTAGGGAGTCCAGTTTATCGCTGTTGTCTCCAGCCAATGCGCGCACTAGAGCAGATAGTAAGAAGAGATCACACTCCGAGCTATTTAGCTGATCCAGCGCTAGGTCATAGATACGACCTGCGAGAGAGGCGGAGATATCTTGGTGTTCTAAAGCACCAAGCAGGGCATACAGCGGCTGGCCAGGGAGCTGGTTCAAGCTCTTCTTCACTAGTTGCTCGTTATTGCCTTCACTCAAGCGAGCACTCAGGTCTGTGATGCCTTGTAAACCAACGGTTTGCCAGTTGCCCCAACCTAGATTTCCAGAGAAGTAGTCTAGGGTATGAGCAAGATATTGGCTCGGTGCTAGACCAAGATGAGCCGTTATCTGGCTATTAAACACGGCAAGCTTGTCTTCTTTTGGCTTGTAGGTGTATGGATTGTTAGCCAGTTCTTGCTGAACCTCTTCGCTTAGTTCTTTTTGCAGCCTTGAGCCCATAGCCTCAACCACAAACTTAATGAAGTTACCTATATCTGTTGGGCTGAGTAGGCCTCGCTCATCTAGGTCAAACTTTAAGAACCAGATCCAAGGCTGTTTCTGTTCATTCCAGTATGAGATGGCAAATTGAGCCTGACGCTGGATTGGATACGGATAGGCCTGCTGGCCACGTTCGATGCGGGCAAAGTCTTGATTGTCGATTTGTTCGATGCGACGACCGAGATCGTGAATGGTGAATTCACAACCGCTGTCGGTCAGAATTTGCGTAAGAGTAGAAATTTGTTCCATTGCTTCATTGATACCTTGCCATGTTCTCTCTATAAAATGGTAATCTTGCGTCCAATTTCAAGAGTAAAAGAGAAATAGCGTGAACAAACAGGTCATTAAGCTAGAAAAATTGTTTCAACAGCTTACACAGCGACTGCAAAGTGTCCAAAAGTGGGATATTGAGCCTCCTTCACAAACCGCTTTGATGAGTACCCAGCCATTTGCAGTGGACACGCTATCGCCAGAGCAGTGGTTGAAGTGGATCTTTGTTCCTAAGATGCAAGGCCTGATAGAACAAAAGCAGCCACTGCCTTCGGGTTTTTCTATTGCCCCCTATTTTGAAGAGGCTTGGAGAAATAGTGAGGAGATGGAGCCTATTTTGGATGTAATTCGCGCAATTGATGAGGTGTTTGCATGCTAGAGATTATCTACCAAGACGAGTATCTGGTAGCAGTGAACAAACCGGCGGGAATGCTGGTTCATCGCTCATGGCTCGATAAGCATGAGACTCAGTTTGTGATGCAGACCCTGCGCGACCAAATTGGCCAGCACGTATTCCCTTTGCACCGTTTAGATAGACCCACCTCTGGGGTGTTAGTGTTCGCTCTATCTAGCGAATACGCCTCTAAGATGATGCCTATGTTTGCCGGACATAAGTTTGTTAAGACCTATCATGCGATCGTACGTGGTTGGATAGATAAGGGGGATCGCCTCGATTATGCCCTTAAGGTTGAGCTAGATAAGATTGCAGATAAGTTTGCCAGTGAAGATAAAGAGGCGCAGTCAGCGGTTACCGATTATAAGCCTTTGGCTAAGGTCGAAGTGCCTTATTCTACCGGCAAGTTTCCTACTTCACGCTATTGCTTGATGGAGTTGTCTCCACTAACGGGTCGCAAGCATCAGCTTCGCCGTCATATGAAGCACCTAAGACATCCGATTGTTGGGGATACTACTCACGGTGATGGTAAGCATAATAGGCTGTATCGTGAGGAGTTTGGCTGTGAGCGCTTGATGCTACATGCATCACGATTAGAGTTTGAGCATCCGTTTACTGGAATGCAGATGGTGCTTGAAGCGCGCTTTGATGATACTTGGAAAAACCTGATTGAGCGTTTCGAATGGCAGGACGCATTTACGGAATAGAAGAATTAAAAAGCCCGCTCAATGTAGCGGGCTCGGGCTTGTTTTTATTTCAGTTTTTCTAGATCCGCTTCGATCTCGGCGATCTTGCTCGAAACCACCTTTTCCAGGTGACGAAGGTCGGTCAGTATCTTCTGCTTCACATCCAATTCCTGAACCTTAACTGGCTTAGTAATAGTGTTTAGCTCATCGATAACTAGGGTGAGGTTACGGTTGATCTCGGTAACCTGACGGTATTGGGCATTGCCCCCTGAAACCAAGACATTCTTCACCTGCCTTGGGTATTTAAACTTAACGCTTTTAGCGAATAGCTCGCCTTTTTGTTTTTTAAAATAAATCTTAAGTACATCTTTGTGCGCTTCTTGACGAAGAGAATAGCGCTCAATCTGTCCAGGCTCGTTAATACCAAGGCCTGTTAGGTGTGGATACATAGGCACCTCTAAAGTTAGCGTTCCTTGGATAAAGTTAGCAGGGAATCAGTGGCTTAGGTAGCGCTAAACCCATCAACCCTGCGTTTATTCACAATTTAATTCGGCGCCAACTTAGACAGGTTCTCTTTTAGCTTTGAACCTAGGGTCTGCTTGAGCTCTTCGTCCAGTGGTTTGTAGTCTGGCGAGGTGATAATAAACAAGTCCTCCGCACGCTCACCGATGGTGGTGATCTTGGCTGCATGCAGGTGTATACCCAGTTCTGCAAAGGTCGCACCCACGCTGGCGAGAAGTCCTGGGGTATCCAGCGCCACAAGCTCCATCATGGTGCTCTTGTTGTTCTTGGTCTCAATAAACTCAGCGCGAGTTCGAACCTTAAAGTGCACTAAGTTTCTTGGCGTACGACGCACCTTGATCTTAGTGAGTCTGCCGTCTTTTATCACATGTTGAAGGTGCTTGATCACCTGCTCGTGACGGCGTGTCTCGATAGGCTGGTTGTTCTGATCACTGATGATAAAGGTGTCCAAGATATAGTCGTCTTTGCTCACCATTACCTGCGCGTCATGGATATTGAAGTTGCGTCTATCCAGCTCAGCTACCACGGTTGCAAACAGAGCGGGTTGGTCCTTGGTATAGACAAACACCTCAGTACCACCGCGAGTTGGTTTAGGGCTTATTAGGATCAGAGGCTCACCTTCACTGTGCTGCTCCAAGATCCCTTGCGCATGCCATGCCAGTTGCTGGTGGGTGTGACGCAAAAAATAGTCTGCCTTAAAGCGTTGCCATAGCAGGTCGACTTGTCGCTGGGTAAAGCCCTGGGCACGTAATACCGCTGAAGCCTGATGCTGGTTGTGTCGGATACGTTCCCTAGCATCTACAGGGTGCTCTAGACCGCGACGCAGTGCACGCTGGGTAGAGTAGAAGAGATCGGTCAAAAGTGAGCGCTTCCAACTGTTCCACAGCTCAGGGTTGGTTGCACAGATATCAGCTACCGTAAGACAAACCAAGAACTCTAGGTACTCCTCTGTTTTCACCTTTTTGGCAAATTCGGTGATGACCTCTGGGTCTTGAATATCGCGCTTTTGGGCAGTTACAGACATCAGAAGGTGGTTACGCACCAGCCAAGCAACTAGGTTGGCTTCGGCCTTAGGCAGTCCATGTTGAATACAGAACTCGTACGCCTCTCCCTCGCCTATCTCAGAGTGATCGCCCCCACGTCCTTTACCGATATCATGGAAGATGGCAGCAATGATTAAAAGCTCTGGCTTTTGCAGTCTAGGCAGTACCTCACAGCAGATAGGGTGCTTCTCACGGTTCTTGGCGAAGCTAAAGCTATGTATATGCTTGAGCAGACGCATACTGTGCTCATCCACGGTGTACACATGGAAGAGGTCAAATTGCATCTGGCCGACGATCTGGCTCCACTGCGGAAGATAGGCGGCCAATACACCGTGTTGATGCATTAAGCTAAAGGCCTTGGTGAGCGCATTGGGGTGACGCACCAGCTCCATAAATTTTTCACGCGCGGCGGGCAGTTCAATCAGGAACTTATTCAGGCGACGGCGCGCAGTTCTTAGCTGACGTAGGGTTGGTGGCGATACGCCGGTGATGCTGGAGTCATTGGTGATGTGGATGAACATATCCAAGATGGTCTCTGGACGCGCCTGAAATAAAGCAGGCTTTCTTGCCTCTATCAGGTGTCCACGACGCTGAAAGTCATCATCGATAGGCTCTGCCGGAACCACCTTACCGCGGTTTAAGATTGCTTGGTCGAACAGCTTAAGCAGCATTTTGTTGAGCTCAACAATACGACGCAGGGTTCGATAGAACTCCTTCATCATGCGCTCCACCGGCTGGTTTCGCTCACCAGTAAAGCCGAGGTTTTCTGCGACCTTAGCTTGATGGGCGAATTGAAGGCGATTGTCGTAGCGTCTTAGCTCAATATGCAGAGCAAAGCGGATCTGCCACAGGAAATTCTGACATTCTTGCAGCTCACGATACTCAGCGTCGGTAAGAAATCCGTGCTGGCTCATCTCCATCAATGAGGTGGCTCCGAAGTGACGACGCGCTACCCAACTCAGGGTATGGATATCACGCAGGCCACCAGGACTGGATTTAATATCTGGCTCTAGGTTATAGCCGGTATCATGGTAGCGAGCGTGGCGCTCTCTTTGCTCCTCAAGCTTGGCTTTATAGAAGACCTCGCTTGGCCAGAAGTCCTCTTTCTGGATCATTTGATTGAGCTGCTGATAGCAATCCTGACTGCCGCAAATAAGACGAGATTCTTGCAGGTTGGTGGCTACCGTTAGGTCATCCTTGGCCACGTTATAGCATTCTTGAAGGCTGCGCACGCTGTGTCCAACCTCGAGTCTCAGATCCCACATTAGAGTGACGAACTCGCTTACCTTAGGAATCCACTCCTCTTTTAACGGGCGTTTAGAGAGGATCATGATGTCTATATCAGATAGGGGGTGAAGCTCCTCTCGGCCATAACCGCCAACCGCGACTAGGCTGACCCCTTCAACGGAATCAAATCGATAGAACTTCCATAGTCGCTTGAGCAGAGAGTCCATAAATTGGCTGCGCTCTGTGACTAGGTCAATGACAGATCGCCTTTGAAGAAACTGCTCTTTCTGTTGTTCACTAAAATCCTGCAACTTCTGCTTGAGCTCGGTGAGGTTGATCTGCTCATCGCTCAGCTTCAGAGGGGAAAGTGGTTCGATATGGGACACGCTTAAAATCCTTTTTCTCACATTCTTTACGAATAGTTCATGATTTCAGGGCGTTAGGCAAGAGTTGTTCTAATCTATTAAAGGTTTCTATTCACTATATGGATGTTATGAAAAGAAGATTTACCATACGTTTCACCGTTATCAGTCTGTTTATTATTACTACTGCACTTACTGCAGGGGTTGCTATTGCTCTGCAATATCATTTCAGCAAGGAACAGGTGTTAAAGCATACCTTGTTCGAGTATCGCGCTACGGCTCAAACTATTGCGCACGATGTAAATAGACTGGACGATTATTTCTCAAATTCTACCGAGCTGTTATCTCAGATAGGCATGCCTCTAACTGAGTTTGAACAGGGAGCCTTTACTCGCGATGTATTCATTACTTTGTTAGAGGCCTCACCGCACTTTTACAGTATTTATGTGGGGCAGGCAGATGGTGATTTTTTTCAGGTGATAAACCTAGAAGCCATGCGAGACCTGCGTGCCAGATTGGGGGCTTCCGAACAAGATAGGTGGGTTGTTGCAAGGGTTATGCCAGAGAATAAAACGAGAGAGCTAACATTTTTAACCAGTGACTTAGAGACCACGGCGACTCGCAGTGAATTTTCCCGCTATCAAGCCAATCAAAGGCCTTGGTTTGTTGGCGCGGATGATCGTGAGCTGTTCAAGACTCAGCCTTATTTGTTCCAGGTTGTTCCTGTGAGTGGTCAAACTTATTCAAAAGCAATAGATGGTTCAGATGCCGTTGTTGGTATTGATGTCGTACTCGGCTCTATCGCTTTGGATATTGCCAATGAGATTGGTGATGCACTTAACCATGATGGCGTAGAGTTTTTTATCTATGGCGAAACAGGAAACCTCGGGGCGGGCTCTCGCCTTGAACAGTTGAAAAACCTTCCTGAGGTCGAGCCAATGCAGTTGTCACCTGAGTTGGAGCATTTGGTCAAGTCAATGGGCACCATTAAGGTCTCTAATGAGGCTAATTGGCCTCCTTTAGATTTTTCACTCAGAGGGCAACCGTCAGGTTACATGGTTGACCTTATTAAGATTTTGTCTTTAAAAACGGGTTTGGATGTCAGCTTTATCAATGGATTTACCTGGAAACAGCTGGTAGAAAACTTTCGTGCAGGTCAGTTGGATGTGCTCCATCCTGTATCGAATAATCAGAGTAACCGTGAACTGGGCAACCTGAGTCGTCCACTCGCTCGATTTGATTTTGCACTAGCCCAACTGGGGGATGATTACACTGAGCTTGAGCAGTTGAAAGGGAAAAGGCTAGGGGTGTTGTCCGGCTGGTCAATCATCGAGCCCTTGATGCGCGCCTTCCCAGAGATTCAATTTCAGGAGTTTGATGAGCTGCATGAAGCTTTATTCGCCTTGGAAAAACAAGAGCTAGACGCAGTAATTGACCTTGAGGTCATTCTTAGTCGGGTAATGAAACAGAGATTCTTAAAGAAAACTCAATTGCAATCTATTGCGTTACCTAAAGGATTTGAAGACTTCGATTCGTTTCACCTTGTGATTGATAAATCTAATCCGGCACTGTTGGCCTTGTTGGATCTTGCCCTAAGTGATGTGTCGAAAGAGGAGCGAGCTTTTCTATCTAAAAAGTGGCTGGAACAAGAGAGTAATTCAGGGATAGTGCCACATGAGTTTTTGCTCAAGGCGACCAAAGACGAGAAGCTAAGAGATCAGTTGGTTGAACAAACCTTAGATGGTGAGAGTCATATTGTTTTTGTGACTGAGCTTGACCTGTTTGAGAGTGGCAGGGAGTACTTCGCGATTACCGTACCCAGCGCACTTTTACTAGAGCAAACGCAAAATAGTGTTCTCACGTCTATCAGCGCTTCAGCTGCAATACTCCTGCTACTTATACCCTTATCGGGATTTTTTGCCGGGCCTATAGTTAATCCGATTAGGTTTTTGATAGAGCAAACCTCTCATGTGCGAGAGCGCCGATACAAAGAGGTTGCTTTGGTAGACTCTAGGATAGTGGAGATTGACTCTTTATCGCGTTCAATCAAAGAGACCTCAGACGCTCTTGAGGAGCACGAGCGTACTCAAGAGGAGTTTATTGAATCCTTTATCAAGATGATCGCTCAGGCTATCGATGACAAGTCACCATACACGGCAGGACACTGTAATCGAGTGCCTGAGCTCGCCTTGATGTTGGTCAAAGAGGCGGAGCAGAGCCAATCAGGTCCGTTTGCTGATTTTGCCTTTGAGAACGATAAACAGCGCCGTGAGTTTAGGATTGCGGCTTGGCTTCATGACTGTGGCAAGATCACCACACCTGAACATATAGTAGATAAGGGCTCCAAGCTTGAAGCGAATTACAACCGCATTCATGAGATTCGTACTCGCTTTGAGGTGTTGATTCGCGATCAGATCATCGCCTTCTATCAACAGAAATCCCCTCAGCTAGCCCCAGAACTGGACAGTGAGCTTCAAGCAAATATAGATCAACTGAAACAGGAGTTTGCTGAAGTAGCTAGCGCCAACGTGGGTGGCGAGTTTATGGATCAAGAGGCGATAGACCGTATTCAAGCTATCGCCCAACGTACCTGGACACGGTATCTGGACAACACTCTAGGGTTATCACCCGAAGAGGAGCGTCATTTAAAAGACACCGGTGTAACCTCGACTACCCCAGCGCTAGAGCAGTTGTTGGCGGACAAAGCAGAACATATAGTTCCTCATCCGACCAAGATAGAGTTTGACCCTAAGTTTGAGATAAAGATGCCGGTGCCCGAGAATCTTGCCAATCGAGGTGAGGTTTATAACCTTAGTATCCAGAAGGGCACCTTGACAGCGGAAGACAGATTTAAGATCAACGAACATATCGTCGGCACCATTAAGATGCTTGAGCGTATGCCTTTCCCTGCAGAGTTAGCTAAAGTTCCTCGCTATGCGTCTACCCACCATGAAACCATGAAAGGCACAGGTTATCCTAGACAACTGAAGGGTGATGAGCTGAGTATCCCAGAGCGTATCATGGCACTTGCTGATGTATTTGAGGCGCTCACCGCTGCAGATAGACCTTATAAGAAGGCCAAGAGTCTGAGTGAATCACTGCGTATTATGCGCTTTATGGTGCTGGACGAGCATTTGGACAAAGAGGTGTATCAACTCTTTTTAGAGAGTAAGCTCTATATGGCGTATGCAGAGCAATATCTAGGACCAGAGCAATTAGACGAGATTGACATTGAAGAATATCGTATCTAACAAAAAGGCCAGCATAAGCTGGCCTTGATTCTGTTTGGTATTGATGACTAGTTAACCATCAAGCGAGGAATAGTGTCGTCACTACGCAGAGTAAGCACTTCACAACCGTCTTTGGTAACAACGATAGTATGCTCCCACTGTGCAGAATTCTTGCCATCGCCGGTGTAAACAGTCCAGTTGTCTTCACCGTCGATAGAGCAACCGAATTTACCTGCGTTGATCATTGGTTCGATAGTAAAGCACATACCTTCCTTCAGAACGCGGCGGTCGAAGTTTTTGTAGTGAACAACCTGAGGTTCTTCATGGAACTCATTGCCGATGCCGTGACCACAGAAGTCTTTTACGATAGAGAACTTGTTGCGTGGGTTCTTCTTGTTGTTCTCTTTGATGTACTTCTCGATAGCGGTACCGATATCACCAACGGTAGCACCAGGTTTTACTTGCTTCATGCCAAGATACAGAGCTTCTTGAGCTACCATGCACAGGCGCTTGTCTGCTGGAGCAACATCGCCGATTAGGAACATCTTAGAGGTGTCACCATGGTAGCCTTTCGGACGAACGCTTAGGTCGGCATTTTCGTCATCTGGGATGATTACCGTGATGTCGATATTTACGATGTCTCCGTTTTTTAGAACCGCTGGCTTATCTTGACCGTTGCTACCTTTAGCATCAGTTTCTGCTGGAATGCCGTGGCAAACGATATGGTTAATAGAGGTACAGATCGATTTTGGGAAACCGTGATAATCAAGAGGTGCGGAGTAGGCCCCGTTCTCAAGGGTAAACTCGTGACAGATGCGGTTTAGCTCTTCAGTGGTTACACCCTCTTTCACATGGGGTTCAATCATCTCAAGAACTTGTGCAGCCAGCTTACCAGCGGCGCGCATTTTCTCTATTTCAGCTTCGGTTTTGATTTTAATCGACATGCACTACTCAGTTTATTCGCTTCAAGTTGCGGCTATTCTAACAATCTCTTTATACGGCGCAAATGAAAATCAAACTCAAACCCAGTCTAGGGGAAATAATTTACTGGTAATTTGCTCGGTTTTTATGGTATAAAGCGCGCCGAGATGGAATCTGTTTTCTTCCAGCTAAAGCTAGGGCGAAGCAGAAATCCGTTTCACATAACTTTATTTTTAATTCACACACATTTCGTCACATGTTTCGGGGTGCCCAAGAACTCATAGAGTTTATGAGGTCGAAACCATGGGAAATGTGGAGGCCTAACCCCATAGAGGATTTTAAAATGGCAACTGTATCAATGCGCGATATGCTAAAAGCTGGTGTTCACTTCGGTCACCAGACTCGTTACTGGAACCCAAAAATGAAGCCATTCATCTTTGGTGCTCGTAATAAGGTTCATATCATCAACCTAGAAAAAACTGTTCCAATGTTCAACGAAGCTCTAGCTGAAATTGCTAAAGTTGGCGAGAAAAAAGGTAAAGTTCTTTTCGTTGGTACTAAGCGCGCTGCATCTGAAGCTGTTAAAGAAGCTGCAATCGCAAGCAACCAATTCTACGTTAACAACCGCTGGTTGGGCGGTATGCTAACAAACTACAAAACTGTTCGTCAGTCTATCAAGCGTCTAAAAGACCTAGAAGCTCAAGCTCAAGACGGTACTTTTGAGAAGCTAACTAAGAAAGAAGCTCTAATGCGTACTCGCGAAATGGAGAAGCTAGAGAAATCTCTTGGTGGTATCAAAGACATGGGCGGCCTACCAGACGCTCTATTCGTAATCGATGCTGATCACGAGCACATTGCAGTTAAAGAAGCTAACAACCTAGGTATCCCAGTATACGCTGTTGTTGATACTAACTCTGATCCTGACGGTGTTGATTACATCATCCCAGGTAACGACGACGCTATCCGCGCTGTACAACTTTACCTAAACGCTGCTGCTTCAGCTGTAACTGAAGGTCGCAACAAAGACGTTGCTACTGCTGCTGACAAAGACGGTTTCGTAGAAGAAGCTGAGTAATAGCGGCTCCTAGCCACACTTAGTTTGTCGGAATACGACATACAATATAAACTAAGTGCTAGTATGCATCAGGGGCCCAATTTAGGCCCCTGAATTTTACCTTTTTGAATCAACTGAGGAATTAGAGAATGGCTGTAACTGCTGCTCTAGTAAAAGAACTGCGCGACCGCACTGGCGCAGGCATGATGGACTGTAAGAAGGCGCTGAACGAAACTAACGGCGACATCGAACTAGCAATCGAAAACATGCGTAAATCTGGTGCTGCTAAAGCTGCTAAGAAAGCAGGTAACGTAGCTGCTGAAGGTGCAATCATCATCAAAGAAGAAAACGGTGTTGCTGTTCTTCTTGAAGTTAACTGCCAAACTGACTTCGTTGCTAAAGATGAAAACTTCACAGCTTTCGCTGAAGAAGTTGCTGCTGCTGCTCTAGCTTCTAAAGCTTCTGTTGAAGAGCTAAAAGAGAAATTCGAAGAAACTCGTGTTGCTCTAGTAGCTAAAATCGGTGAGAACGTAAACATCCGTCGCGTACAGTACGTTGAAGGTACTGCACTTGCTGCTTACCGTCACGGTGAGAAGATCGGTGTTGTTGTTGCTGGTGAAGGCGACGCAGAAACTCTTAAGCACGTTGCAATGCACGTTGCTGCATCTCGTCCTGAGTTCGTTAACCCAGAAGACGTACCAGCTGACGTAGTTGAGAAAGAGAAAGCGGTTCAAGTTGAGATCGCAATGAACGAAGGCAAGCCTGCTGAAATCGCTGAAAAGATGGTTATCGGCCGCATGAAGAAGTTCACTGGCGAAATCTCTCTAACTGGCCAAGCGTTCGTAATGGAGCCTAAGAAATCTGTAGGCGAAATCCTTAAAGAGCGTGGCGCATCAGTTTCTTCTTTCGTTTGCCTAGTAGTAGGTGAAGGTATCGACAAAGGCGAAGAAATGAGCTTCGCTGACGAAGTTGCTGCAGCGCAAAAAGGTTAATCATTAGCCTTAAGCGAACACATAGAGACCGTGGCAATTGCTACGGTCTTTTTATGAAAGGGTATCCAAATTTAGCAGTGCTGAATGTAGACTAAAAAGCTATCAGCTATCAGCTATCAGCTATCAGCTATCAGACAGCTGAAGGCTTACGGCTTAAAGCTTGATTCTAGTCTCTATTCACGACTGTTAATCGACAAACTGACTTGGTAGGTATACTCCATGACTACAAACCCAAAACCGGCGTATCAGCGTATTTTGTTAAAACTGAGTGGTGAAGCACTTCAAGGTGATGAAGGCTTCGGCATCGATCCAGCGATCTTGGATCGTATGGCCCAGGAAGTTAAGGAGCTTGTAGAACTTGGCGTAGAAGTGGGTGTTGTTATCGGTGGTGGTAACCTTTTCCGCGGCGCAGGTCTGGCTGAAGCAGGTATGAACCGCGTAGTGGGTGACCACATGGGTATGCTAGCAACAGTAATGAACGGCCTAGCAATGCGTGACGCACTGCACCGTGCTTACGTAAACGCACGTGTAATGTCAGCTATCCCTCTTAAGGGTGTGTGTGACGACTACAACTGGGCAGACGCTATCCGTGAACTTCGTCAAGGCCGTGTAGTTATCTTCTCTGCAGGTACAGGTAACCCATTCTTCACAACTGACTCTGCTGCATGTCTACGTGGTATCGAAATCGAAGCTGACGTTGTTCTAAAAGCAACAAAAGTTGACGGCGTATACAATGCTGACCCTGTGAAGAACCCAGACGCTGAACTTTACTCAAACTTGTCGTACAATGCTGTGCTAGAGCAAGAGCTAAAAGTTATGGACCTTGCTGCATTCACACTAGCGCGTGACCACAAAATGCCGATCCGCGTGTTTAACATGAATAAACCAGGTGCGCTACGTCGTGTAGTGATGGGCGAATCTGAAGGTACCTTGATCACCGAAGCATAATTCCGCGAATCAAGACCCAAATCAAAAATAATTATAGGTGACATCGTGATTAACGAAATCCAACAAGATGCTCAGCAGCGCATGGAAAAAAGCGTTGAAGCACTAAAAACCACTCTTTCTAAAGTACGTACTGGTCGTGCACACCCGAGCCTACTTTCTGGTATCTCGGTTGAGTACTACGGCGCACCAACGCCTCTAAACCAAGTAGCTAACGTAATCGCAGAAGACGCACGTACTCTTGCTATCACAGTATTCGACAAAGAGCTTGCTCCTAAAGTTGAAAAAGCAATCATGCAGTCTGACCTAGGTCTAAACCCAATGTCTGCTGGCACTGTAATCCGCGTTCCACTTCCACCGCTAACGGAAGAGCGTCGTAAAGACCTAGTTAAGATCGTTCGTGGTGAAGCTGAAGGCGCTCGTGTTGCTATCCGTAACATCCGTCGTGACGCAAACAGCGACTTTAAAGCGCTTCTAAAAGATAAAGAAATCTCTGAAGATGAAGATCGTAAAGCACAAGACGAAGTTCAAAAACTAACTGACGCTGCTGTTAAGAAAGTAGACGAAGTACTTGGTGCTAAAGAAAAAGAGCTGATGGAAGTTTAATATTTCCGCCTCTTGTAGATACAAAACGCTGCCCTACTGTGCAGCGTTTTTTTCTGCTATTATCTCCCACCTGTTTCATTTTATTGATCTTTTATGTCTGACATTCCTCTCTCCAATGCTGCGCTTCCGCAACATATTGCCTTCATTATGGACGGTAACGGTCGCTGGGCTAAAGCTCAGGGTAAGCCGCGTGTATTCGGCCATAAAAAAGGGGTTAATGCGGTAAGAAAAACCATTACTGCAGCAGCAAAACTTGGGGTTAAAGCGGTAACTTTTTTCGCATTTAGTAGCGAAAACTGGCGTCGTCCAGAGGAAGAAGTTAGCTTGCTAATGGATCTCTTCATCACTTTGCTTTCTAAAGAAGTAAAGCGACTGCACAAAAACGACCTTAAGCTAAGAATCATTGGTGATAAGAGCCGTTTTTCTCCTAAACTTCAGGAAAAAATCGCTGAGGCAGAGGAGCTGACCAAGAACAACCAAGGCTTGGTGATTAACGTTGCGGCTAACTATGGCGGCAAGTGGGATATCGTTCAGGCAACTCAGTCACTGGCACAGCAAGTGGCCAAGGGTGAAATCCAGCCTAGTGATATCAACGAACAGCTGATGTCAGGCGCACTTAGCCTGTCCGATCTACCTGAGGTGGACCTGCTGATTCGCACCAGCGGTGAGTCACGTTTAAGCAACTTCTTGTTGTGGCAGGTGGCTTATGCGGAGTTCTACTTCTGTGAAACGCATTGGCCAGATTTTGATGAGGATACCCTCTCTGAGGCGATCTCATGGTTTGTGAATCGTGAGCGCCGCTTTGGTTGCACCGGAGAGCAGATCAAAGCACTAATGGATCAAAAATAAGGAAAGTCTTTTGAAGCAACGCATTATCACGGCACTGATTCTTGCGCCCCTAGTTATCCTTGGGGTATTTATGCTGCCGCTAACGGGCTTTATGTTAATGCTCGGATTTATCACCCTGCTAGGACTGTGGGAATGGACCCAGTTTGTTGAGATGGGTACCCGAGCGCAAAAGATGGTCCTGCTATTTGCCAGTTTTTTAATCCCGTTCCTATTCATCCCAGAAAGCACATTAAAGCTTTCTGAACTTAGTGGTGCGCTGCTAATAATCGTAGTCGCAGGCGCTATATGGTGGCTGGTGGCAAGTGCACTAGCGATCACCTACCCGAAATCTACTCCAGCCTGGAAAGATTCAGACCTACTGCGTTTTGTATTTGGCGTACTGACTCTGGTTCCTTTCTTCTGGAGCATTGCAGCCCTGCGCGCTATCGATATCGATACTGACTTTTACTACGGTGCCAAGCTTGTGATGTACGTATGTGCTCTAGTTTGGGCTGCAGACAGTGGCGCTTATTTCGCAGGTCGTCGCTTCGGCAAGCATAAGATGGCACCTAGCGTGAGCCCGAACAAGACCATTGAAGGTCTGATTGGCGGTATTATTGTAGCCATGCTTATCGGCTGGGGCTTAACCCATTGGTTCGGATTGGAGTTTTCAACCCCTTGGCTAATGATGCTGCTCACCCTAGTGACTGTGGTGATTTCAGTATTAGGTGATCTGGTTGAAAGCATGTTCAAGCGCGTTGCTGGCATCAAAGATAGCAGTAACATCATTCCTGGCCATGGCGGCGTTTTAGACCGTATCGATAGCCTAACAGCTGCCTTCCCTGTATTTACTGTGCTTTACTTTATGTTGCAGTAGTAACGGTCTGATTCGATATGCAAAGACTCTCCATCCTTGGAGCTACAGGCTCTATAGGCACAAGTACCCTTAAGGTTGTAACGCAAAATCCTGATCGCTATCAGGTTTTTGCCCTTGGTGCTGGCAGCAACGTACAGAAGATGGTGCAGCTGTGCCGTCAATGGCAACCTGAATATGCGGTAATGGCTGACGATGCAGCTGCCTTAGCCCTGCGCAATGAACTTGCTTCAATCGGTTTGAAGACACGTGTTCTCTCTGGTGATGAGGGCATGTGCTTTATCGCCTCTGCACCAGAGGTGGATATGGTGATGGCGGCTATTGTTGGTGCTGCTGGTCTTCTTTCTACCATGGCGGCGGTGCAAGCAGGCAAGCGTGTATTGCTCGCTAACAAAGAAGCTTTGGTGATGTCTGGTCAGCTGTTTGTTGATGCTGTTAAGCAATATGGCGCTGAGCTTATGCCAGTAGATAGCGAACACAATGCCATCTTTCAGTGCTTGCCAGAATCAGTTCAAACTAATCTAGGGCACTGTAGTCTAACTGATGCAGGGGTAGAGCGCATTCTACTCACAGGTTCTGGTGGCCCATTCCGCTACTCTGCGATTGAAGAGCTAGCAAGCGTTACCCCTGAACAAGCCATTGCACATCCAAACTGGTCTATGGGGCCTAAGATCTCTGTAGACTCTGCGACTATGATGAACAAGGGCCTTGAGTACGTTGAGGCACGTTGGCTGTTCAATACTAACCGCGAACAACTAAAGGTGGTGGTGCACCCACAGTCGGTGATTCACTCTATGGTTCAGTATAAGGATGGCTCAACGCTTGCGCAGATGGGTGAGCCAGATATGTGCACCCCGATCGCATTAACGCTTTCTTACCCAGAGCGCGTACAAGCGGGAGTTAAGGCGCTTGATTTTACCCAAGTGGGTGAACTGACCTTTATGCAGCCTGATTTCTCCCGTTATCCTTGCTTGGAACTAGCAATTGAAGCTTGTTATAGTGGTCAGCACGCAACGACAGCGCTAAATGCAGCCAATGAGATTGCCGTTGAGGCATTCTTGGGACGTCAGATTGCATTTACCGATATCGCCAAGGTAAATGCAGCGGTAATGAACAAGGTTTGTGCAACTGAGCACGCCAGAGAATTGGATAGCTTGGAAAGCTTGATTGAGCTAGATAGAATGGCGCGAATTTTAGCGAGAGAGCATCTAAGTTAAGGGTGGATCCTATGACTTCCGTATTATGGAACTTTGCGGCATTTGTTGTCGCCCTTGGCATTTTGGTTGCAGTGCATGAGTACGGCCATTTTTGGGTCGCCCGTAAATGCGGTGTAAAGGTACACAAATTCTCTATCGGTTTTGGTAAATCTATCTGGAACAAGATAGGTAAAGACGGAACCGAGTACTCCATTTCTGTGATTCCGCTTGGTGGCTACGTCAAGATGCTCGATGGTCGAGTTGATGAAGTGGCTGAGCATGAAAAACACCTCGCCTTTGACCAAAAATCTCTCTCTCAACGCAGTGCTATTGTCGCTGCCGGTCCAATCGCCAACTTTTTATTCGCTATAGTTGCTTATTGGCTGGTCTTTTTGATTGGTATTCCAGCGGTTAAACCAGTAATTGGTGACGTAACGCCCAACTCTATAGTTGCCGAAGCAGGAATTTTGCCAGGCATGGAACTAACGTCGGTGAACGGCGTCAAAACCGCAGATTGGGAGTCGGTCAACATGGGGCTGGTAGCCAAGATTGGCGACGATAGCATGACCATGACCCTAACCTCGCCAGATGAGCTTGGGCTTGAGAAGCAATATACGCTGGATTTGCGTGAGTGGTCGTTTGACCCTGAAACCGAATCGGCAATGTCGACCCTTGGCTTTAGACCCTATTCACCTGAGATTTATCTGACCCTTGCTACGGTGCAAGAGGGGGGGGCAGCAGATCAGGCTGGCCTTGAGGTTGGTGACACGATTTTGTCAGTAAATGGCGAGTCTGTGACACAGTGGCAAGAGTTTGCCACCATTATCCGCGATAATCCGGGGCGCTCTTTAGAGCTGGCAGTGGATAGAAATGGCTCCGTTGAGCGTTTGACTTTGATTCCGGGTGAGCGCAAAGGCCGAAATGGCGCAATGGGCTTTGCTGGCATCTCACCAACTGTGGATGAGTGGCCGGCTGATTATCGCTTTGACCTGCGTTTTGGCCCGATAGAAGCTATCGGCAAAGCAGCAGAAAAAACAAAACAGGTTATTGGTCTAACCCTAACCATGCTGAAGAAGCTGGTAACAGGTGATGTTGGCTTGAATAACTTGAGCGGCCCTATCTCTATAGCCAAGGGAGCGGGAGCCACAGCTGATTATGGTATTGCCTATTTCTTAGGATTTTTGGCCCTGATCAGTATTAACTTAGGAATTATTAACCTGATGCCTTTGCCAATTTTGGATGGTGGGCATCTGATGTTTTTCGCAGTCGAGGCTGTGATTCGTCGTCCGGTACCAGAAAAAATCCAAGATATGGGGTACCGAGTTGGGGGCGCGATCATCTTTGCTTTGATGTCTATTGCGATCTTAAACGATTTTATGCGCCTGTAATTTAAGCGACAGCGTGTTTTGATAGGAAATTAGTAGTCGATATGTCGTTAAAACGTTTACTGCTTACCGCGTTACTTCTAGGCAGTAGTGCAGCGCACGCTGCGGGAAACTTCGTAGTAGAAGATATTAAAATTGAAGGCCTTCAACGTGTTGCACTGGGTGCAGCTTTGCTTGAAATGCCAGTTCGTGTGGGTGATAACGTAGGCTCAAAGGATGTCTCCGAGATCATCAAATCCCTGTATCAATCGGGTAACTACGAAGATGTAAAGGTATTGCGTGATGGCAATGTGCTTGTGGTGCGTGTAAAAGAGCGCCCAACGATTGCTAGTATCTCGTTTTCCGGTAACAAGGCTATCGAAGAAGAGCAGTTAAGTCAGAACCTTAACTCTTCAGGTGTACGTGTGGGTGAAGCCCTAGACCGTACTGCTCTTAGCACTATCGAAAAAGGTCTTGAGGACTTCTATTACAGTGTGGGTAAGTACAACGCTTCTGTACAAGCTGTAGTTACGCCACTTCCTCGTAACCGTTCTGACCTTAAGTTTGTCTTCTCTGAGGGCGTATCTGCAAAAATCAAGCAGATCAACTTCATTGGCAACGAGGTGTTTACCGATTCTGACCTCCTTTCCCGCTTCAACCTAAACGTAGACGTGCCTTGGTGGAACTTCCTTGCTGATGATAAATATCAGAAACAGGTTCTAGCGGGTGACCTTGAAGCGTTGAAGTCTTACTACCTTGACCGTGGTTACTTGAAGTTCAAGGTGGACTCTAGCCAGGTTGCGATCTCTCCAGATAAGAAGGGTGTGTATATCACGCTATTCCTAGACGAGGGTGAGCAGTACAAGGTTGAGAATGTAGAGGTTCGCGGCGAGCTGATCGGTAAACGCGAAGAATTCGAAGGCATGAACCCATTTGAAAAGGGCGATGTCTACAGCGGTGCTTCGGTAACTGCGATGGAAGAATCCATCAAGCGCGTTTTGGGTGAATCAGGCTACGCCTACCCAGAAGTTCGCACCATCCCTGAATTCGATGACGAGAACAATACTGTATCTCTGGTAGTGAATGTTGAACCCGGTGCGCGTATCTATGTGCGTGATATCCGCTTTGTAGGTAACAACACTACTAAAGATGAAGTGCTGCGTCGTGAGATGCGTCAGATGGAAGGCTCATGGCTGAACTCTCGCTCTCTTGAGACAGGTAAAACCCGTCTAAACCGTCTGGGTTTCTTTGAGACTGTAGATGTTCAAACTGCACGTGTTCCTGGCACCACTGACCAAGTAGACGTTATCTACACGGTTAAAGAGGCCAACTCAGGTAGCGTAAACTTTGGTGTCGGTTATGGTACTGAGTCAGGTATCAGCTTCCAGGTAGGTCTACAACAAGACAACTTCTTAGGTACGGGTAACCGCGTTGGTATCAACGCTATGATGAACGACTACCAGAAGAACGTGAGCCTTGAGTACCGTGACCCATACTGGAACCTAGATGGTGTGAGTTTGGGTGGTAAGATCTTCTACAACATGTTTGAGGCATCTGAAGCGGGTATCGTCGACTATACCAACGAAAGTTATGGTGGCTCTCTAACCTGGGGTTTCCCATTCGATGAATTAAACTTCTTCGAGCTAGGTATAGGTTATACCCACAACAGTCTGTCCAACCTTGACCCTTATGTTCAGATCGAGAAATTCCTGCAGTCTCAGGGTGATAACTATGATCCGATGAATAACACTCTGGATACAGACGATTTTGATATTTCTCTGACTTGGACGCGCAACAATCTGAACCGTGGTATTTTCCCGACTTCGGGTAACCACCAACGCCTAACCACTAAGGTGACGGTTCCGGGTTCAGACGCACAGTACTTCAAGATCCAGTACGATGCGCGTCAATACTTCCCATTGAACCAGAAACAGAGCTTTGCACTTCTGTTCCGTGGTCGTCTAGGTTACGGTAATGGTTATGGTAAAACGGATGGTAACGACAACCTGTTCCCATTCTATGAAAACTTCTACGCAGGTGGTTTCACTACTCTACGTGGCTTTGGTTCGAACTCAGTTGGTCCAAGAGCGGTTTACAATGACCCGACTGGCTGTTCTGGTGGTGTAGGTGGTAACAACCCATGTTACTCCGCAACAGATGAATCAGCGGGTGGTAACGC
Organism: Vibrio ishigakensis; assembly: GCF_024347675.1. Classification (NCBI taxonomy): domain Bacteria; kingdom Pseudomonadati; phylum Pseudomonadota; class Gammaproteobacteria; order Vibrionales; family Vibrionaceae; genus Vibrio; species Vibrio ishigakensis. Next base: position 2,256,098 of record NZ_AP024881.1, on the reverse strand, counting down.
CACCATGCTAGGTAGTATGGAGCTTATCGTTCCAACACCATTTGCAAGTGATGCCGTTCGAAACCAAATTCGAACCAGTCTATTTGTTGATGCTGCAAGTGTTTGGGACACTGAGTTCCAAGACGTAGCAATCGACCCTAACTTACCGGGTTCAGAGTACTACTATGACTACTCTGATCCATTCGCATTCCGTGTCTCTGTTGGTGCGGCGGTGCAGTGGATGTCACCGATGGGACCTCTGGTCTTCTCGTTGGCAACTCCTATTGAAATCTATGAAGGCGATGACGAGGAAGTCTTTACCTTCACCATTGGTAGAACCTTCTAAAACTTGAGGATAAAATTTTGAAAAAACTGATCAAAGCAGCTGGCCTGAGCCTAGTAGTACTGAGTTCTTCGTTGGTTGCCCACGCAGCTGAAGCCGCTCAGAAGGTTGCCTATGTGAATACAGCACAAATTTTCCAGGAGCTTCCACAGCGTGAAGCGGTACTGAAAAACCTTCAAGACGAGTTTAAAGATCGCACTGCTGAGCTAAAGGCTCTTGAAACTAAGATCAAATCTAAGGTTGATCAAGCACGTCGTGATGCTGAGCTTCTAGGTGATGATGGTGTTCGTCAGATCCAAATCGAGATCGCTGGTCTTGAGGCTGAGTACAAGCTAAAAGGTCAATCTCTAGAGCGTGACGGCAAGCGTCGTGAAGCTCAAGAGAAGCAAAAACTGTTCAAGGCTATCCAAGACGCAGTAGCGAAAGTAGCTGAGAAAGAAGGCATTGATATGGTTGTTGACGCGCAAGCGCTTCAATACGCTAAGCCTGAACTAGACCTATCTCAAAAAGTTATCGACGAGCTTAAGTAATCGACTATGACAACACTGACTCTAAAACAACTCGAACAAATTACAGGCGGTACCCTGCACGGTGATGCAGAGGCGACTGTCTCTTCTGTGGCGGCTATGGACAAGGCGCAGCCAGGGCAGGTGACATTTATGTCTAACCCTCGCTATAAAAAGCAGCTTGCCGAGTGTCAGGCGTCAGTGGTTATGGTTAAAGAGAGCGAGCTCGAGCTGTGCACGGGTAACGTACTTGTGGTCGCTGACCCTTATGTTGCCTTTGCTAAAGTTGCACAAGCGCTAGATGTGCCAGAGCAGCCAGCAACAGGTATCTCAGAAGCGGCGTTTATCGCTGCAGATGCGACCCTAGGCGAGAACGTTTCGGTTGGTCCTAATTCGACCATCGAATCTGGCGCAGTAATTGGCGACAATGCGTCTATCGGTGCCGGTGCTTATATTGGTCGCAATGCCAAGATCGGTGCTGGCACTCAGGTATGGGCTAACGCTACCATTTATCACCATGTTGAAGTGGGTGAGAAGTGCGTATTCCATTCTAGCTGTGTGATCGGTGCCGATGGTTTTGGCTATGCTAATGAGCGTGGCGAGTGGATCAAGATCCCTCAAACTGGCACTGTAAAGATTGGCGATCGCGTTGAGATAGGTGCAAGTACTACTGTAGACCGTGGTGCTCTTGAAGATACCATCGTTGAGAGCAACGTTATCCTAGATAACCAAATCCAGATTGGTCACAACGTACATCTAGGCTACGGCTCTTGCATTGCAGGTGGTACTGTTGTCGGTGGTAGCACACACATCGGTAAATACTGTATCATTGGCGGCGGCGCAGCGATTTCAGGCCATCTAGAGATTGCTGATGGCACTATGATTTCTGGTAGAGCTATGATTCTTAAGAGTATTTCCGAAAAAGGAGTGTACTCTTCAGGCATGCCAGCACAGCCTAACCGTGAGTGGCGTAAATCTGTGGCGAGACTGAATCGTCTAGAAGATATGCTCAACCGGTTGAATGAATTAGAGAAAAAAGTGAACTCTTAATTCAATTCATAAAAATAAAGGCCTGCATAATGCAGGTCTTTTTAGTTCAAGTGACCTCAAGTTGCAGGTAAGAAATTTGACAATTTCTGTCCGAAACGTGCACCTTGAAGTAGCTTGGGTATATAATTCCCCATAAAATAAAGTATTACACGTAAGGAACTACACTTTGACTTCTGAAAAAAAGACCATGGATATTACGGAAATTCAAGCACTTCTACCGCACCGCTATCCATTTTTGCTACTAGATCGCGTTACGGACTTCGAAGAAGGCAAATATCTAATTGGTTTGAAAAACGTGACTTTTAATGAGCCACAGTTTACAGGTCATTTCCCGCAACTTCCTGTTTTCCCTGGTGTACTAATCCTAGAAGCTATGGCGCAAGCGACTGGCCTTCTAGCGTTTAAAACCTTCGGTGCACCAAAAGAGAACGAGCTTTACTATTTTGCGAGTGTCGACCAAGCTAAATTCAGAAAGCCTGTAAGTCCTGGTGATCAAATGATTATCGAAGTGGAACTACTAAAGAACCGTCGTGGCATCGCTATGTTTAACGGTGTTGCTAAGGTTGACGGTGAAGTGGTGTGTTCTGCTGAATTGAAATGTGCCCGTCGAGAATTCTAAATATGATTGATCCTTCTGCAAATATTCACCCTACTGCAGTTATTGAAGGCGATGTAAAAATTGGTGCTAACACCACCGTCGGACCGTTCACTTATATCAGTGGTAACATTGAAATCGGTGAAAACAACGAGATTATGTCGCACGTTGTGATTAAAGGTCACACCAAGATTGGTGATGGCAACCGTGTATTCTCTTTCGCTATTTTGGGCGAAGAGAACCAAGACAAGAAATATCAAGGTGAAGACACCAAGCTTATCGTTGGTGACCGTAACGTTATTCGTGAAAGCGTGCAGATGCACCGCGGTACTATCCAAGATAATGGTATTACTCAAGTGGGTAGCGATAACCTGTTCTGTGTTAACGCACACATTGCTCACGACTGTACTATCGGCGACAACGTTATCCTTGGTAACAACGCGACCCTTGCAGGCCACGTGACCGTTCAAGACTACGTTATCCTTACTGCACTAGTGCCTGTACACCAGTTCTGTACTCTAGGTGCACACGCCTTTATTGGTGGCGGTTCTACCGTAGCTCAAGACGTACCTCCATTTGTGATGGCACAAGGTAACCACTGTAGCCCTATCGGCATCAACTCTGAGGGTATGAAGCGTCGTGGTTTTGAGAAGCAGGATATCCTTGCGGTTCGTCGCGCATTCAAGACTTTGTATCGCTCAGGCCTAAGCCTAGATGAAGCGAAGGAAGAAATTGCTAAGAGCGCGGAAGAGTTCCCAGCGGTTAAATCCTTCCTTGACTACCTAAACAACGATGTGAAGCGTGGCATTATCCGCTAAGCCTTGTTGATTTTATTGCTTTTAAAGATCGCTGTTTTCGGCGATCTTTTTGTTTATAAAGGAGTGTGATGCCATGAGTCGACCTTTACGCATTGGCATAGTGGTAGGCGAGTTGTCGGGGGATACCCTAGGCGAAGGCTTTATCAAAGGGATCCAAGAGCAATACCCAGATGCTGAGTTTGTTGGTATCGGTGGCCCTAAGATGCAAGCGTTAGGCTGCAAGAGTTTGTTCGAGATGGAAGAGCTTGCGGTTATGGGACTGGTAGAGGTTTTAGGCCGCCTGCGTCGCATCCTGCATATCAAGCGTGAGCTGGCCAAGTATTTCAAAGAGTGGCAGCCGGATGTGTTTATCGGTATCGATGCCCCTGATTTTAACCTGCGCCTAGAGCTTGAACTCAAGCAAGCTGGTCTTAAGACGGTTCATTATGTGAGTCCATCGGTTTGGGCTTGGCGTCCAAAGCGTATCTTTAAGATAGATGCGGCTACCGATCTGGTGTTGGCATTCTTGCCATTCGAGAAAGCCTTCTACGATAAGTACAATGTTGCCTGTGAATTTGTCGGTCACACCCTAGCTGATGCCATCCCGCTTCACTCTGATAAGCATGAAGCGCGTGAGCGATTCGGTTTGGACCAAGAGCGCCGCTATATGGCCGTACTCCCGGGCAGCCGTCGCGCTGAAGTGAAGCTGCTTGGTGCCGATTTTATCGGTGCCTGTAAGCTGATTCACCAGAAATATCCGGATATTGGCTTTATCGTCTCTGCAGTAAATCCAGTGCGCCGTGCTCAGTTTGAGGAAATCTGGAAGCAAGAAGCTCCAGAGATTGATTTCCATATCATCGAAGAGAACTCTGCACGTAACGTGATGGCGAGTGCGGATTTTGTGCTCTTGGCTTGCGGCACTGCAGTACTTGAAGGGATGCTAGTCAATCGTCCTATGGTGACCGCTTATAAGGTGAATAAGATCTCTGGCTTTATCGCTAAGCGCATGATGCTAAACAAATACTACAGCTTGCCGAACCTGCTAGCCGATGAAGAGCTAGTGGAAGAGTACATTATGGAAGAGTGTTATCCAGAGGCTCTTGCTACCGCGCTTGAAAAGATAATAGATGGCGATAACAGCTATGTGCAGAACAAGTTTACTGAAATGCACGAATGGATTCGTAAAGACGCTGACCGTCAAGCAGCCAAGGCTGTACTGAATCTAATTGGAAAATAAATGAGTAAAGATATCTTTGAACCCTTTGAGTATCCTCAAGGTTTTCAACTGTTTGCTGGTGTAGACGAAGTGGGTCGTGGTCCATTAGTGGGTGATGTGGTGACCGCTGCAGTTATACTAGACCCAAACAATCCCATCGAAGGGTTGAATGATTCCAAGAAACTGACTGAGAAAAAGCGTTTGGCTCTGTTTCCTGAGATCAAAGAGAAAGCTCTGGCATGGTCTGTAGGCCGCTGTTCACCCGCTGAGATTGATGAGCTTAATATCCTAAATGCTACCATGCTGGCGATGACGCGCGCCGTTGAAGGTCTATCGGTACAGCCAGATTATGTGCTTATCGATGGCAACCGAGTACCAGAACTTCCTATGCAGGGGCAGGCCGTGGTGAAGGGAGACCTTCGTGTTGCTGAGATCAGCGCTGCTTCTATTATCGCAAAGGTAGTGCGCGATCATGAGATGGAAGAGCTCGACAAACTTCATCCAGAATTTGGCTTTGCCAAACACAAAGGCTATCCAACTAAGGCGCACTTTGAGGCTATCGAGAAGCATGGTGTAATAGAGCAGCACCGCAAAAGCTTTAAGCCAGTGAAGCGCGCTTTAGGGTTAATTGATTAAGAGAGTAGTAAGCACCAATGACAGAGCCTAGGTTTATTCATCTTCGTGTCCATAGTGACTTTTCCATGGTGGATGGCTTGTCCAAAGTGCCACCTTTGGTTAAGAAGGTGGCCGAGATTGGCATGCCTGCCGTTGCCCTGACCGATTTTACCAACCTGTGTGGATTGGTTAAGTTCTATAACACGGCGCATGGCTGTGGGGTCAAACCTATCATAGGTGCGGACTTTACCCTGCAATCTGCTGCTTTTGGTGATGAGCTTACTAGCATTACGGTCCTAGCAGCCAATAACCAAGGCTATAAGAACCTAACCCTGCTTATCTCCAAGGCTTATCTTCGTGGCCATGTTCAGCATCAGCCTGTTATCGATAAAGAGTGGCTAGCTGAGCTCAATGAAGGGCTTATTATCCTTTCCGGTGCCAAGAATGGTGAAGTAGGGCGCGCGCTTTTAAAGGGTAACCCTAGCCTTGTCTCGGACAGTATTGCCTTTTATCAGCAATACTTCCCAGATCGTTTCTATCTAGAGCTAACCCGCACTGGTCGTGTTGATGAAGAGAGCTATCTTCACTTCGCTCTAGAATGCGCTGAAAAATATGACCTGCCTGTGGTTGCGACTAATCAGGTGGTTTTCCTTACCGAAGAAGACTTTGAAGCGCACGAGATCCGCGTAGCTATTCATGATGGCTTTACCCTAGAAGACCCGAGACGTCCTAAGAACTACAGTGCTCAGCAATACCTTCGCACCGAACAAGAGATGTGCGAGCTGTTTGCGGATATTCCAGAGGCACTGCAAAACAGCGTGGAGATTGCCAAGCGCTGTAACGTCACCGTTCGCCTAAACGAATACTTCCTACCCGCATTCCCAACCGAGGGTATGGAAGAGACCGAATTCTTGGTAATGAAATCTCGAGAGGGCCTAGAAGAGCGCCTCGAGTTTTTATTCCCTGACCCTAAGGTGCGTGAAGAGCGTCGTCCTGAATACGATGATCGCCTGCAGATCGAGCTAGACGTTATCAACCAAATGGGCTTCCCAGGCTACTTCTTGATCGTAATGGAGTTCATCCAGTGGTCTAAGGATAACTTTATCCCTGTAGGCCCAGGTCGTGGTTCAGGTGCGGGCTCGCTGGTGGCGTATGCCCTCAAGATCACAGACCTCGATCCCCTTGAATATGACCTACTGTTCGAACGATTCTTGAACCCAGAGCGTATTTCCATGCCCGACTTCGATGTCGACTTCTGTATGGATAAACGCGATCAGGTTATCGACCACGTTGCCGAGATGTATGGCCGTGATGCGGTATCTCAGATCATCACCTTCGGTACCATGGCAGCAAAAGCGGTTATCCGTGACGTTGGCCGTGTGCTGGGTCACCCATATGGCTTTGTTGACCGTATCTCTAAGCTGGTGCCGCCAGATCCAGGTATGACCCTAGCTAAGGCATTTGATGCCGAGCCTCAGCTTGGTGAGCTCTATGATGCCGATGAAGAGGTAAAAGAGCTTATCGATATGTGTCGCATCCTAGAGGGGTGTACACGTAACGCCGGTAAGCACGCAGGTGGTGTTGTAATCTCGCCAACCACCATTACCGATTTTGCGCCTATCTATGCGGACTCTGAAGGCCACTTCCCAGTTACTCAGTTCGATAAGAATGACGTAGAAACCGCCGGTCTGGTTAAGTTTGACTTCCTAGGTCTGCGTACTCTGACCATCATCGATTGGGCCTTGGCGCTGATTAACCCTAGGCTTGAACGTGAGGGTAAAGACCCGGTTCGAATCGAGTCGATTCCGCTTGAGGATGAAGCCTCGTTCCGTCTACTACAGAATTCTGAAACCACGGCGGTATTCCAGCTTGAATCCCGTGGCATGAAGGAGCTTATCAAGCGTCTGCAACCAGACTGCTTTGAAGACATCATCGCACTGGTGGCTCTGTTCCGCCCAGGTCCGCTGCAGTCGGGGATGGTAGATAACTTTATCGACCGTAAGCATGGTCGAGAGGCGATCTCCTACCCAGATGAAACCTGGCAACACGAATCTCTAAAAGAGACCCTAGATCCGACCTACGGTATTATCCTCTATCAAGAGCAGGTAATGCAGATCGCGCAGATTTTGGCGGGCTATACCCTAGGCGGCGCGGACATGCTTCGCCGTGCAATGGGTAAGAAAAAGCCTGAGGAGATGGCTAAGCAGCGCGGTACCTTTAAAGAGGGCGCGGAGAACAACGGTGTTGATGGCGAGCTAGCCATGAAGATCTTCGACTTGGTAGAGAAGTTTGCAGGCTACGGTTTCAACAAATCTCACTCGGCTGCTTATGCTCTGGTTTCTTATCAAACTCTGTGGCTAAAGACACACTATCCGGCTGAATTCATGGCGGCGGTAATGACCGCGGATATGGATAACACCGAGAAGGTTGTGGGCCTTGTCGATGAATGTCTGCGTATGGGACTTAAGATCCTACCGCCAGATGTGAATGTGGGTCTGCATCGCTTTAACGTGGATGAGAATGGCGCCGTGGTTTACGGTATTGGTGCTATCAAGGGCGTGGGTGAAGGCCCAATCGAGAGTATCATTGAGGCGCGCAACTCCGGCGGTCATTTCAAAGACCTATTCGACTTCTGTGCCCGCATAGACCTTAAAAAGTGCAACAAGCGCGTGATTGAAAAGCTTATCCAAGCAGGTGCGTTAGACAGATTGGGTCCTCATCGCGCGGCTATGATGGCTTCGGTCGATGACGCCGTGCGTGCTGCTGGTCAGCACAACCAAGCGGAAGCCTTTGGTCAGTCCGATATGTTTGGTGTTCTAAATGATACTCATGCTGGGGTTGAGCAGGCGTATGCCCAGGTACCAGCATGGCCTGAAAAGGTATGGCTCGAGGGGGAGCGCGAGACCCTTGGCCTTTATCTGACCGGACACCCGGTGAATGAGTACCGCAAAGAGCTAGCTAAATACACTAGCTGTCGTTTGAATAATGCCACACCGACCCGACGCGATCAGTCAGTGACTCTCGCAGGACTAGTTATTGCCGCTCGAGTAATGACCACCAAACGTGGTACGCGCATCGGAATTATGACCCTAGACGACAGATCTGCACGAATTGAGGTGATGCTTTTCTCGGATGTGTTAGAAAAGTATGCAGATTATGTAGAAAAAGATAAAATTGTGGTGGTTTCAGGACAGGTCAGCTTTGATGATTTCAATGGTGGCCTTAAAATGACGGCGCGCGAGGTATTGGATCTTGGCCAAGCCCGCGAAAAATTTGCCTCAGGACTCTCACTGTCGATCTCAGAGTCGCAAATCGACGCTCAGTTTTTCCAACGCTTTGGAGAAATCCTTGAGCCGCATCGTGCAGGCACGGTGCCAGTAAATATTTATTACCAACGAGCAGACGCTAGGGCTAAGTTGAGCTTGGGCGTGGAATGGCGAGTAACGCCATCGGATACCTTGTTGGACGATTTAAAGCAGCTACTTGGTCAAAGCCAGGTAGAACTCGAATTTAATTGATGATGGAACCAACTGTCATCAGCAGTAACGAATGAAGGAATGCTAGATGAGTTTAAACTTTCTAGAGTTTGAAAAGCCGATCGCGGAACTGGAAGCGAAAATCGAAGCGCTGCGTGACGTTAGCCGCCATGGTGGTGAAGAGGGTGTAGATCTGGATAAAGAGATCGCATCTTTGGAGAAAAAAAGCCTAGAGCTAAAGAAGAAGATCTTCGGTGACCTAGGTGCATGGCAGGTAGCTCAGCTAGCTCGCCACCCACAGCGCCCTTACACCTATGATTACATCGAGCATGTATTCTCTGAATTCGATGAATTGTGTGGTGACCGTCATTACGCAGACGACAAGGCAATCGTTGGTGGTATCGCTCGCCTAGAAGGTCGCCCAGTGATGATCATTGGTCACCAGAAAGGTCGTGAGACCAAAGAAAAGGTAATCCGCAATTTCGGTATGCCTAAGCCAGAAGGTTATCGTAAAGCCCTTCGCCTGATGGAGATGGCTGAGCGTTTCAACATGCCAATCATCACCTTTATCGATACCGCGGGTGCATACCCTGGTGTTGGTGCAGAGGAGCGTGGTCAGTCTGAAGCTATTGCACAAAACCTTAAAGTAATGGCAGGTCTAAAAGTACCGGTTATCTGTAACGTAGTAGGTGAAGGCGGTTCAGGCGGTGCACTGGCAATCGGTGTTGGCGATTTCGTTAACATGCTTGAGTATTCGACCTACTCGGTTATCTCTCCAGAGGGCTGTGCATCTATCCTTTGGCGTGACGCTGAAAAAGCGCCACAGGCTGCAGAAGCCATGGGTCTGATTGCTCCTCGCTTAAAAGAACTTGGCCTAATCGATGAGATCATCTCTGAGCCACTGGGCGGTGCACATCGTGACCACATCCAAACGGCTGAGAACGTGAAGTCTACGCTTATTGCTCAGCTTGCAGAGCTAGAAGGCAAGAATAACGAAGAGCTTCTTGAGCGTCGTTATGACCGCTTGATGAGTTACGGCTACTGCTAAGCCAAGAAACAGTTACACTAAAAGCGAGCATTAGCTCGCTTTTTTCGCTTTAAGGGATTCTCTTTGACAGATTTACTCTCGCCACTTTCTCGTTTGTTAGAGTCGCACCAAGGTGCTGAGGTAGTGCTCGCGTTAAGTGGTGGCTTGGATTCACGCCTACTGCTGCACGTTTTGGCTCGCTATCGAGAGCTACATCCAGCCACTTCCGTCAAGGCGGTGCACATACATCATGGGCTGAGTGAAAACGCAGATGAGTGGGCACAGCTGTGCGGTAAATGGTGTCGTGAGTATCAGATATCATTTTGTGTAGAGTACGCCAGGCTCGAGCTTAGCTCTAAACAGAGCCTAGAGGCTCAAGCGCGAGAGGCGCGATACTCTCTGTTACAAGAGTACCTTGGAGAGGGTGATATCTTGCTAACAGCCCAACACGGTGATGATCAGCTAGAAACCCTTTTACTCGCCCTAAAGCGTGGCAGTGGGCCAGCAGGTTTGGCTGCGATGGGAGAGATCAGCTCGTTCGCTGGTGGCTTTCTGGTTCGTCCCTTACTTGGGTTTACTCGCGCCGAGTTAGAAGCCGAAGCTCAGAGATGTCAGCTAGAGTGGGTTGAGGACGAGAGTAACCAGAATACCGATTTTGATAGGAATTTCCTGCGCCATGAGGTGATTCCTAAACTTAGCCAGCGCTGGCCTCATATCCAAGCTTCTGCCACACGATCAGCGGCCTTATGTTATGAGCAAGAGCAGTTGCTACAGAGCCTTATCAAAGAGAAGTATCAAGGCTTAGTGGGTGACGACCTAGGGCTGGAATGCGAGGCATTACTTAGTTGTGAACCTGCGCTGCAAAACCAGCTTTTGCGAATGTGGATTAAAGAGCAAGGCCTCAATATGCCAAGCCAAAATCAGCTTAGGATGATAGTCGATGAGGTGGTAAATGCTCGTCCTGATGCTAACCCTAAGCTAGCTATGAAGGGCTTCAGCGTGCATCGCTTTCAGGGGCAGTTGTATATTGCTCCGGTGAGAAATCTCAAACCTAGCTGGAGTCAGGCATTGGTTGTAGGGCAAGAGATTGATTTACCAGAGAATCTGGGAAGTGTTGGCTTATACCAAGACTCAGAAGTTGGCTTAAAGCTTCGCGCACCGCTTGCCCAAGAGAAGGTAAGCATAGCCTTCGCTCCGGTCGGGGAAGGTTTGGTATTGCACCCTGAAGGGCGCAGCGGCAGTCGAAAACTAAAAAAACTGTTTCAGGAGTATCAAATTCCGCCATGGAAACGATCGCTGACCCCGATTTTGATGTATAACCAAGAAGTAGTAGCTGTGGGTGACCTCTTTGTTTGCAAAGCATTTTCTGGTCAAGACTGCAGTTTTTATTGGAAGCAATAATTAGAAAAAGGAAACCTTATGAACAAGATTCTAGTGTCTGCAGTGTTAGCCCTTGGCGTGAGTTTTGGTGCCACGGCAGGAGATGCGGCAGCAGGTAAAGCGAAATCAGCGATTTGCGCTGCTTGTCACGGTGCTGATGGTATTGCGGTTATCGATGGCTATCCAAACCTGGCGGGCCAAAACGAAAAATACCTAGTTTCTTCGATGAAGGCCTACAAGGCGAAACAGCGCAATGGCGGCTTGGCTGCGGTGATGCAGGCGCAAGCCTCTATGTTGAGCGATGAAGATATCGCAAACTTGGCTGCTTACTACGCTTCAATGAAGTAAAACTGTATAGCCATTTCGCTGTGAAATAGGATAATATTCAAAGCAGACAAACACTTGTAGAGGTAGGGAATATCCATGAAAAAAATTGAGGCGATCATCAAACCATTCAAACTTGATGATGTGCGAGAGGCGCTAGCAGACGTTGGTATCACCGGTATGACGGTATCTGAGGTGAAAGGCTTTGGACGTCAGAAAGGCCACACTGAGCTGTATCGCGGTGCTGAATACATGGTTGATTTCCTTCCAAAGGTGAAGCTTGAGATTGTGGTTGCTGAAGAAGTGGCAGCCCAGTGTGTGGACACCATTGTTGAGACTGCACAAACCGGCAAGATCGGTGATGGTAAGATCTTTGTAACCGACGTTGAGCGTGTTGTGCGTATCCGTACTGGTGAAGAAGACGAAGACGCTATCTAAGCCTCATAGCAACACAAGACCTCAAGCCCTCGCATCGTGCGGGGGCTTTTTGTTTATGCTAGATTGTTTTTATTCCTCCCAAGCCCCAGCCGTATATGACATTCAAACGCTCTCTTATCGCCCTTATTGCCACCTTAACTACTCTAGGTGTGCTTGCCTTTGATTTTTGGCCTCAGGTGCCGGACAAGGATACCGTGGTGGTTACCGATGGTCTGCAGGAACAGCAAGAAAGTAATATCGAGTGTAAGGAGTTTCAAAGCGCATCACCTCTGGATAAAGACGGGCAGATAGAGGTCTTGGTTTGGAATATCTACAAGCAGAATAAGGCGGGCTGGAAATCAGATCTTGAATCTTATCTTTCAAAGATTCAGCTCGGGTTACTGCAAGAGGTAAGCATGTCTGAAGAGTTTAAGTCATGGCTCTATCATGCAGATTGGATTGGTCAGCAGGCAAAGGCGTTCGAGATGTTTGATGCCTCAGCTGGGGTGTTTAACCTTGCCCATGTCTATCCAAGCAAGATCTGCGCGCAGCTTTCTACTGAGCCCTGGTTGAGACTGCCGAAATCGGCGCTGTTTGCCACTTATCAGCTTTCTAATGGTGAGGTGCTAGGGGTGGGGAATCTGCACGGAATTAACTTTACCTTTGGAACCGAGGACTATGCGAAACAGCTTGGCTTGCTTGGCGAGAAGCTCAAGGAGCATAAGGGGCCTGTCATTCTAGGCGGAGACTTCAATACTTGGAGTGATAGTCGTTCACAGGCGCTTAGAAAGGCTATGAGTAATGCCGGGCTGATTGAGGTAAGCTTTGACCCTGACAATAGGTCTCGTTTTATGGATGGCGAGGTGCTAGACCATATCTATTACCGTGGTCTAGAGCTAAAAAAAGCAGAGGCGCCAACTAGTGACGCCTCTGATCATAATCCATTGTTCGCAAGTTTTGCTTTGATTAAACGCTAACCTTAGTCACGTCTACATACAGCTTAAGCTTTTGACCTGGTTTTAGGTATTTGGATTTATCAAGGTTGTTCCATTTGATCACATCAGACGAACGTACCTTGAAGCGGTTTGCGATAGTGCTGATGTTGTCACCACTACGAACCGAGTAGTAAACCGTGCGAATAACCGCACCTTGTTTACCTTGTTTCCAAACGACTAGGTCTTGGCCTACACGAATCGTGTCTTTTGGTGCCATCCCGTTCCATCTAGCCAGAGACTGGACCGAAACATCGTGCTTCTTAGCGATAGTCCAGAAGCTCTCACCGGATTTCACCTTGTGCGTAACCTTGTAGTCACCACGAGAGCGAGATTGAGTCTGCTTGAGGCGGTTATCGGCGCTCAGTGCATAGGCGTTAGCATTTTGGCTCGAGGTCGGAACCAAGATGTAAGCCCCCGCACGAAGGGCAGAAGAGCTCATGCCGTTGGCGGTCTTGATGGCATCCATAGTTGTGTTATGCGCTTGAGCAATCTGGCTTAACGTATCGCCCGACTGTACCTTGTAGCGCGTTACCTTGATGCCTTTGCCTCGGTTTTCCTGCACCTGCTTTTCAAACTGCTCTTTTTTCTCAATAGGGATAAGAAGCTGGTGTGGACCTTCTGGCGCGGTTGCCCATTGATTGTAGGCTGGGTTGTAGCTCTGAAGTTCTTTTACTGAAATGCCTGCATACTGAGCGGCAATACCTAGATCTAGCTGCTCTTTCGGGTCAACGCTAACCAGAACTGGCTTGTTGGCAATAGGCGGGATGGATACACCGTACTTTTCTTGGTTGGCGACTATGTCTGCCAGCGCCATCAGCTTAGGCACATAGCCACTGGTCTCTTTTGGCAGCTTTAGCGAGAAGAAATCAATTGGCTTACCATGACGGCGGTTTTGACGGATAGCACTGCTTACGCGACCACTGCCACTGTTGTATGAAGCAATCGCATGGTTCCAGTTGCCATCGAAGCGCTCACTTAGGTAAGTAAGATAGTTAAGAGCGGCGTCAGTTGATGCTTCAACGTCACGACGACCGTCATACCAATAGGTCTGCTCTAGGCCGTACATCTTGCCCGTACCCGGAATAAACTGCCATAGGCCAGCCGCACTGCCATGCGAGTAGGCAAAGGCATCGAACGAGCTTTCAACCACAGGAAGTAGGGCTAACTCTAACGGCAGGTTACGCTCTTCAATCTTCTCGGTAATTAGGTATAGGAAAGGCTCGGCACGCTTTGATACGGTGCGAAGGTGGCTCGGGTGTTTGAGATACCAGTTGCGGTAATATTCGACTTTCTTATGGTCAGCGACCGGCAATTCCAGTTGCATGCCGATGCGCTTCCATACGTCTTCTTGCTCCTGAGGCGTTAGCTCTTTGGTTGCTTCAACCTTAGGCTCTAAATCTGTCTGTGCTTGAGCCTCATCTTTGATAGGGGCTTGTTCGAGACTGGAATCAGGGTTTTGTTTCGGTGCCTCTGTCTCTGTTGTTTCTGGAGTTTGAGCCACCTGACACCCTGTTAACAGGAGTGCCAGAACCCAGCTGTGCTTGAGTCTCATCAATTTACCTTTATAACTCTATTTTTCGCGGAAAATTCGAATGAGTGTATACAATTAGAAGTGATCTTTCCATTTTCGAAGCGCAGTGAATACCCCGAGCGGGCTCAAATCTTCAGTCTTATTACGCACCGAATCCATAATCTCCGGCTGCGTCACTCTAAGAAAAGGATTTATGGCGCTTTCTAGACCGATCGTGCTTGGAAGTGTCGGTCTCTGTTGCCCTCGCAGTTGGTTTACCTTGTCGCGATATTTTTGTAACTCGCTGTTTCCTGGCTCTACGGCTAGGGCAAAGGCTAGGTTGCTGGCGGTATACTCGTGAGCACAAAACACCTGAGTCTTAGAGTCTAAACTGGCCAGTTTGGATAGTGAACTCCACATCTGCTCTGGAGTGCCTTCGAAGACGCGACCACAGCCAGCGGAGAAAAGCACATCTCCGCAAAATAGCTTTTCATCGGCAAGGTATCCAATATGACCTAGGGTATGACCCGGAAGGTCTAAAACCTCGAAGGTTTCGCCGAATAGCTCAAAACTGTCACCCTGCTGAACGGACTGGCTCAATCCAGCGACAGCATCCTTAGTTGGGCCTACCACCTTGGCATCTTTATAAGCGCGCTTTAGAGCAGCCACACCGCCTACATGATCTGCATGATGATGAGTGATAAGTATGGTGCTTAATGTGAGCTCATGCTGTTGTAAGTAGTTGATTACTGGTTGGTGATCGCCCGGATCGACCACGGCGCACTCACCTTGGTTATTGTGAATCAGCCAGATGTAATTATCGTTAAATGCAGGTATGCTTTTTACTACTAACATTAAAAAGTTCCTTTGATTGAGCTATGGACGGCCATTGAATGCGACCCGCTCGTATATCCCGAAAAATAGAGCAACCACACTCGTGGTCAGAACTGCCTAAGCACGCTTGGGTGTTCGATACTATTCAAACACGTTTGGATGAGTGGTGTCCTAAGCTGTTTGGCTACCATATGCTTAAAGTGGGCGGGTTAAGCTCCGAGCTTACCAGTTGCAACTGCAACATTCAGCACCAAATTAATCTCGATAGTGTTAATCCTATTCACAATATTGTGGCCGATGCGTACGACCTTCCGTTCCTAGAAAAAAGCATAGATGTGGTACTGATGGCGCACCAGTTGGACTACTGCTTAGACCCTCACAGATTACTTCGTGAAGTGGATAGGGTAATGATAGACGATGGCTATCTGATACTGACTGGCTTTAACCCTATCAGTTTGACCGGCTTGAATAGCTTGATGCCATGGCGAAAGCATAACTTGCCATGGAGTGGTCGAATGTTTACCCCATACCGAGTGCAAGATTGGCTGAGTGTATTGAACTACCAGGTGGTGCATTTGGATAGCTACGCCATGATTCCGGCAAAGAAGCAAAGGGCTATCTGGACTTGGATGGAGAATGCATTCGGCGATTGGAGTGCACCGTTTTGTAGCCTTTATTTCATCGTGGCGCGAAAGCGTACTTATCCGCTTAAACCGATAAAGCCTCACTGGAAATTAAAGCGTCGATTATCCCCAGTGAGCGTTAACTATAGGGTTAAGCCGACTCCTGATAGCCAGTGTCGACATCGGTAGGGTTGTCTGCTGCCGCACGAGCGATTTCATCGCAGATCTCGTTCTCTCTGTGCCCGGCGTGACCTTTCACCCATTTCCATTCGATCTTGTGGCGTTGGGCTTCAGAATCTAGCGCTTTCCACAGGTCGACATTGATAACGGGCTTCTTATCAGCCTTTTTCCAGCCACGTTTTTTCCAACCATGAATCCACTGTGTGATGCCTTGTCTGACGTACTGGCTATCTGTGGTCAAAACCACCTCACAAGGCTCTTTAAGGAGCTTGAGTGCCTCTACTGCGGCCATCATTTCCATACGGTTGTTGGTGGTGCGTTCAAAACCCTTGGCGATCTGCTTTTCGTGCCCTTTATAGCGCAGTACAATCCCATATCCGCCAGGACCTGGGTTTCCTAAGCAGGAACCATCAGTGAAAATTTCAACTTGTTTGAGCATGTTTTGGTATATTAGGGTCTGATGACCTTCTGCGTTTGAATTTTGCTCGAGTCAGAAACGATTTAATCGCGGCGAGAACCTTGTAGCCTAGTCATCTAAGCAAAAGGGGCTCAACAAAGAGTAAATCGTTTCTGGCCGAGCCCTTTGGGTAGCGTTTGTTCGGCATTTCTACCGCGTTAGACACTTTTCATGTAGAACCACTACACCTAAAAGTGTCTGCCTTGTATAAAAGCCGAACAACTCGCTACAAAAACGAACTCATAAGGTCTTCAGACCCTAATCCTTAGCCGATGCCATAGTCTGACACAGTTTTATTTATGAATACTAGCAACAAATCACATCGTATCGTGGTGCTCGATACCGAAACCACAGGTATGAACCGCGAGGGTGGCCCTACTTACCTTAACCATAGAATCATCGAGATAGGTGCGGTTGAGATCATCGACCGTAAGCTTACGGGTCGTCACTTTCACGTCTACATTAAGCCTAATCGTGAGATCCAACCCGATGCGATTACGGTCCACGGTATTACCGATGAGTTTTT
Source organism: Vibrio ishigakensis (assembly GCF_024347675.1). Lineage (NCBI taxonomy): Bacteria > Pseudomonadati > Pseudomonadota > Gammaproteobacteria > Vibrionales > Vibrionaceae > Vibrio > Vibrio ishigakensis. Next base: position 2,239,248 of record NZ_AP024881.1, on the reverse strand, counting down.
GCTAGATAAGCCAGACTATAAAGAGATACACCAAGAGTTTCTTGAGTTTATCGATGGTGCAGAGCTGGTGGCTCACAATGCGCCCTTTGACGTCGGTTTCATGGATTACGAGTTCAGCATGCTGGATCCGGCGATAGGTAAAACGGCGGATCACTGTCAGATCACCGATACCTTGGCTATGGCTAAACGCATGCCAAACATGCCGAGTCGTAAAAACCTAGACTCGCTTGCAAAGCATTACACCATAGACATCTCCGCACGTGTGCTTCACGGCGCATTGCTCGATGCTGAGATTCTGGCAGACGTATACCTTGCGATGACGGGTGGCCAAACAGACTTGGAGTTTGCTAGCGCTAATGGCAGTTCCGCAGGACAAGCCCAAGGTATTACGCGTGCGGCTGGGGGCAGAAAATTGAAGGTCATTAGAGCTACAGATGAAGAACTAGTCGCCCATAGTGAACGACTCAAGTTGGTTAGCGAAGACCTGAACTGGTAATAAAAAAACGCCTTGCTTAGCAAGGCGTTTTGTCATTTAAGAGGCTTGTCTAATCGCCTCTGGAGTCTGAACCCCGGCGCTTAGCATTTCAGGTTCAAAATCATCCACGTTGATAGAGCGCATTCTATGCTCTTCCGCTTCTAGCAGTACTTCAGCTTCTTCTTGAGTGATGGCTCCTGCTTCCAATCCCTCTTTCGCGATTAGGTCTAGGCGAGTAAAGGCACGCTTGGTCTGTAGGTGAGTACACACCTTGTCGAAGATAGGTTCAGCTTGCAATATCACTGTGAGCGCCAATTCAAGTTGGCCTTGAACATTGTGTTTCGATGGCTCTAAGTATTGGTTACGCGCCAAACGTGTACGAGTCGAATTCGGGGTTTGTAGAATACGTGCTAGCTTGCTATCCAGCTTATCACTCGGTGCTTTACGGACGCGACCAATTGGCATTAGTAGAACTTTTAGTGATGCACCTACCCATTTGACAGGGAAGTTGCTCAGGAAGTCATGCATAGCAGATTCAAGCTCATGCAGGCTGTTTTGCGCAGCCCAATGCACCAGCGGTAAGTCCTCTGCAGGGCGGCCGTCTTGCTCGAAGCGCTGCAAGACAGCAGAGCATAGATAGAGCTGGCTCAACATGTCTGCAAGACGGGCGGACATACGCTCTTTGCGTTTCAGCGAACCTCCTAGCATCAGCATAGAGATGTCTGAAAGAAAGGCTAGATTCGCACTGTAGCGGTTGAGTTTCTGATAGTAGCGCTTAGTGGGCCCTTTCACGGCGCTGTATGAGCCCAAGCCGTCTGTCACTGAAAAGGTAAGGCTTCGCACTAGGTTACTCATTGCAAAACCAACGTGACCAAACAGAGCTTTATCAAAATCGGCTAACGCTTTGGCGTCAGTAGAGTGCGCCGCTTCCATCTCTTTTAGCACATATGGATGACAACGAACCGCGCCTTGACCATAGATCATCAAGGAGCGAGTCAGAATATTTGCCCCCTCTACGGTGATAGAGACTGGTGCGCCTTGATATCCACGAGCAAGGAAGTTTGATGGGCCAAGCATGACCCCTTTACCGCCGGCAATATCCATTGCGTCGATAGAGGCTCTTTGGCTTAGATGGGTACAGTGGTATTTAACAATTGCTGAAATAACCGAAGGCTTTGCACCTTGGTCAATGGCACTCATGGTAAGCAAGTTTACTGCCTCAAGTAGGTAAGCACTACCTGCAATGCGTGCCAATGGCTCCTCAATCCCCTCCATTTGACCAATAGGCTGTTTGAACTGGCGGCGAATACGAGCATAGGCGCCGATAGCCAGGGCATTGGTTTTCACCCCACCTGTGTTGGTAGATGGTAGGGTGATCGCCCTTCCCACAGACAAGCATTCCACAAGCATACGCCATCCTTGGCCCGCCATTTTCGGACCACCTATGATGAAGTCGAGAGGCACGAATAGCTCTTGTGCTTGGGTAGGTCCATTTTGGAACGGAATGTTGAGTGGGAAGTGGCGACGTCCGATCTTGACGCCGTCAAGGTTAGTTGGGATAAGTGCGCAGGTGATGCCTAAATCTTGCTCGTCACCTAACAATCCATCTGGGTCTCGTAGTTTAAAGGCTAGGCCAAGTACGGTCGCGACTGGTGCTAGGGTGATGTAGCGCTTATTCCAAGTAAGCTTCATCCCAAGCACACTCTTACCTTTCCATTCCCCCTCGCACACTACACCGAAATCTGGGATGGCACCGGCATCGGAACCTGCCTCAGGGCTAGTGAGTGCGAAGCAAGGGATCTCTTTGCCTTCGGCTAATCTTGGTAGGTAATAATCTTGCTGGTCTTTGGTGCCGTACATTTGAAGCAGTTCACCCGGGCCTAGAGAGTTAGGGACACCTACGGTTGAAGCAACCACAATCGATGTACCTGCAAGGCGTTGCAGTACAAGGGCTTGTGCGTACGCTGAAAACTCTAAACCGCCATATTTCTTTTCAATGATCATGGCGAAGAACTTGTGCTTTTTGAGGAACTGCCATACCTCTGGTGGCATATCAGCCATTTCGTGAGTGATCTCAAAATCATTGATCATGGCGCACAATTCGTTCACCGGGCCATCAAGAAACGCTTTCTCTTCTGCGGTAAGCACTGATTTCTCGACCTTCTTTAGAAACTCCCAATCTGGCTTACCTTGAAAGAGTTCTGCCTCAAACCAGGTTGTGCCCGCATCGAGGGCCTCTTTTTCAGTTTGGGACATAGGAGGTAGAACCTTGCGAAATGCGCTTAAGATCTTGCTAGAAACGGTTTTTTGTCGCCATTCATCGAACATCATGAATGCGGATATTGCCAGCAGTACTAACCAGGCAAGTAGTGAAAAACCTACGAAGACGCTAGCGAGGACTAGAGCTGCGGTACTTGCTAAAAAACAGTTGAACAGGCTGGTTCTTCGATAAAGACAGACAGAAGCCGTGCCTAATAGGGTGATTAAAGCGACAAGCAATTCCATGATTTTGGGCTCTCCATATTGTGAAGCCAGATACTTATAATATAGGTAAGAGGTCTAACCAGATCAAAATGGTATCTCAATTGTTAAAATATTGTGAATCTAGTTGGTTTGTTTTTGTGATCTAAATCGATAGATGGTTTGATGAAAATCTGTTCAGTCGTCTGTTTTGAGGTGCTAAATATGGGTGTTGGATACTCGACACTAATCAAGGTTTCTTGTTACATTCGATGTAACAAAATCAAAATACCCTAAAGGGAGAGAACGCTGTGTATCAGGACCTAATAAAGAGTGAGCTAACCGAGGCGGCACAAGTGCTGCAAGCCTTCATCAGTGATGAAAAAAACATTCAGCAGATTGAAAAGGCGGCAAAGCTTATCGCTGACTCTTTTAAGCAAGGTGGTAAGGTACTATCTTGTGGTAACGGTGGCTCTCATTGTGATGCTATGCACTTTGCTGAGGAACTAACGGGTCGCTATCGCGAAAACCGTCCAGGCTATCCTGGTATTGCTATTTCGGATCCAAGTCATCTCTCTTGTGTGAGTAACGACTTCGGTTATGACTTTGTGTTCTCTCGTTACCTTGAAGCAGTAGGCCAAAAAGGCGATGTGTTGTTTGGACTATCTACATCAGGCAATTCAGCTAACGTGCTAAAGGCTATCGAGACAGCGCAGAAAAAAGGAATTAAAACCATCGCCCTAACGGGTAAAGATGGTGGCAAGATGGCTGGTTTGGCTGATGTTGAGATTCGTGTTCCACACTTTGGTTACGCCGATCGTATTCAAGAGATACATATCAAGATCATCCACATTATTATCCAGCTGATTGAAAAAGAGATGGAAGCTTAATCGCTAATCGGGTAGGAGAGAGTTATGTGTGAACTGCTTGGCATGAGCGCAAATGTGCCAACAGATATCTGTTTTAGTTTTACCGGTCTGATGCAACGTGGTGGTAACACTGGTCCGCATAAAGATGGCTGGGGGATCACCTTTTATGAGGGTAAGGGCTTTCGCACCTTCAAGGATCCGAACCCGAGCTGTGACTCTAAGATAGCTGACCTCGTTCAAAACCTACCTATCAAGAGCTGTGCGGTAGTAAGTCATATCCGTCAAGCCAACCGTGGGGCGGTGAACCTTGAGAATACCCATCCGTTCACTCGAGAACTTTGGGGGCGCTATTGGACCTTTGCTCACAACGGCCAACTGACAGGGTATCAAGACCTGCCGGTAGTGCGTCACCGCTCTGTGGGTAAAACCGACAGTGAAAAAGCATTTTGCTGGCTACTCGACAAGCTTGAGGAGCGCTACCCGCAGCCACCTGAGGATATGGAGCAAGCGTTCAAGTACCTGGTTGAGCTGTGTGATGAGTTGCGAGAGCTAGGTGTCTTTAACATGCTCTTGTCCGACGGTGAATACGTGTTGGCTTATTGCACTAATCACCTCTATTACATTACGCGTCGCGCTCCATTTGGTAAGGCGAGTCTCATCGATGAGGATGTGACTATTAACTTCCAAGAAGAAACCACGCCTAATGATGTGGTTTCTGTGATTGCTACACAGCCTCTAACTGATGATGAGGTGTGGCACAGGCTCAAACCAGGGGAGTTCACCCTGTTTAGGAATGGCGAGCTGATCGGCGGTAATGCCGATGCGCTGATTGATGTCGCTTACGCGGAAGCCAAGCCAAAAAGTCAGGCACCAACAGAGGCCCTTGAAGATTAGTTTATAGTGGCTCGGCGACGAGCCGCTGTGGAACCAAGCAAGGCCAACCAGATAAGGTTTAAGCTACCGCCACTCGATTTGCCTTTTTGAGGCTCAACACTTTGAGTTTCTTTACTAACTACTTCTACAACACCTTCTAATCGGTTTTTCTCTTCAGTTCTTAGATGAACAGTAATATCTGGGTCTATCTGATTGTTGAGAATGTCGGTAATCCAATCGGCATAGTCTGCAACTTCAGTGAAAACAGAGGTTATAGGGTAGTTTGGGTCACCGCATTTTTTAGGGCCGAAGCTAGTAATACCGATTAGAACATTTCTACCGTTCCTTCTTCCATATACAGGGCCACCGGAGTCACCATTACAGGTTGAATTCAAAAGTCCAGAGTACTGGTTGTAATAGCCAGTAAAACAGATATGAGAATCAAGGATCTTATCCCCATACTGTAAACGACAGGTATCGTTAGTAACGAGATTTAGGTTTACCTTCTGTAGATAGTTTGTATTCTTTTCGTCTTGGGAGGTATTACCATGACCGATAGCTACAAAAAGGTTATTCAAGTCTTGTCGGTAAGTTTCGTATCTATCCCATCCCACGATTTCCCCAACCTGTCTCGGCGCCTCTAATTTGAGGATCGCAATATCATTTGGTAGCCCTTGGCGCACCGAGTCAACATAGTCTTTACGATAATAGATATCTGAGACTCTGCGGCTAAAACCGTGGTGTTGCGGGTGATGATGAATCTCGTGCTGTGGCTTAAAAACAACCGAGGTATAGAGTTGGGTTAGGTCATCGCCATAGATGCAGTGAGCTGCGGTAAGAATGTGCTCTGGATCAATCAATACACCGCCACAATAGGGGAAATATTTATCATCAGAAAGGTAGCCAGTTGGATCAACGTAAAGGCTCACAAAAGAAGGGTACTGATCCACATCGGCATTTATACCATTGACTATGTATGCTGAATTTCCATCAGCTTGAGCGCTACCTATTGATGCAAAACTTGCAAAAGTAATAGCAAAAAATGATTTCAAGTTCATTTGAGTTTCCTTATCTCCCCCCCAGGTGACAAAGAAACAAAGACTACCGCTTACTTAAAGTTGGTTTCCATATGCAACAATAAACTAGCGTACGGTTTATTTTTTGGATGTGATCTGACGCATTTCTTTTGGCACAAAAAAACAGGCTTGAAGCCTGTTTTTATCGTCTATTGCCAAGTTACTCGGCCGGATAAGATGTCTTGCACTACCTTAGGGTAGAGTTGATGCTCTGCCTTTTGCACCTTTGCCATTAGAGATTCAGCGCTCTCTTGTGGCTCTATCGCTACCTTTATCTGCTCTATGATAGGGCCGCTATCGAGTTCAGGGGTAACAAAGTGCACGCTACTTCCGTGTTCACTGTCTCCAGCATCTATAGCTCTTTGATGAGTATTGAGGCCAGGATACTTAGGTAGCAGGGAAGGGTGGATGTTTATCATCTTACCAAGATAACGGTTCACAAAGCCTTCGCTCAGGATACGCATATAGCCAGCGAGAACGATTAGATCAGGCTGGTAGGTGTCGATGATCTTCATTACCTCAGCATCAAAAGACTCTCGGTCGGAGTAATCTTTGTGCGAAAGAGTATGAGATGGAATCGTCGCTTGCTTTGCGCGTTCTAGGCCGTAAGCATCAGTGCGGTTACTGATAACCGCACTGACTTGACCATCGATTTCGCCCTTAGCGCAAGCATCTATGATTGCCTGCAGGTTACTTCCATTCCCTGAAATTAGGACGACGATCTTTTTCATCGTTACTTGATCTCTACTTGCTCTTCTTCAGCAGTAGCTTGTGCAATCTGACCGATAACCCAAGCGTTCTCGCCTTCAGCTTTTAGAAGCTCAACAGCCGCTTCAGCTTGGTCTTGTGGTAGAGCGACGATCAGGCCAACACCACAGTTGAAGGTGCGGTACATCTCGTGAGTTGTGACGTTGCCGTTCTCTTGTAGCCAGTTGAACACGGTAGGCCATTGCCAGCTGTTACCGTCGATAACCGCTTTAGTACCTTCAGGAAGTACGCGTGGGATGTTTTCCCAGAAGCCACCACCTGTGATGTGAGAGATAGCGTGGATATCGTGCTTCTCGATCATCTTAAGAGCAGACTTAATGTAGATCTTAGTTGGCTCTAGTAGGTGCTCACCTAGAGTCTTACCTTCAAGGTCTTGGCTAAGGTCAGCTTCAGAAACTTCTAGGATTTTACGGATTAGTGAGTAGCCGTTTGAGTGTGGGCCACTTGAACCAACTGCGATAAGTGCATCGCCAGCCGCTACTTTAGTACCATCGATGATTTCTTGTTTCTCAACAACACCAACACAGAAGCCAGCAACATCATAGTCGTCGCCTTCGTACATGCCTGGCATTTCAGCAGTTTCACCACCAATCAGTGCACAACCACTTTGTACACAACCTTCGGCAATACCTGCAACTACGTCTGCAGCTGTGTCTACGTCGAGCTTCCCTGTCGCGTAGTAATCTAGGAAGAATAGAGGCTCAGCACCTTGAACGATTAGGTCGTTAACACACATAGCAACTAGGTCGATGCCGATGGTGTCGTGTTTTTTCATGTCCAAAGCGAGACGCAGTTTAGTGCCCACACCATCCGTACCAGAAACCAGTACAGGTTCCTTGTATTTAGTTGGTAGTTCACACAATGCGCCAAAGCCACCGATGCCACCCATGACTTCTGGACGACGAGTGCGCTTTACAGCACCTTTAATTTTGTCAACCAGTGCGTTGCCAGCGTCGATATCTACACCAGCGTCTTTGTAGCTAAGAGAAGCCTTGTTACCACTCACGGGAAAGTCCTCGAATAAATAGTTAGGGAAGAAAAATCGGCGCTATTCTAACAAGGGTCAAGTCGCAATAGCAAACGTTTGCGCAGTTATTTTTTATAAAAGGAAGCATGCGACTGTGCTCGCATACTTATGGTTGTTCGTTATATAATTCACAGGTTTATAGTTACGTTTTCTGGAGATAGAGATGAAAGTCGTTGAGGTGAAGCACCCACTTGTTAAACACAAAATTGGTCTGATGCGTGAAGGGGACATCAGTACTAAGCGTTTTCGCGAGTTGGCGACTGAGGTAGGTAGCCTACTAACCTACGAAGCAACAGCAAACTTTGAGACAGAGCGAGTAACTATTGAAGGCTGGAATGGCCCAGTAGAGATCGACCAAATCAAGGGTAAAAAGGTAACTGTAGTGCCTATCCTTCGTGCAGGTCTTGGCATGATGGACGGCGTGCTTGAGCATATGCCAAGTGCAAAGATCAGCGTTGTAGGTGTTTACCGTGATGAGGAAACCCTAGAGCCTGTGCCTTACTTCAACAAGCTAGCGTCAAACATCGATGAGCGTATCGCTCTGGTTGTTGACCCTATGCTAGCAACTGGCGGTTCTATGATTGCAACTATCGATCTTCTAAAAGAATCAGGTTGTAAGAACATTAAAGCGCTAGTTCTAGTAGCCGCACCTGAAGGTATTGAAGCACTAGAAAAGGCACATCCAGACATTGAGCTTTACACTGCAGCTATCGATGAGTGCCTAAACGATAAGGGTTATATCGTTCCTGGTCTTGGCGATGCGGGCGATAAAATCTTCGGTACTAAGTAAGAATAAAGTCAAGGCGCACTCCATAGGTTTGCGCCTGCCTGTCTAGTCACTTATCATTTCATAACACCTTCATATTATTGAGTTCTGTATGCGAATTTGTGCGTTTTTGGCGGTAGCGTTAACTTCTTTTTCTAGCTTTGCGGCGACCAAGGTCAATCTATTTGATGTAGAGGCTGTGGTCTACGAACAACAAGCGGATGCGAAGTACAGCGGTGAGGAGTTAGCTCGCCGTAGCGGTATGCGTGAAGTTATCGTAAAGGCGACTGGTAACAGTGCCTCTTTGGATAACCCAGTAGTAAAGAAGGCGATCAGCCAGAGCAGTCGTTTCCTTTCTACTATTTCTCCTTCTGAGCAGGGTGGACAACCGACACTTAAGATGTCGTTTAACCCGCGTCAGATCCAAGCATTGCTGCAGCAAGCGGAACTGCCATATTGGCCAGAAGAGCGTGCCAAAGTATTGGTATGGGTAGTGGAAGATAACGGTTATGACCGCACCATTAGCTGGGAACAATCAGGACGTACGTCAGTAGCCAACCTAAACTCTGTTGCTCGTCAAAAGGGCTTACCAATAGTTGTACCTGTTGGTGATATCGATGATGTGACTAGCATTAAGGCAACTGAGCTGTGGGGTAACTTTACCGAGCAGATTTCTGCATCGAGTCAGCGCTATGATGCTGATGCAGTCGTGGTTGTGCGTATAGAGCGAAACGGTAATCAGCAAAATCTGCGTTGGACGCTATACGATGATAAGCCTCAATACATTGCCGATCCGAGCCTTGCGACCGTAACCGGCCAAGAGAGCGGCACTAATCAGCAGGTAACCGAGGCGTTTGTTGCCGAGCTTGGTCGTTATTATGCGGACAAGAGCGCTGCCAAAGGCAGTGGTGAGGTTGCCTCTTCTATTACCGTAAACTTTGGTGGTATCGAGTCGGCGAAAGATTTCTTCACTGTTGAGAAGATGCTTCAAGGTCTACCAAGCGTGGCATCGGTTGAGCTTGAAAAGGTAACCGGTAGCAGTGTGGATTACCGTATTAACCTGCTCACTGACCAAGCAGACTTCCAACGTGAACTGCTGCGTAGCAATAAGGTAACTGAAGCCACTCCAGCCATCCCAACCACTTTGCCTGAGCCAGCTCCAGAGGCTGTAATTCCAGCTGAAACAGCGCCAGATGCAATTGCTCCTGAAGCACCTCAGCCAGAGCAAATGCCTGAGCCTGTACCAGAAGAAGAGCAAGAGCTCTACTTTGAATGGAGCTAGACAGAAGAATAAAAAATAACCCCGCAATCGCGGGGTTATTTGTATCTGTTACTTAGACGAGAATCTTTCGTCTTCTTCTTGTTTGTACTCGGAAAGCTTTTTCAGCTTCAGTCCGAGTTCGCGTCCGCGAAGACGGCTAAATAAGAGATTAGCGGTGAAGGTAATGGTCACCAGAATCAACTCTGCTACGGCTAACCAACGCTCTCCTTCATCCACATAGATAAGCGTCAGAGAGTGCAGGAAGTAGAGTAGAAGAATAAAGTTACTCCAAGCGAAGGTATAAGGTTTTGCCTGCAATATGCCTTTGATAGGAAATAGCAGGGGCACAGCCCAAACCAAGGTCAGTACTAAAGCACTGAATTCAGATGGTGGTGAGATAATAGAGTGCCATGCACATACAAAGGCGAGTAAGGAAAAATGACCCAGCTGTGCAACTCTAAGTGCCGTTCTGGTGTTAGGCGCCATTTCCGCACTCATTATAGGATCTCTAGCACTTGCTCTGGTGGGCGGCCGTGACGTGCTTTGCCTTCATTTACCACAATAGGGCGCTCAATCAGTTTTCTGTGCGATAGCATTGCATCGAAAAGCTGCTCATCGGTTACGTCATCTGCACCTAGGTTAAGCTCTTTGTAGTCCGCTTCTTTGGTACGCATCATCTCACGTACATTGCTCAGCTCTAACTGAGAGTAAAGTGCTTTTAGGTTGTCTTTAGTCAGCTCAGCTTGCAGATACAGAACCACCTCTGGCTCGATGCCTTTCTCTTCCAGCAGAGCTAGAGTTTGACGGCTCTTAGAGCAGCGAGGGTTGTGGTAAATGGTTACAGGCATAAAAGTTCCTTTTAGATTAGTTTTGTAGCGCCATAAATTGGTCACGCTGTTGCAGTAGCTGGTCGATTCTTGCGTCGAACCTAGCTTGTTGTAGGCTTCCCAACTCGGAGAGTTGTGCAGCCTGGGTAAAGCTCTGGATGGCTCTATTCCAGTTTGCGTTTAGAGCGTACAGCTCACCACGAGCGGCTACCTCATTGGCCGAGTCGCCAAGGCTCGCATACGCCTTGCTCAAAAGATGCCAACCATTGGTGTCTTTTGGGTTGTCATGGGTGAAGCGTTGCAGGGTTCTTACTGCTCTATCGTACTCTTCATCCTCTATCATTACGTTTGCTAGGTTGATGGTTAACACTGGGTTTCTTGGCTTAGTTTCAAGCGCAGTTTCAAGCATGGTCTGCGCTTCTTTGCCTTTGTCACTCTCAATATAGAAGTCTGATAGAGCATCCAAGATAAAGTTGTTATTCGGGAACTGCTTTTTAAGCTCCATCAACAAAGGCTCAGCTTTGTCTAATTGCTTAGTGTCTAAGTAGACTAAGGCTTTGCCATAGAGGTAGGCTGGCTTGGTCTCAGCAGAGGCACGTTTTTCTTTGCGCTGAAGCCAATCAAGGGCAGCATCACTGTTGATACCTACATAACGAGCAACAATCCGAGACTTGGCGAAATGAAAGTCTAGCGATGAAGGTACAGGCTTTATCGGGTACTTATTCGCTCTCGCCCTTGAGTCGGTAATACGGTCTTCTGGCAATGGGTGAGTCAAAAGCATAGGTGGCGGCTTACTGGCATAGCGGTATTCATCCGCCAAGCGGCCGAAGAACATTGGCATAGCATGAGGGTCAAACCCCGCCTTAATTAGGGTGTTCATACCCACGCGGTCAGCTTCTTTCTCATTGCTTCTGGTGTAGTTGATAGAGCTTTGTATCGCGCCTGCTTGGGTCGCGGTAATTGCAGCAATACCAGCCTCAGGGGCTGCGATAGCAAGAAGAATAGAGCCAGCCAGAGCGGCGATAGTCAGCGGCGTTTTACGTGCCTGATCTTCCATGCGTCGTGCAAGGTGTCTTTGGGTAACGTGCGCTATCTCGTGCGCCACTACCGAGGCGAGCTCACCTTCAGAGTTGGCGTGCAGGAATAGGCCTGTATGCAGAGCCACATAGCCACCGAAGAAAGCGAATGCGTTAATGTTACGATCGCGAATCAAGAAGAAGGTAAACGGCGTTTTTACGTCATCAGCGTTAGCTACTAGACGATAGCCTAGCGCATTTATATATTCGTTTAGAACGGGGTCATTGATCACCGGTTGGCTCGCGCGCAGCAGACGCATATAGGCGTCACCATAGTTATTTTCTTGATCTATGGTCAGCGTTGCGCCAGCGGCAGTGCCGATGTCGGGTAAGTCTGAGGTGTTGGCCCAAGCGGGAGAAGTCATGCACAATGACGAGCTGAGAACAACGGCCAGCATTGATCGTAATGGCTTTTTCTTGAAGGGATTCAACAAACACTTCCTATTTGAACTGTAACTCGAGTTTGTGGCTAGCTGCCACATAGTTACGACCACTCCTGGGAGAAATGGTTTCGTTTTTACTCCATTGATGGCTATACATTACCATCCATAGCCAGCTCGGGTATACAGCATCTGTTAAAAAGAATTACAATACTCCTTTTATGGAAAGCTTAAGCATGACAACGAGTGTGTTAGATTTAACAAAAGAGCGTTGCCCCATGTCCTTGCTGCTTGCAAAAAGAGCTAGCCTTAAAGTAACAAGCGGACAAGATCTTAAGCTTTTAGTCAGTGACAAGAGCTCTGTGGAAGACATGGTGCGATATTTTGAACGCCATCAATGGCGAACTCAGCTCGAACACGCATCCGATTGTTATCAACTTACGATTATCAAAGAGTAGTTATTCATGCTTAAAATGTTGAGTCAGTGGTACCAGCGACGTTTTTCTGACCCACATGCGGTGAGCTTGGTTGTTATCATCCTAGCTGGCTTCATAACTATCTATTTCTTTGGCGGTTTGATTGCACCACTTCTGGTTGCAATTGTCCTCGCTTATCTTCTTGAATGGCCTGTGACGCAATTGGTCAGGCTAGGGCTACCTCGCTCCTTTGCTGTGGTATGTGTGCTGCTGATGTTTATCAGTCTAGTGCTGGTGGCCATCATAGGCATAGTGCCAACCATCTGGCAGCAGGTGGGTAACCTTATCAACGATATTCCTAGCATGTATCTAGAGCTTCAGGGTTATATTCACTCTATCCCAGAGCGCTATCCTGAGCTTGCCAATATCACTAATGTTGAAACCATCTTTGGTGATGTGAAGAACAAGGTTGTGGGTATGGGGGAGACCATAGTGAAGGGCTCTTTGGCATCTCTAGTGAGCTTGGCAACCGTAGGTATCTATCTAATTTTGGTGCCGCTACTTATCTTCTTCTTGCTTAAAGATAAAGAAGAGATGCTAGGTATGCTAGGTGGTATTCTGCCTCAAAACCGAAATCTGGCTGATCAGGTTTGGCACGAGATGAACGAGCAGATCTCTAACTATATCCGAGGCAAGGTACTGGAGATCCTGATTGTGGGTCTGGTGAGTTATATCACCTTCTATATTCTTGATCTGCGTTATTCAGCCTTGCTTGCAGTTGCAGTGGGTCTATCAGTATTGATCCCTTATATCGGCGCGGCAGCGGTTACCATTCCAGTAGCTATTGTTGGTCTGTTCCAGTGGGGTTTATCACCACAATTTTACTACTTGTTGGTTGCCTACGGCATCATTCAGGCGCTTGACGGTAACGTGCTCGTTCCTATCTTGTTCTCTGAGGCGGTAAACCTGCACCCTGTGGCAATTATTGTGTCGGTATTGGTGTTCGGTGGTCTGTGGGGATTCTGGGGGATCTTCTTCGCTATTCCGCTCGCAACCCTAGTTAAGGCGGTTATCAATGCCTTTCGACATACAGAAGAGATAGCCAGTAAGGCAGAAACGTAAACTAGATTTGATTCTAAGAAAACAGCGCACCATTGGTGCGCTGTTTTCTTTTAGTCGTGGCAGAACTTTGCTTTGTAGCTTGATGCCTTGCCAAAGAAGATAATCGGCAAGAAGGTGATGGGCATACATAGCAGTCCAATAATTGACTCATAATAGAGGACTGCACCTATAGAACTGACAATGCCGACCATTACAGCGGTGACAATGATCTTATGGACGATAGGGAAGCTTTGAGAAAAGTTTGCGTATTGTGAAATCATTGGGGTTTTCCGAGAAAAACGATTATTTGAGCATAGTGATGACGTTTTATAATGATTTCAGAGTGCGTGAAGTTGTTGGCGGGAACAAGTTAATAAATATCATCTTTTATCAGGGTTAGATCTTTTAACCTGAATGATATTGAGTGAGGCAGGTTCCGTTAATTCGGCTCGAGAATTTGTCTTGATTATAGGTTGCTGTTCTATATCTGAGGTGATTCATGTTTTTTTAGACAAAAGATGATTTCACCTAAATTGTCATACAAGTGATGTGCTTAAAGGGCTCTGCCTTTTTGTAAGAAACAAAAAAGCCGCTTTTCAGCGGCCCGTTTTAGATTATTGGTTCAGATAATCCAGTACCACTTCATGGTGTGTTTTGGTTTTGAACTTGTTGAATACATGTTCAATTACGCCATTCTCGTCGATAAGGAAGCTGATACGGTGCAAGCCGTCATAGACTTTGCCCATAAATTTCTTCTCGCCCCAAACGCCGAACTGTTCCGCCGCAGAGTGGTCTTCGTCTGAAAGAAGGGTGAAGTTTAGCTCATCACGTTCGATAAACTTACCTAGGCGCTTAACTGGATCGATACTTACGCCCAGAACCACTACGTTGTGAGCGTCTAGCTCAGCTTTGATATCACGTAAGCCTTGAGCCTGAACCGTACAACCTGGAGTCATTGCTTTAGGGTAGAAATAGAAAAGAACCTTCTTTCCTTTAAAGTCTTTGATTGATACTTCTTTGCCGTCTTGGTCTAGAAGAGTGACGTCCGGTGCAGGAGTGCCTGCTTGCAAGGTTTGCATACCGTTTCCTTTTTTATCCATTGTTCAGAAAGTTGAGTGTGCCGGAAACGCCTAAGCGTTCGCACAATGCGGTGAAGGCTTCTTGAAGCTCCATCAGGTTATACTCGTCTGACAGTGAAGCGGTCAGACTGATTTGAAATTGGTCGTCTTCGGTTTGGGCTCTATCTTTGGTTAGGGTACGAGCACTTAAGGAGTCCAGTCCGATATTACGTTCAGCAAAGAAGTGCGTGATGCCTTCGGTCAGTCCAACCTTATCGTCCGACTGGATATGTGCCTCTAGGGTAAAGCTTTGGCTCGTCTCTCTGTGTCTTGAGGTGCGCTTCATCATGGTGATCAGGTCTTGCTCTTGTCCTAGCGCGGGCAGGGCATGTTCGACACGAGCAATTTGAGCGTTGTTGCCGGAGACTAGCATGATAAGAGTGAATTCATTACCAAAGATGGCAATACGGCTGTCGATGATGTTACAGCCGGTCTCTGAGACGAGGTGGATAACCTGGTTACCGATACCTGCGCGGTCTGAGCCAACCGCAGTGATGACGAGGTGTTGAGACATAGGGCATATCCTTAGCAAAATCGGCAATAGTGCCGCCCAAAACTTGGGAGAATTTTAATATTTTACACGCTTTGTTTTTTTGCTGTGATCAGAATTGTTAGAATTTTTTGAAATGGCGCAGACGATTTTGTCATGTATCAGGCTTTATGCAAAATAAGCGCAAATAATGCAATTCTTCTCACACTATCCCTTGTATCAGCCAAGCCCTATCAAGTACCATGCAAATTCAATAACGTTTAGGGAGTGAATCATGTTTTCAGGAAGTATCGTTGCTTTAATCACACCGTTTAATCAAGATGGCGAAGTAGATTACAAGAGCCTACGAAAACTGGTGGAACACCATATCGAAGCAGGTACAGATGCCATCGTTGCAGTAGGTACTACTGGTGAGTCAGCAACTTTGACTGTTGAAGAACATGTGAAGGTCGTAAATAAAACCGTTCAGTTTGCAGCAGGCCGTATTCCTGTTATCGCTGGTACGGGTGCAAATGCGACTCACGAAGCGGTCACATTCAGCCGTCTGTTGAACGATTCAGGCATCGCAGGCTGTCTAAGCGTGACTCCTTACTACAACAAGCCGACTCAAGAAGGCTTGTATCAGCATTTCAAAGCTATCTCGCGCGTAAGCACTGTGCCTATTATCCTATACAACGTACCGGGTCGTACTGGCGTTGATATGTCTCCTGAAACCGTTGCTCGTCTGTCTAAGCTCGACAACATCGTGGGCGTTAAGGATGCAACAGGCGATCTAGATCGCGTTGCGAAACATAAGGAACTTTGTGAGAAAGACTTTATCTTATTATCAGGTGATGATGAGACGGGTCTTGATTTTGTTAAGCTAGGTGGTGACGGAGTTATCTCTGTAACCAATAACGTAGCGGCGCAAGATATGGCGAACATGTTCAAGTTGGCTGCTGCGGGCAACTTTGATGAGGCAGAGGTGATTAACCAACGCCTAATGGGTCTGCACAACGGTTTGTTTGTAGAAGCCAGCCCAATTCCAGTAAAATGGGCCGCTTGTCATCTTAAGTTAATTGAACATGGCGGTCTGCGTCTGCCTATGACTCCACTTTCGGAGCAAGGACAGCAGGTAGTTAAAGCGGCTCTAGACCAAGCGAACCTGATTTAGAGCGCTGAATTACGCAACCCAAACGGGTTGCGGTTAGGAGTACCGATGAAGTTTGTTAATCAGCTAGTGGTAAGCTCACTAGCTGTTGCTATTTTAAGTGGTTGTGCCGGCAGTGCTGCCGAGCGTCGCCAAGCGAAAGACGATTTTAAGTATCTAGATGTTGAGTCCACTCCACCTCTAGTTTCCTCTCCAGATCAAACCCTAGAGCACTACCCTGATTACGATATCCCAGCGGGTGATTACACTGGTGGTATCGGCAAGCAGGTTGATATTCGTCCACCGCAACAGGTGTTAGAGCTGATCCCAGGTGCTCGTACAGAGCAAAAGGACGGTGAGGTGACCCTGTGGCTTCTGACCAAGGAAGAGCGTGATAAGGTTTGGGAAACCGTTAAAACCTTGATTGCCGATCAAGATCAAATCTCTTTAGCTGAGGAAACTGAAAACCGCCTTGAGACCGATTGGATCGTTTGGGAAGAAGAAGACGAAGAAGAGACGCTTGCGAGTCGCTATGAGATTGAGCGCTTTGAGCAAAACTCTCGCTACGGCTTCCGTATTAGCCTGATTGGTTGGAAAGAGGGTGGTAAAGAGCTACCTGTCTCTCGCACCAACAAAGAGCGCTATAACACCTTTATGACTAACCTAGTGACTTCTCGTTACGATCAGTTCGTGCGTGAAGAGGCAGCTCGTGAAGCCCTAGAACTAGTTAAGGTTATCCCACTAAGCATGGGTAAAGACCGTAGTGGCCTGCCAATCATCATCGCTCGCGCAGAGTACAATGTGTTCTGGCAACGTGTGCCTGAGCTACTGCCTGTGATGGGCTTTAACCTTGAAGAGCGTAACCAGTCTCAAGGTACTATCAAGGCGAGTTATGTGGCCCCAGATGATGAGTTTTGGGAACGCGTAGGTACTAAGCCGCTTGGCTATAGCCCAGAGAGCTACACCTTCTTGTTAGGTGATTTAGGCAACCGTACCTCCATCAATATTACGGATGCTAGCGGTAAGCCGGTAACCGAAGATATGCTAGAACAGATGCTTCCGGTGCTGGCAGCGGTCATGAAAGATGACAGTGCTACGACAACGGAAGAAGAGTAGATAGTAAAACGCCCAGTTTAAAACTGGGCGTTTTTGTATTTGAGATTATTCACCACCCTCGGAGCCACCGCTCTCGGACTCATCAGGGCTCTTGTCCTTCATATGCTTGTTGATTTTGGCCTGACGCTCTTCATCTAGCTTCTTGAGACGTTCAAGATCTTGCTTCTTCTCATCAGACATAGTACCCACCTTCATGTTAGCTGTGTATTTAAGCGCCGCAATATTACCTACGACTATGCTAACCACGATAATGATGATCACCCATGGATTTAATAGCCATTCTATAAGCATTACTGCGCGTCCTAATCCGTTGAAATGTTGATGATATATTGAGTGTAGATGGTATTTAGCTGTTCAAGCACAGTATCAAGGCCTTCGACAGGGTGCTTTAGCAGTGCTGCAGACAAAACCGCTTCGCTGTATGTTGACATAGCCGCTGAGGATATTCCTTTGTGGCTGATATGCCAGGGCTCTACAGCAACCCCGCCTTTGTCTTTTTCGTACGGAAAGAAGAATCCAAAACGAGGGGCATTTTTCTTCAGCCAGGTGTAGAAGCTTGCTTGATGTCCGCGGAGGTATTCCCACGGCTCGAGCTGCAGTTTCGTGTCCTGCGGAAGGTGATTCTTGGCATACACATCAAAGTCTGTACCCCAATGATGGCGACTGCCACCGGGTAGGGCAGACCAACGCAGGATAGCCTTAAGTTTCTCTTGTGCTGTTAACGCATTGGCATCGAGAGGGTTACCGTCTGAATCCTGAATAGGGCGCAGACCGGTGAATTTACCATCCCAGATGGCTTTCTGACGCTTAAAGTCTCGAAAGCCACTGGCAACGGAAAGCTCAAACCCCTCAGCATAGGCGGCCTCTACAAGTGCTTGCAGATCTGATGCCACGTCTATATGGGCTAACACTTGTTGTTCCGGCAGTTGCAACTCCCTTAGGTGAGAGTCACACAAACCGGTAAGCTGGGCATCGAGCCAAGGGGATTGATTACTCATAGGCTTATTTTGCTAGTAGGTTTTCAAGTACGTTTTCGTACATCTTCGCTAGAAGGTCGAGATCTTCTGCCTTAACGCATTCGTTCACCTTGTGGATAGTTGCGTTAACAGGACCTAGTTCGATAACCTGACCACCCATCTTAGCGATAAAGCGACCATCTGAGGTGCCACCTGTGGTTAGCAGTTGCGGCTCTTGACCGTTAACCTTAGCTACAGCATCTACTACTGCGTCTAGTAGGTCACCGGTACCGGTTAGGAAAGGTTCGCCGTTTAGGGTCCACTTCATCTCGTAGTCGAAGTCGTACTTGTTTAGTACCTCGTATACGCGCTCTTTGATTTCCTCGTGGGTGATCTCTGTGCTGTATCTTAGGTTAAACATGGCATGAACTTCACCAGGGATAACGTTGCTTGCACCTGTGCCACCATTTAGGTTCGGGAACTGGAAGCTTGTCGGTGGGAAGAAGTCATTGCCTTGGTCCCATTCGATTTGGCTGAGCTCAGTCAGTGCCGGTAGCGCAAGATGGATAGGGTTCTTCGCGATATGCGGATAGGCAACATGACCTTGAATACCTTTAACGGTTAGCTCACCGGTGAAAGAGCCGCGGCGGCCATTTTTCACTACATCACCCACATGGTCTGTGCTCGATGGTTCACCCACGATACACATATCGATGATCTCATTACGCTCCATCAGGGTGTCTACCACACGGGTAGTACCATTGATAAATGGCCCTTCCTCATCTGAGGTGATCAAAAACGCGATAGAGCCTTTGTGGTCAGGGTTTTTAGCGATGAACTCTTCAACAGCAACTACCATAGCCGCTAGAGAGCCTTTCATATCGGCTGCGCCACGACCATACAGATAACCATCGATGACTTGTGGCTCGAACGGTGCAGTATTCCAGTGGTCAAGATTGCCGGCTGGAACCACATCTGTGTGACCTGCAAAGGCGAATAGCGGTGCCTGTGTACCGCGACGAGCCCAAAGGTTAAGGGTGTCCTCGAAGTGCATCACTTCAATCTCAAAACCCAGCGCCTTTAAACGCTCAATCATTAACGGCTGACAACCCGCATCTTCTGGAGTAACAGATTTGCGGCTGATAAGGTCCTTAGCCAGCTCTAAAACAGGACTTACTTGCATCCTAGATCCTTTAAAATTTACTAAATGTGGAAAATGTCTCGGTACTGCTCAGCCTTAAAGCCGATATGCAGTAGATCGCCAATACGGATGATTGGACGCTTAATCATGGCAGGGTGTTCTACCAATAGGGGAATAGCGGTGCTTTCGCTTAAGCTTTGCTTTTGCTCGTCACTCAGTTGACGGTAGGTTGTGCCACGTTTGTTTAGCACTTGTTCCCAGCCCAGGAACTTGCAGAACTCAGCAACCAACTCTTCATCGACACCTTGTTTGCGGTAATCGTGAAATTCAAATTCGATATTCTGCTCTTGAAGCCACTTCTTGGCCTTCTTAATGGTATCGCAGTTAGGGATACCATACATAATTACGCTCATTTTATTTCCTTTCTATAAGCCGTTAACAGCATCCTAACAGACTACAACGAGAGGGTGTACAGGCAATGTAAGAGTTTCTTTGCTCACGTTATTTAGTAAAAAAGTATGTTGGATTTGGTTTGAGTTGATCCTTCTCAATTTTCGATAGTCGATATTAGCAATAATGAGAACAATGATTTTTGGAGGTATCAATGGAATTGAATCCTGTATTTGCGCGCAGGCTGTATCTCGCGCACCTTGTCGCCAGCTTGGAACGACCGAATGTTCCTAAATTAATCGAACGTACCGGTTGGCCTCGTCGTACTATTCAAGATGTTTTGAAGGCATTACCTGGAATCGGTATCAGCCTGCAATTCGTACAAGACGGTCGTCGACATAACGATGGCTATTATCAAGTCTCTGACTGGGGACCTTTAGACCAACAATGGGTTGAGGTAAACACCAAGAAATTGGAGTCCCAGTTCAACGGCTAGTCTTTCATTGCTAGATATGCAGCAAAGCCAATCCAGCTAACTATAAGCAGTATCCAAGGCAGTTTAGAAGCGCTATTCGTGCTCTCTACGGAAGCTTCTGTTTCAGGGGCTTCCACCTGGGCTTGTTTAGCCTTAACGTTTCTTTTCTTGGCTTTGTCTGCTTGCCTAGCCTTCTGTTTATGCTGCTTTTTGTATTCAGCTATACCTTTCGCAATACCCTGCGCAATCAGCTTGGTTTGTTCCTTGGTTTGCCCCGGTCTTTGAGTGGCCTTGGCTACTTGCATCGCTTGTTGTTGGGTTTCGTCTGAGATTGTCGTATTGTTCTTCTTCATTTTGATTAGGCGTCATCGAATCTTGTTGAAATTATGCCTAAATTTGTGAGTAACGGAAATGCGATATTTTATCGAAGACTACGATAAACACGGCTATCTGAAAGCGCCTGCTTGGTTGTGGGTGAGTTGGATATTCCTAGCCCGTGGTTGGGTAGCTTTTGTGATGGCGGCAGCAACTCGAGACAAAGGCAGTGAGATCTTAGGCCTCATCTACCCAAATGTCTCTCATCTATACACTATGATGTGGTTAGGTCTGCCTCCAATCATCATTATGTGGATGATTGGGCTACGCAATCCAGAGCGCCCCCTTATCGCAAAAGCGATGCGTGTCGGGCGCTGGGTCAGCATTTTTACTGCCGGCACTCAATTGCTGCTAGAACTGTCTGCTGTGATGCAAAGGCATGGCCAGTTCAGTTGGGGCAGTGCAGTCTCTATTGTTGGCCTTAGCTGGATACTGATTTATCTATTTAACAGTCATAGAGTCAAAGAGTGCTTTAAGACTCTTTGACTCGTACACATATGTTTTGGAATCAAGATTTCGGGAGAGATAAATGATTCAACCTCAAGCGGCTATCGTGCCTGAAGCTGGCCCATTTGGCCTATATGTACTTTTGAAGGTGACGGGCGACCGAAGCCTAGTGTTGCAAAACCTTAAGCAGGTTTCTGATTGGGTTGGAGAGATTAACTTCAACCAACCTGGCGCGCACCTAACCAGCAGTGTGGCTTTTTCTCACGATTTTTGGCTCTCTGCCTTTGAGATGGCTCCACCAAAAGAGCTAATTAGCTTCCCACGCCTTGAAAGCGGCGATGTGGTTGCACCAGCTACAGATGCTGACATCTATCTGCACTGTCACTCTCACCGCCATGACCTGCATTTTTATCTGCTACGTAAGCTGATGCAGAATATCTCAGAGCATGTTGAGGTGGTAGACGAGACCTATGGTTACAAGTTTATGGACTCGCGTGACATGACCGACTTTGTGGACGGTACAGAGAACCCTAAGGGCGATGCACGCGCAGATGTTGCGCTTATCCCAGAGGGTGAGTTCGAAGGCGGCAGTTATGTGATGGTGCAGCGCTTTATCCATAGCCTTCCGCCATGGAATGATCTATCTGTTGCTCAGCAAGAAGAGATTGTGGGTCGCACTAAGCCAGACTCGATCGAGCTGGATGATGTGCATGAGGAGTCCCACGTAGGACGAGTGGATATCAAGAAAGAGGGTAAGGGCCTTAAGATAGTGCGTCACAGCCTGCCATATGGCTCTGTATCGGGCGAGCACGGTCTTTTGTTTACGGCTTACTGCAATACACTGGAAAACTTCACTGCCATGCTAGAGAGCATGTACGGCCAAACTGACGGTAAGACAGATATGCTTCTGAACTACACCAGGGCGGTCACAGGTGCGTATTTCTTTGCGCCAAGCCTAACGCTTTTGAAAACCTTGGCTTAGGCTTAAGGCATAAAAAAACGCAGCCAACTGGCTGCGTTTTTTATTACCTTAGAGGTACTTATTTAGTTACGCGAAGAACTGGAGTTTCGCCAACTGTTACAGCACCAGAAAGTTTGTTCAGCTCTTTGATTTCATCCATGTTAGAGATAACAACTGGAGTAAGAGTTGATTTCGCTTTCTCTTCTAGGAACGCTAGGTCAAATTCGATGATAGTGTCACCAGCTTTAACTTCTTGACCTTCTTCAGCGATGCGAGTGAAGCCTTCACCTTTCAGTTCAACAGTGTCGATACCGAAGTGAACGAACAGCTCGATGCCGTCAGTAGACTCGATAGAGAACGCGTGGTTAGTTTCGAAGATCTTACCGATAGTACCGTTTACAGGTGCAACGATTTTGCTACCAGTAGGTTTGATTGCGATGCCGTCACCAACGATTTTCTCAGCGAAAACTACATCTGGCACATCTTCGATGTTTACGATTTCACCGTCCAGAGGAGAGATGATTTCGATTGAACCTGCAGTGTTGCCTTCGTCCGATACCAGCTTCTTAAGTTTGTCAAACAGACCCATTACGTGCTCCTAAGCAATTAATTTCTATTGAATTATATTATTAGTTGGTTTTTTCCGCGATAAATTTCGCTACGTGCGCTTCAATCTCTGCAGCCGTTGCCATTTGCAGCGCTTCGTCTGCCATAGCTTTAACTTCTGCGAAGTTTGCGTTGCGGATAACCTTCTTAACTGTTGGGATAGAGATGCCGCTCATAGAGAACTCGTCTAGACCCATACCCAGTAGTAGAAGTGTTGCGCGCTCATCGCCCGCTAGCTCACCGCACATTCCAGTCCACTTACCTTCCTTGTGAGAAGCGTCAATCACCTGCTTGATTACTGTTAGTACAGCTGGCGATAGTGGATTGTAAAGGTGAGAAATAAGCTCATTACCACGGTCTACTGCTAGAGTATACTGAGTTAAGTCGTTAGTACCAATACTAAAGAAAGAAACTTCTTTTGCTAGGTGGTGTGCAATCGCAGCTGCTGCTGGAGTTTCCACCATAACACCGATCTCGATGTCTTCGTCAAATGCATGACCTTCAGCACGAAGTTCAGCTTTGTACTCTTCGATTGCCGCTTTAAGCTCGCGAATCTCTTCTACTGAGATGATCATTGGGAACATGATACGTAACTTACCGTGTGCAGATGCACGTAGGATGCCGCGTAGCTGGTCACGAAGGATTTCGCGACGGTCTAGGCTGATACGTACTGCACGCCAACCTAGGAATGGGTTCATCTCTTTTGGAAGATCCATGTACGGTAGGTCTTTGTCGCCACCGATGTCCATGGTACGGATGATAACCGCGTGGCCATTCATCGCTTCCGCTACTTCTTTATAGGCCTGATATTGCACTTCTTCAGTTGGAAGTGAATCACGGTCCATAAATAGGAATTCTGTACGATACAGACCAACACCTTCACCACCGTTACGGTTTACGCCGTCACAGTCTTTAACTGTACCGATGTTACCGCAAACCTCTACCTGGTGACCGTCTAGAGTGATCGCAGGAAGGTCTTTCAGTTTCGCTAGCTCAGCTTTCTCTGCTAGGAAACCTTCTTGGAAGCTCTTAGCTTCAGCTAGCTCAGCTTCTGATGGGTTGATGATGATCTTGTTGTTTAGTGCATCAAGGATTAGCATGTCGCCGTTGTTCACTTGCTTAGTGATGTCGTTAGTACCAACGACAGCAGGAAGTTCAAGAGAACGTGCCATGATAGAAGTGTGAGACGTACGACCACCGATGTCACAAGCGAAACCAAGAACATAGTCTAGGTTGATCTGTGCAGTTTCAGATGGGGTAAGGTCGTATGCTACTAGGATAACTTCTTCATCGATGTCACTTAGAGACACGATGTTGATGCCAAGTGCGTTTTTAACAAAACGAGAACCGATATCACGGATGTCCGTTGCACGCTCTTTTAGGTATTCGTCGTCTAGAGACTCAAGGGCAGTTGCTTGCTCTTCGATTACGCTGTGGATAGCGTTATCAGCGCTTAGTTTGTCGCCTTTGATAAGAGCAAGAATCTCTTCTTCTAGCTCTTCGTCTTCAAGAAGCATAATGTGACCTTCAAAGATCGCTTCTTTTTCTTCGCCAAAGGTTTCTAGAGCTTTCTGCTTGACGATCTCAAGTTGAGCAGCTGATTTGTTACGCGCGTCAAAGAAACGCTGTACTTCAGCTTCTACTTGGTCATCAGAGATTTTGTTGGTGTTAAGAACGATTTCGTCTTCTTGAAGAAGTAGTGCTTTACCAATAGCAATACCTGGAGAGGCTAGGATGCCTGAGATCATAGCTGTACCTCAAATTGGTCAGTTTGTGGGCAGAGTTAGGCTTAATTTTTAGCCTAACTGGGCATTAAATCAATAAAGCCACTTGGTATTTAAACGAAGTGGCTTTGAGATACTAAATGCGTTGCTTAGTGAAGCTCGTCCATTAGAGCTACTAGGTGGTCAACTGCTTCTTGAGCCTGTGGGCCTTCAGCAGAGATAGTAACCATGGTGCCTTTAACTAGACCAAGAGTTTGAAGCTTAAATAGGCTCTTAGCGCTTGCGCTTTTGCCGTTAGAAGTCACAGTGATGTCTGCGTCGAAAGATTTTGCTTCTTTAACGAACTGCGCCGCTGGGCGAGTGTGAAGACCGTTCTCTGCAGTGATTTCTACTTGCTTCTCGTACATGTGAATTACCCCATTTATGTCGATTATGTTTGTTAAGTTCTGAATCGGCTTATGGCAACCAACGTTTAGTTTGTCAGTTGAAGCACTATTTATTGTGCTAGTACCGATTTCAGCAGGTTCGAGTTCAGTTCTTATGACTTAAATCTTCGAGCCCAAATTTGGTGCTTCTTTTATTTTGAAGCGAAAAATAAACCAAAGGCATAGTATCAAATGTTAGCCGTGAATCAATAAAAAAGCCCCTAGAAGGGGCTTTTTCTGTCGAAAAATTGATTTATATACAAGTTTTCATAAGTTTACTGTTGATTTTCTTTGTCTGTGAAAATCCCAGCAAATAGGGCAGTACTTAGGTAACGCTCACCAGAGCTTGGAAGTACGGTTACGATAGTTTTTCCAGTAAATTCAGGCAGTTCCGCGATCTTGTTGGCGGCTACAACTGCAGCACCAGATGAAATACCCGCAAGAATACCTTCCTCTTCCATCAGACGTTGAGCCATTTCAATCGCCTCTTCGGAGGTAACAGTGACTACTTTGTCGACAAGTTCTAGATCTAAGTTTCCAGGAATAAAACCGGCGCCGATACCTTGGATTTTATGCGGTGCTGGTTGCACGTCTTCACCCGCAAGTACCTGGCTGATCACTGGAGACTCTGCTGGCTCAACTGCAACTGAAGTAATCGCTTTGCCTTGAGTCTTTTTAATGTAGCGGCTAGTACCAGTGATAGTACCGCCAGTACCTACACCAGAAACGAATACGTCGATCTCGCCGTCTGTAGCTTCCCAGATCTCAGGACCTGTAGTTTGCTCGTGGATAGCAGGGTTTGCTGGGTTGTTGAACTGTTGCAGAAGAAGCGTGCTTTCAGGATTAGCCGCTACGATCTCTTCTGCTTTGGCGATAGCGCCTTTCATACCTTTCGCCGCTTCAGTTAGCTCTAGGTTGGCACCTAGCGCTTTAAGAAGTTTACGGCGCTCTAGGCTCATTGATTCAGGCATGGTTAGGGTTAGCTTGTAGCCGCGAGCAGCAGCAACGAAAGCTAGTGCGATACCTGTGTTACCACTGGTTGGTTCTACAATTTCGATGCCTTGCTTTAGTTTGCCTTGCTTCTCTGCTTCCCAAATCATGTTAGCACCGATACGACACTTAACGCTGAAGCTTGGGTTACGCGCTTCAACCTTAGCTAGCACGTTGCCTTTACTGACTCGGTTTAGACGAACCAGTGGAGTGTTACCTATGGTAAGGGAGTTATCATCGTAAATTTTGCTCATTGCTCTATGTCCTTGTGCATGTTTGGTGCGAAGTCTTATACCCATCCAGAATAAGACGCAACATATCAGTGATAAAGTAATAAAAGGTTATATCTAATAGCTAATGGGCTATTCGCTAATACCTTGTTAAATCTTGGAATTCTTAAATTCACAAACCCACATCACCGTAGCACCACATACTGCAATAGGCATGACTACTAGGTTAAGTATAGGAATAGCGGTGAACAGAGAGACCAAGGCGCCAAACCCATAGGCTTTGGACTGCTTTTGTTTGAGCTGCATGCGCATGCTATTGAAGTCGATCTTGTGGTTATCGAAGGGGTAGTCACAGTATTGAATGGCGAGCATCCAACTGGTGAAGATAAACCATACGAACGGGGCGATAGTCTGACCAAATGCAGGGATCAGTAAAAGTAGGAACAAACCTAGAGCCTTGGGTAGTAAGTACACTAACTTACGCCATTCACGAGCCATGATTCTTGGCACATCCTTGACTAAATCCGCCCAACCTTGGTCTATCATTCCTTGCGGACTCAGCCTCTGTTCCACCTTTTCTGCCAGCAGTCCACAAAATGGAGCTGCAATAAAATTGGCTAAGGTACTAAAAAAGTACGAGAAGGTGGCTAAGATGGTAAGAGCAAGCAAAGGCCACAGGATGTAAGTTAACCAGTCTAGAAACTCTGGCAGACCACCTATCCACTGTTCAATCCAGCTATTTAGGTTGGAGAACAGATAGAAAAGGGCAGAGCCTATGAGTAGCACGTTAATGAGCAGAGGCATAAACACGTAGCGTCGCAGACCAGGCTGCATAGCCATCTTAGCCCCGGCGAAGAAATAGCCGAATCCACTTCGTGACTGAGGGTGTAGAGAGGTAGAATGATGCGACATGGTGTCTTCCTGTGACCCAGTTTGTAGTAATTTGAGCCTAATATATGAAAAGCGTGCTCAAAATCACAGCATAAAATGAGCAAGAACTACTAAAAGATTCAAATCTTTACATGAGTTTTGTTAAAGTAGATTCAACCACTCATGGGTATCTGACCAAGGTAAAGCAGAGAGCAAAAAATGCAGGAATTGCGAATCGTACTCATCGTAGTAGGCGTGCTAGCCATAGCTGGCCTACTGATTCACGGATTATGGACCAATCGCCGAGAGCAAAGCGGCAAGTTTTCTGATAAACCATTGGGTAAACTTGAAACCGAATCAACCGACTCAGCGCCTGCTGAAGAGACAGTAGCTAAGCAAGAAATTGCGGATGACGACTTCGAGGTTGTGAAGAAGGTTTCCAAGAGCAGTAAACAAGAGCCAAGCTTTGGCGCGATGGACAATGACTATTCTGATCCGCTTCTGGACTCTGAACCAGAAACAATTACAGATTCAGACCAAGAAGAGCCAATCAAGCCCAAACACATGAAGGCAGACGACCTTCCAACTATTACCATTAGCTCAGATGCTTACTCCAAGCATATGGACGATGATCTTCCTTCTGTTAGTGCGACCGATGATTTCGACATCGAGCCAGAAATAGAGGTTGAGCCTGAGCCGGTAGTTGCTGCAGCTCCTGTAGAGGAAGAGCCTGAAGAGGAGCAACTAGAGGTGTTGGTGCTGCATGTTAAGGCAAACCACAATCAGCAATTTGTGGGCACGCAGTTGTTTGACAGTATGGAGCAAAATGGTCTGCACTTTGGCGCCATGAGCATCTATCACCGCCACGCAGACCTGACTGGTAACGACAAAGTATTGTTTAGCGTTGCCAACATGATGAAGCCAGGCTCACTGGCTCACGATGATCCAGAAACTTTCATAACCGACGGCATCTCTTTCTTCATGACATTGCCTTGCTACGGCGATGCAGAGCAGAACTTTAAGATCATGCTACACACAGCACAGATGATTGCTGATGATTTAGGTGGCAACGTTCTGGATGATAAATACGCGCTGATGACCCGCGACCGTATCGATGCCTTTAAGCGTCAGGTTCAGCAGTTTGAAGCCAAGAAACGTGCAAAGCAGGCAAGCCAAGTCCTGTAGTGGTTCGCTAATTTATTGATTTATATATAAAAAGGCACTGTAAGGTGCCTTTTGTTTTGAGTAACACTATGTCAAAGACCATTCAACAACAACACCAAGAGCTGTCTAAAGCTCTTCATTATCACGCGGTTCGTTACTACGTAGAAGACAGCCCAGAGATCCCAGATGCGGAATATGACCGCTTGATGCGCCAGCTTCTTGAGCTTGAAGAGCAAAATCCTGAGCTAGTCACCGTAGACTCGCCATCACAGCGTGTTGGTGGTGCACCTCTAGATGGGTTCACTCAGGTAAGCCATGAGGTGGCTATGCTGTCACTGGACAACGCCTTCGATGATGATGAGCTACGTGCCTTCTATAAGCGCATGCAAGATCGCCTGAATCAGACCGAGTTGGGTGATTTTAGCTGTGAGCCTAAACTAGATGGTCTTGCGGTTAGTTTGATGTATGAAGATGGTGTCCTTGTACAGGCAGCTACGCGCGGTGATGGCACAACCGGTGAGAATATTACTCAGAACGTTCGCACTATCGCTACTATTCCACTTAAGCTTCAGGGTGAAGGCTACCCAAGCCGTCTCGAGGTGCGTGGTGAGGTATTCATGCCTAAAGCGGGATTTGACAAGCTAAACCAGCAAGCACTAGCCAAAGGCGACAAGGTATTTGCTAACCCGCGCAATGCCGCCGCAGGTAGTTTGCGCCAGCTAGATTCGCGCATCACGGCCACTAGGCCATTGAGCTTCTATGCGTACAGCACAGGCGTGGTTGAAGGTGGTGAGCTTGCGGGCAGTCACTATGAGCGCTTCCTAGAACTGAAACGTTGGGGTTTACCTATGTGCCCTGAGGTGAAACGCGTAAGCACCTTGAATGAGGTGATTGATTATTACCAAGCCATCATGAATGGTCGTGATGATCTGGCCTACGAGATTGATGGGGTAGTGATCAAGCTTGATGATATCGAAAAGCAGCAGCAACTTGGCTTCGTGGCGCGTGCTCCGCGCTGGGCGATTGCGTATAAATTTCCGGCTCAAGAAGAGCTGACTGTACTGAACGATGTTGAGTTTCAGGTAGGCCGTACTGGCGCTATTACTCCAGTGGCTAAGCTAGAGCCTGTGTTTGTGGGCGGGGTTACCGTGAGTAATGCAACTCTGCACAACGCCGATGAGATTGAACGCCTTGGGGTGATGATCGGTGATACCGTGATTATCCGCCGCGCGGGTGATGTTATTCCTCAGGTGACGGGTGTAGTTATGGATCGCCGTCCAGAGTCTGCCAAAGCCGTAGTGTATCCAACCCAGTGCCCTGTGTGTGGCTCGGATGTAGAGCGCGTTGAGGGTGAGGCAGTATCACGCTGTACTGGTGGCCTAGTCTGCTCGGCTCAGCGCAAGCAAGCCCTTAAGCACTTTGTATCCCGCAAAGCGATGGATGTAGACGGTCTAGGTGACAAGGTGGTGGAACAGCTAGTGGATAAAGAGATGGTGGAAACACCAGCAGATCTCTTTAAGCTAAGTGCAGGTCGCATTACCGTGTTGGATCGTATGGGGCCAAAATCAGCACAGAACGTGGTAGATGCCTTAGAGAAATCAAAGCAAACCACACTGCCTCGTTTCTTGTTTGCTCTTGGTATTCGTGAGGTCGGTGAAGCGACGGCCGCAAACCTAGCGCAACACTTTAAGACCCTAGAAGCTATCGAAAAGGCAGAGACAGAGCAGCTTATCGAGGTGGATGATGTTGGCACTGTAGTGGCTGAGCACGTGCATGCTTTCTTTGCTCAGCAGCGCAACCAAGACGTCATTCGTGAGCTGGTGGAACTTGGTATCCACTGGCCAGAGATTGAAGAAATCGCGAGCCCAGATGAATTGCCTCTTGCGGGTATGACAGTGGTGCTAACCGGTACCTTGTCTCAGCTTAACCGAAGCGATGCGAAGGCAGCCCTGCAGAAGATGGGCGCTAAGGTGACCGGCAGTGTTTCTAAGAAGACAGATATCCTGTTCGCTGGTGCGAATGCTGGTTCGAAGTTAGCTAAGGCAACAGACCTCGGTGTCGAGGTGCAAACGGAAGAGCAACTGCTGGAGCTTGCTCAGAAACACAACGCATTGACCTAACGCTAAGTTTTGAGTTAAAACGCTTGGTGCTCTCATCAAGCGTTTTTTTATGCCTGAAATTTAGGCGGGACTTTTTTATTCCCCCATCTGCTACCATTATGGCTAAATGTCTGAAAATAAGATTATTTTTAGATTTTTACTGAGCCTTAAAGCTCTATATCCCTTACCCATCAAGGCATCCGATACGGATCTTCTATGTCCCGCTATGAGCCAATTCGTATCTGCTTAACCTCAATAAGGATCATTGAGGTTAAATGATTTCCACTCGCAGCTTCTACCGCCTAGTTTCTAATCAAATTAGAAACTGCAAAAAAATCGTTAACCATAGAAGGAAACTTGTAATGCGATTTATTCAAAAGAAGTTAGCGTTTCAAATAGGCTTAGTCTGTGCGTCACTTAGCGGTGCGTATGTGGCTCCGGTATCGGCTCACGGATATATGGAATATCCGCAGGACTACGCCAATAGTTGTTTTAAAGGAAGCACCACGGATTCTGAGCTGTGTAATGACACAGTGTCCAATCAAAAAAATGAGATAAACAACACCCCAGGCGGTGACCATAAAGCGGTTATTGCTGATGGACAGCTCTGCTCGGCTTCAAAGGGTGGCGTGTATTCGGTTCTCGATGTACCGAGTGCAAATCGTTATGCCACAGAGCTTGAGTTGGACGCAAACGGCGAGTTTGAGATCGTCTATACCCATACCGCTCCGCATCGAACCTGGTATTGGGATATCTTCGTGACCCGTGATGGCTTTGACCCAGATACCGAGGTATTGACCTGGGATGACCTTGAGCGTTTGACGGTCATTGACGGCTATGGAGAAGAGCCAAATGCTACTGAAACCTTTAAGGTGAAGTGGCCAGAGGGTAAAACCGGAAAACACGTTATCTATCAGGTGTGGCAACGTCCTGATGTAAGCCATACCCATCACGAGGTGCTAGGCGCTCCGCCTGAGAATGTCTGGGATAGCCCTGAGGCATTCTACAGCTGCGCCAATGTCATCGTGGGTGACCATAACCCTGCCCCTGAACCAGATAAATCACCTTGGGTGAAGAGTGAAGCCTTCGCTACCGAAAGCTTTGAGGTTGCCGCAGGTGATCGTGTGAAAGCTCGCCTGATGCACAGCAACTCAGAAGAGTTCGAGGTATTCCAAGATATTACCTCTAGCAATGAAAACGATGATATCTGGAAGCTGGATTTAGCTAGGGCTATCAATGATAACCCGACTATCTCAGAATACGTTCAGGTTGGCGTATTAAACGATGATGGTGAGGTTGAGCTGAGTGACGACCCAGCGAAAAACTATATCCACTATGTGAGCAAGGAATGGTCGCATCTAGTTGAGAAGCTTGAACAAGATGGCAGTGACACCTCTATAGCCTGGGTCAATGGCGAATCTCAATATGAGTTAGCAGAGGGTGAAGCCCTATCTATTCCTGTGGAAGTGGCGGTTGAGAACGGTGAGCAAGATATTTACGACTTCACCGTGATCATGAAAGCCGTGGGTGAAACTGAGCCTGAGCAGGTTGTATCGGGCACCACAGATGCACTAGTAAGCTTGCAGGTGAGTGAGTTAGGCGAGTATACGGTGCGTGTTACCGGTCGAGTTGACGGTGCTCTAGAGCAGGCAAACTATGAGTTCTCCGTTATAACTGAACAAGGAGATATCGAATACGACTATCTATATCCGGAAGGCTTTGGAAACTATGTCGCTGGGGATGTGGTGAAATTTGAAGGTGAGGGCATCTATGAATGTTATGGCCCTTGGGCTGCCCATTGTAATGATGAAGCCTTCTTGCCGGGTGTTGCTAGCGATCCAAACTGGGTCGAGCAGCAGTGGAGAAAGCTGGACTAAATGATGATAGCCACCTGTGTTCAGGTGGCTTTATCTCTCTTGATTTTAACCATGAAAGTGAACATCGCCATACTTCTGCTCATCATCAGTGGCGTGTGTTGGGGCAGTGAGCTAAGCGCCACACAGCAGCTGGGACGCTATCTATTCTTTGATACCTCACTGTCATTGCATAGCAATCGAAGTTGCGCCTTATGTCATTCTCCGACTCACGGCTGGAGTAATACCTTTAACAAAACCATAGATATTTATGGTAAGCCAAGCACTTTGAATACCCCATCTCTGCTCAATGTCATTCATAGGCGTCAGTTTTCACAGACCAATCCAAGGGCTACTGAGCTAGAGCAAGCCATCTTAAACCCTCTGTTCTCTGTTGATCCCCTAGAGATGGGTATGACTGTAGAGCTTTTGGTAGCTCGGCTAAGTCGTAAGCCCTTATATCTAGCAATGTTTGAGACAGGGTTTGGGGACTCTGAGGTAACAATTGAGCGCGTTGCTACCGCACTCGAGGACTACTTAAGCCTTGTTCAAAGCCAAGATACTCGTGTTCATCGCTATCAGCAGGGTCAACACAAGGCTCTTAGTGCACAAGAGTTGTTAGGGTGGCAACTCTTCTCTGGTGACAGGCTAAACTGCTCCAAGTGCCATGGTGGTGTCTTGTTCGATACCCCCAGCGACGAGCAAGAGCCTTTTCGGAACACGGGATTGTATGGCGCGCTGGATGCCGAAGGGTTTCCAAGTTACCCCATGGGTCAACTTGGTCTAGAGGGGCATTCGGGAAAGAAAAAAGACAATGGCAAGTTTCGTATCCCCTCCTTGATCAACGTAGCGCACACCTCTCCTTGGGGACACGATGGTAGCATTCAATCCTTGGAATCGTTACTGGACCTTTATGCCAGGGGAGGGCGCAAGCTCACCTATGGAACAAATCAAGGAGATGGTCGAGCACACCCTGCAAAGAGCGAATGGGTAAGCGGGTTTCAAATAACTAGACGGGAGCGAGAAGCACTGCTTGCTTTCTTGAATGCACTGTCCATTGACAGGGACTGGACGAGATACCCGTTTAACTCTCCGTTCTGTGAGCAAGCTGACTCATCGCTATGTGATAGATAGGATTTAATTAGAAATGAAGTTATCAAAAATAATGATTGGTCTGTTGTTGGCGTCACCGAGTCTGGTGTTAGCAGACGATAGTGCCAGAAATGAGTTTTTTGCTCGGCAATACCAGCAGCTTTGTGAGCTGATAGCTAAGCCTTGGAAAGTAGCAAATACAGCCGATGAGGCGGCTCAAATGAGCCTAAGCGTGACTGAACCCATTTCCATCGCTACGACCTTGAACAAAGCCGGTGAGGCTTATCTAGATCTTTCTATCGAGAACTGGGATGAGAAGCTAATTGTTTTTCATAGTAAGGGGCTTGATATGGATATTGCGGGTGCTGATGTTTTAGGGGCAGATATTGATAACCAGCAATGTGACAGTTCAAAGATGACGATTACCCACATCAATACTCATGAGTGGGGTAGCTACACCTTGGTGTTGAAAGGTCAGCCAAGCCAAGAAGTGACGTTAAAGATAACTAGGGAAACCTTGGATTAGTGAAGATTATTTATTGGAGTAGAATGGCGAGAAAAAACGCTGAGTATTTACTCAGCGTTTTACGTTTTGTTATTGCTTTGGCCTGATGTGTAGCACTATGCCATCGACCTTGTACACCTCAATGCGTGTGCCTGCGCTGATCTCAGTATCAGAGCGAGCCGACCATGAAGTGTCACCCAACTTAATGCGACCACGACCCTCAACAAAATCGTTCTCTAGAACCGTGGTTTCACCAACCAACTGCTTCGATCTTTGGTTGAGTGTCGAATCTTGATGTGCCTTATTGTCGCGCTTCGACTGATAGCGCCACCATAGCCAAGTCGTTACTAAGCTAAAGCTGGCAAAGCTCATCCACTGCATCTGCCAACCTAGAGGTAGGACAGAGAGCAGTGCCCCAACGATAAGGGCAGAAAGTCCGAGCCACAAAAAATAGCCTGCTGTGCCCAGTAACTCTACACAAAGTAGCACGAGCCCGAATGCGAGCCAGTGCCAGTGATTAATCTGTGAAAGAAGTTCGATCACGATTGAGCCTTATCTGATTTAAACATCTCAGCGATGCCAGCAACAGAACCCATTAAACCTGAAGCCTCAAGTGGCAGCATAACGATCTTACCATTCTCAGCCTGACCTATGCTCTTAAGGGCATCAGTATAGCCTTGGGCGATGAAGTAGTTCACAGCCTGCATATCACCCTGAGCGATAGCATCAGATACCATTTTTGTTGCTTTAGCTTCTGCTTCCGCAGCGCGTTCACGGGCCTCAGCTTGTAGGATAGCCGCTTGTTTCTCACCTTCGGCTTTAAGGATTTCAGATTGCTTGTGACCTTCAGCGCGAAGGATTTCTGCCTGACGCACACCTTCTGCCTCTAGAACTTCGGCACGCTTGTTACGCTCTGCCTTCATCTGCGCATTCATGGCCGCAGTTAGATCCGCTGGTGGTTGAACGTCTTTAATTTCGATACGAGTCACCTTTACCCCCCAAGGGTTGGTGGCTTCATCCACGATAGACAGCAAGCGCGTATTGATAAGGTCACGCTGACTTAGCATGTGGTCAAGTTCCATTGAGCCAAGCACAGTACGGATATTGGTTAGGGTTAGGTTGCGAATCGCATGTTCCAGTTCGGTAACCTCATATGCTGCTTGCGCTGCATCGATAACCTGCACAAAGCACACTGCATCGATAGTAACGTTGGCGTTGTCTTTTGAGATGACCTCTTGTGCTGGGATATCTAGCACGCGCTCCATCATATTGATTTTATTACCTATGGTATCCATGAACGGAACGATTAGGTTTAGGCCAGGCTGAAGCGTCTTGGTATAGCGCCCGAAGCGTTCCACAGTCCAGTTGCTACCTTGAGGTACGGTCTTGACCGCTGACATGATGAATACCACTGCCAGTACAATAAACACCGCAATCGTGATTAGAGTTGAATCCATGAGAGTTCCCTTAATTGGAATTAAGCATCCACTATACCTTCAACCTAAGGTCAAAAATATGTCTCAGTTATTAATTTGTAATAATAATCAATCTGTTATGCAAATGACTTGATACAAAAAAGAGGCGCTAAACGCCCCTTTTCATTCTAGCTGTGCCCCAATTAACAGGGGAATACGTCATTTAGTATAGGATTGAGTATAGCTGACGGCGATATTGCTTGGCGGTGCTGTTCTCTTGACCGAGGGCGGTCAGTACATCCATAAAGGTTTTACGCATCTCGCCGTCCAGTGCATTTAGGTCTTTAGAGATAAACGACCAGATAAGAGCCAAAGACTCTTCACTGCGGTTAACTTGATGGTACTGCAGGGCCAGGTCGTTTGCGATCTGAGCGTTAGTTTCATCTTGAGCCAGCTGCTGCTCTAGGGCTTGGATCTCAGGGCTGTTTGCCGCTTGTGCATGAAGCTCTAGCTTAGCAATTAGACCTTTATAGTAGTTGTCTTGATACTCCAGAGGGATCTTCTGCAACAGAACCTCGGCTTCAGAAAACTGCTGACCTTCAAGTAGGCAGTCTGCTATCGCGAGCTTTACCTCACCCTGAGCTTGGAGCTCTTCAGGTAGGGTTTTGAAGATAGCTAATGCTTGCGCGTGCTCCCCTTCAGACATCAGGCCTAGCGCTTGCTTTAGGTTAAGCTCATCTCGACTCGGAAGGTGCTTTTTCAGCATCTCTTCAATTGCCTGAACTGGCTGAGGACCACCTAAACCATCCACGGCTTGACCCTGATCGAACAGAGCGATAGTCGGTAGGGCTTGGATACCAAATTGCGCTGCGATGTTTTGCTCTACTTCGCAGTTCAGTGTTGCTAGGGTAAAGGCGCCGGCATATTGCTGCGTAAGGTGTTGCAGTTGTGGGAGGAGTTCGGCGCTCTCTTGACTCATTGGAGCCCAAAAGTAGGTCAGTACTGGTGTTTCCATTGAACCTTGAAGGATCTGTTGGAAGTTCTCTTGGTTCATTTCGACGATAAGTTGTGCCTGCATTATGAGTCTCTGCTGTGAATTAAGATAACTGTATAATTTATTGGGCTAAATCCTGAAATTTCAAGCGTCCAGAAACGCAAAAACCCAGCTAATTCACAAATGTGACGCTGGGTTTCTGGTCTGGATATTTGAGTATGGTGGCTATAGCAAAACAATAACGAGAAGCACAACCCCCACGCTTAACCAGTTAAGCTTGTTTAAAGACATGTTGTCTCCGACACCGATAACAAAATAACCGTGGATGCGTACATAATGCACACGTTTTATTACACTTTTATGGCGTCAAGAAATAAACAGCAAATTTTTTTCAGTTTGTGGATCAGTTAAGGATCTGTTGCAAAGCAGGTTGCAAGCGCGAATAGGTAAATTTGAACCCCATCTCAGTGAGTCTGACTGGTTTTGCATTCACGCTATCGAATAGTAAGCAGCTCGACTCTCCCATCAGCAGTTTCATCATAGGCTGAGGCGTAAACAGGAAGTGAGGTCTAGACAAGGTTTTGGCAAGGGTCTGACTGAACTCTTTGTTGGGCACGGGATGAGGTGCGGTGAGATTGAACACGCCTTGCGCCTGTGGACTCTCAATTAAAAACTGGATGGCGCGAACCATATCTTGGATATGGATCCAAGGCATATATTGCTTACCTGAACCTAAAGGTCCTCCGAGCCCCAGTTTATAAGGCAGTAACATCTTGCCTAGAGCGCCGCCGTTTGATCCCAATACGATCCCTGTTCTGAGCAAGCAGACACGAGTTTGATCGTTTTGCGCTTGCATGGCGATCTCTTCCCACTGCGCGCACACCTTATGTGGAAAGCCTTGCTCGGGATACTCGCTACGTTCGTCGACAGTATTGTGCTGCTGGTCGCCATAGATACCCACGGCCGAGCCACTGATAAATACCTTGGGTGGAGTCTCGCTGGCGTGCATTAAAGAGACCAGTTTCTCGGTCACGTCCCAGCGACTGTCACAGATGCGCTTTTTTTGCAGGCTCGACCAACGTCGGTCAGCAATAGGCTCTCCTGCTAGGTTAACTACGGCATCGAAGGCACTGAGGTCTTTCAATTCATTTAAGGATTCAATCAGGTCATAGGTGTTGCTATTGAGGTGCTTGAACTGAGCCCGCGCTTTGTCAGCACTTCGGGTTAAGACGGTGACGTGACTAGGAATGAGCTGCTTAACTAGAGCCTTGCCAATAAAACCTGTACCACCTGTGATCAGTATCTGCATTGAATCCTCTTCAAAGACTAGATTGAGATAAGCCAATGCCTCAAGTATAGAAGCATCCGGCAATGGGTTGATTTTGCACTTGGTTTACACCTTCAATTCGCGCCCGATGTCACATCGAGGCGTGTGAATATAAACCATAGTTAAAGTACGCACTTTTTGACCAATGAGATTGCTATGCAGGCCTTTATACGATCATTTATCGGCAGCATCCGAGACCTCGTCCCCATAATCCTTGTGGTGGCGTTCTTTCAGTTGGTCATTTTACAGCAGCCTCTTCCTAATTTTATCACTATTTTCAGTGGCTTATTTTTAGTTCTTCTAGGTCTGACCTTGTTTGTACTCGGTCTCAACATGGGGCTGTTCCCTATAGGCGAGAGCATGGCGCAGACCTTCGCCCGCAAAGGTAGCTTGTTTTGGCTGCTGTTGTTTGCCTTTGCTCTGGGTTTTGGCACCACCATAGCCGAGCCCGCCCTTACTGCAGTGGCTTGGGAGGCCGCAGAGGTGGCCGCTGAAGAAGGACAGATAGCGGCAAGTGAAGAGGGAATGGAAAAGTATGCGATGGGTCTTCGCATAACCATTGCTCTGTCGGTGGGGTGCGCCATCTTGTTAGGAGTAATTCGAATCATAAAAGGCTGGCCAATCCATATGATGATCATCGGTGGCTATTCGCTGGTGGTGATAATGACCTTCTTTGCCCCAGCGAGCATTATTGGTATTGCCTATGACTCCGGTGGGGTGACTACCTCAACCATTACAGTGCCTTTGGTTACCGCCCTTGGGGTTGGGCTTGCTTCGGCAATCAAGGGGCGCAACCCTTTGCTGGATGGCTTTGGACTGATTGCCTTTGCCTCCTTGCTTCCTATGGTGTTTGTCATGGTTTACGGGATATGGCTGACATGATCGAGCTAATGCTAGATGTCTTCTTATCTACCATTCGAGACGTGATTCCCATCGCGGTGATCCTATTCGGCTTTCAGGTCGCGGTACTTAGAAGACCGATAGCTAATCTCAAACAGGTTCTGATGGGATTTGTATTGGTCATCATTGGCCTTTCATTTTTTCTGGTTGGGCTTGAGCTTGCGCTGTTCCCGCTAGGGGAGATGATGGCGGTGCAATTGACTATGCCGAGCTTTTTGCAGCAGGTGCGCATCACCGATTTTGGGAGCTTGATGTGGTTTGATTACTACTGGGTTTATCTATTTGCCTTCTGTATTGGCTTTAGCACCACTGTAGCTGAGCCCGCTTTGATAGCAGTGGCTATGAAGGCAAATCAGGTTTCTGGGGGCAGTATCAAGGTGAATGGTCTCAGGTTCGCGGTGGCGCTCGGGGTAGCTTTTGGCATCACTTTAGGTTGCTATCGAATCGTCGAGGGTGACCCTATTCACTACTACATCATTGTGGGCTATTTGGTGGTAATCATTCAAACCTACTTTTCACCACCCATGATAGTGCCCCTTGCTTATGATTCGGGGGGGGTAACCACTTCTACGGTAACCGTGCCACTAGTCACCGCTCTTGGGCTAGGGCTTGCTTCGACGGTACCGGGGCGGAGCCCTTTGATTGATGGTTTTGGGCTTATCGCCTTTGCCAGCTTATTTCCCATGATAAGCGTCATGGGATATGCACAAATTACTAATTGGATAGCAAGGCGTCAGCCAAACAAGGAGGATTCCAATGCGTTTTAAATTGATATTGGCTTTTGTCGATGACAGTCGCACGGACGCGGTATTGGATGCGGCTCGAGAATCGGGTGCAACTGGTGCAACCGTCATCAATAACGCCAGAGGTGAGGGGCTGAATAAAAAGAAAACCTTTCTAGGTCTTAGCCTCGAAGTGCAAAAGGATGTGCTGCTGTTTGTGGTTGAGGAGCATTTGGCGCGAAAGATTCTGGAGAAGATAAGTCATGTCGCTGAGTTTGATGAACAGCCGGGGCAGGGCATCGCGGTTCAGCTAGATATTGAGGATGCGGTTGGGGTTGCCCATCAGGTAGCCAGTTTAACTAAGGTGGTTGAGAAAGAGCTATGAAGAGTCACAGCAGTCGAAAAGTAAGGACAGTTATGTCGGATACCTACGCCATAGTGGATGGTTTGATGACGGTGGAAGAGGCGATAGGTATTGCTAGGGAGAATCAGGTCAAGGCGCTCATCGTGGATAAAAGGCATGATGAGGATGAGTATGGTTTAGTGCTGATGAACGATATTGCTAAGAAAGTGTTAGCTAAGAATCGAGCACCGGCTCGCACTAATGTGTATGAGATCATGAGCAAGCCTGCGCTATGTGTATCTCCAGATATGAACGTAAAGTATTGTGCCAGATTGTTCGAGCGCTTTGGGGTTAGCCGCGCTCCTGTGGTGGAAGAGGGTCGAATCCTTGGTATGGTGAGCTATAACAATATAGTGATAAAAGGCATGGTGCTTGCGAGCGACCAGTAATTCTGGTCTCCCTTTTGTGCGCTTGCTAAAATCACCGCAATTCAAATCTTAGAGATGTCATTAATGAAGCTGTTTTTCGCCTCTGATCTGCATGGCTGCTTAGCCTCTACCGAAAAAGCCATCGCTGCCTTCAAACAGAGCGGTGCTGAGCACTTTATCCTGCTTGGGGATATTCTAAACCACGGCCCACGTAACCCGGTACCTGAAGCTTATGCTCCCGCTAAGGTGGCCGAACTTCTAAATCAATATAAACGCCAGATCATCGCAGTGCGTGGCAACTGTGATAGTGAAGTGGATCAGATGCTTTTAGACTTTCCGGTCCTCAGTGATTTCGCCCAGGTATTGCTAGAGGACGGCAAGCGCTTGTTCCTAACCCATGGCCACCTATATAACCAAGATAGACTGCCACCATTAAATGAGGGCGATGTGTTGGCACATGGTCATACTCATCTTCCAGTGGCCGAGAGCATGGGTGACTACATCCTGTTTAACCCAGGCTCAGTGACTCTGCCTAAAGGCGGCAATGTAGCAAGCTTTGGTGTTTTAGAAGAGAGAGAACTCAAGGTGGTGAGCTTTGAGGGAGATGTGTTGGCAAGCACTCACATCTAAACTCTTTTTAGGACGGTACAAGAGAAACAAAAAAGGAGGCTGAGCCTCCTTTTTTTATGGGGTTGATACTAAGACTCGAGAGCCGTGCCCTAGGCTAGTCAGCAGTATGGAATTGTCATTAACAATATCCACTCGGCGACTCTGCTGCGCATCGGTAATGAATACCTGTTTAATCATGCGTAGCTGGGTATCGGTAAAGTCTTGAGAATCGGCGGTTGAAGAGTCTTTAAACTCTTTAGGGTCGATAAGCAGATAGTTATCGCTTAGCTCCCAACGACCAGTTTCAGAAATGCTCATGGTTAGAGACACCTCTTTGTTCTCATTAAATAGCTGCATGCGCGACTCACGCAGGTAGTCGCCATTTGGCAGATACTTTACGTTTGACGTGATATGAACCTTGCTTAGCGGACCGATAGCATCGTCTGCTTGGTCAGACACAATGAAGGTATTCATATTGGTCTGCCACTCGCGAGAGGTTAGGATTTGCTCAATCTTTACATCACTTCCCCAGTACAACCAGCCACTAAAGATTGCAGAAAGGACAAGTATTACAGTTGCAGTTTTCTGATTCATTACTTACTTCCCTTCTTTGGCGCACAGATACGGCTTAGATCTTCTTGAGAAGCAACCAGACGAACCGTGCTGTTCTCAATCGTAAATTCTGGGCTGTGGATGTAGTTCAGGTACAGCTGGTGGTCTTGGCTAGCTGTAGCAATCACTTCCACTGGGTCTGAATCATCGGCATAAGCATCGATATAGTGGTTTACACACATCTCAATGCTCGGTAGCCAGCGAGCAAGATCAGGGTGACCTTCAGTGGTCTTTACTGGAATATCTTGCACTGTGGTAATTGCTCTAAACGCTGAAGGCGCAGAGTTAGGAATAAATATCGCAATCAGAGGCAGAACCAAAGCTAGAGCCAATAGAACGCGAGTCGGGGTATCCCAAGTGGTCCAGAATGGTGGTTTTTTCACCGTAGGTTCTGATTTAGATTCTTTTAGCTGAGACTGAGAGCCACTAGAAACCGCCGCTAGAGCAGGCTCACCTGCAGCGTCGTTTTGGGCCTCTTCTTGTACTGGAACTGGGGTAGTG
The DNA here is from genome assembly GCF_024347675.1 of Vibrio ishigakensis. Taxonomy (NCBI): domain Bacteria; kingdom Pseudomonadati; phylum Pseudomonadota; class Gammaproteobacteria; order Vibrionales; family Vibrionaceae; genus Vibrio; species Vibrio ishigakensis. The sequence goes on along the minus strand of NZ_AP024881.1, from coordinate 2,197,866 downwards.
CGCTCAACAGAACAGATCAACTGGTAACCGCGTTTTGGCACGGTTTTTACGAATTGTGGTGATTTTGTCGAATCCTTCAGCATCTTACGCAGGGTCGAAATCGCCTGAGTTAGACTTGAATCATCCACTTGGAAGCCTTGATCACGCCATACAAACTCATGCAACTGATCTCGAGTCACCACTTCATTTGGATGTTCACTAAGTAGGGTTAGGATACGACTTTCATTACTACCCAGACGAATAATGGCATCGTCTAAAGTTTGGTCGACCAGTGAGTTGTTGTTTGGATCAAAAATATACTTCTGCGCCAGTATGTATTTAATACCGATTTTACTCATTTAGTTCTTCTTTGATGTTCGTCTTTTCGACTTCCTTTCCCGCCACATTCATTCCCTATGAAATGTGTGTTTATTCGTGTTTTAGGACGAATAACCGGCATAGCATAATAAATTTTTATTTAAAAAACATTTTTTTTGTTGCGGTTGACCTTGAATTTACATTCTAAAGCCTTATTTCCTCTCTCATAGAGGATGCCTATTTCCCGCAATAGGTCCAAAAAGTACAACATGATATTGATTATATTGGAGTTAATATGAGCGAGACAGTGTCTGCTAACAAAGAAACTCGTGGCTTCCAATCTGAAGTGAAGCAACTTCTTCACTTGATGATCCATTCACTCTACTCGAATAAAGAGATCTTCCTGCGTGAGCTGATTTCAAACGCTTCAGACGCGTCTGATAAGCTTAGATTCCAGGCTCTATCAAATCCAGATTTATACCAAGGTGACGCCGATTTAGGTGTAAAACTGTCATTTGATGAAAAAACCAATACTCTGACCATCTCAGATAACGGTATCGGCATGAGCCGTGAAGATGTAATCGAGCATCTTGGTACTATCGCTAAATCTGGTACAGCTGAATTTTTCTCAAAACTTTCAGAGGATCAATCAAAAGATTCTCAATTGATTGGTCAGTTCGGTGTTGGCTTTTATTCTGCATTTATTGTTGCGGATTCAGTTACCGTTCGCACTCGCGCGGCTGGCACTGCTGCTGATCAAGCGGTTCAGTGGCACTCTGCAGGTGAAGGCGAGTACACCATTGAAGACATAGTTAAAGAAAGTCGTGGTACTGATATCACATTGCACATGCGTGAAGAAGGCAAAGAGTTTCTATCTGAATGGCGCCTTCGTGATGTGATCAGCAAATACTCTGACCATATCGGTATTCCGGTTTCTATCCTGACTAAAGAGATGGATGAAGAAGGTAAAGAGACTGGCGAGAGCAAGTGGGAACAAATTAACAAGGCTCAAGCACTTTGGACTCGCGCCAAATCTGATATCAGCGACGAAGAATACCAAGAGTTCTACAAGCACGTTTCTCATGACTTTGCTGATCCACTAGTGTGGAGTCACAACAAGGTTGAAGGTAAGAACGACTACACCAGTCTTCTATATATCCCAGCGAAAGCACCTTGGGATATGATGAACCGCGACCACAAGAGTGGCCTGAAGCTGTATGTTCAGCGCGTATTCATCATGGACGACGCTGAGCAGTTTATGCCGTCTTACCTGCGTTTTGTAAAGGGTCTGATTGATTCCAACGATTTGCCACTAAACGTATCGCGTGAAATTCTGCAAGACAACAAGGTAACCCAGTCTCTTCGCAGTGCTTGTACTAAGCGTGTACTAACTATGCTTGAACGCATGGCAAATAAAGACGAAGAGAAGTATCAATCTTTCTGGAAAGAGTTCGGTCTGGTGTTAAAAGAAGGCCCAGCTGAGGACATGTCCAATAAAGAGAAGATTGCTAACCTGCTTCGCTTTGCATCAACTCATGTAGACAGTGCAAATCAAACCGTAGGTCTTGCTGGTTATGTTGAGCGCATGAAAGAAGGCCAAGATAAGATCTACTACCTAACTGCAGACAGCTATGCTGCGGCGAAAAACAGCCCACACCTAGAGCAATTTGCAGCTAAGGGCATCGAGGTTGTACTTATGTACGATCGCATCGATGAGTGGCTAATGAACTACCTAACTGAGTTCGATGGCAAGCAGTTCCAGTCGATCACTAAAGCGGGTCTAGACCTAAGCCAGTTTGAAGATGACGCGGAAAAAGAGAAGCAGAAAGAAACAGAAGAAGAGTTCAAATCTGTTGTTGAGCGCACTAAAGAGTACCTTGGCGATCGCGTGAAAGAGGTTCGTACTACCTTCAAGCTAGCGAACACGCCAGCGGTAGTAGTGACCGACGACTTCGAGATGGGCACTCAAATGGCGAAACTGCTTGAGGCTGCAGGTCAAGAAGCACCTCAAGTGAACTACATCTTCGAGATCAACCCAGAACACGCTTTAGTGAAGCAGATGGCTGACACAGCGGATGAAATTGAGTTTGGTCGCTGGGTAGAGATGCTACTTGGTCAGGCGATGCTAGCGGAGCGTGGTTCTCTAGAAGATCCAAGCCAGTTCCTAGGTGCTATCAACCAGTTGCTTTCTAAGTAACCGATCTCGCTTTAAGTAATCGATTTCGCAAAATTAAACAAAGAGCCCTGATTTGTGGTAACATTCAGGGCTCAATTTATAGGCAATACAACTGTATACCGAAATTCATCTAATTATCAGTCACTTAGGCTAAATTGGTGAGATTCGTTATACGGTCAAATCCAAAGAGGAAAAACAATGCGCATCATTCTTTTAGGTGCTCCAGGTGCAGGTAAAGGCACTCAAGCTCAGTTCATCATGGAAAAATACGGTATCCCTCAAATTTCTACTGGTGACATGCTTCGTGCTGCTATCAAAGCAGGCACTGAACTTGGCAAAAAAGCTAAAGAAGTAATTGATGCTGGTCAGTTGGTTTCAGATGACATCATCCTAGGTCTTATCAAAGAGCGTATCGCTGAAGAAGACTGTGTTAAAGGTTTCCTACTAGACGGTTTCCCACGTACTATCCCTCAGGCTGATGGCCTGAAAGAGATGGGCGTAGACGTAGACTATGTTATCGAGTTCGACGTAGCTGACGATGTAATCGTTGAGCGTATGGCAGGCCGCCGTGCTCACCTAGCATCTGGTCGTACTTACCACGTTGTTTACAACCCACCTAAGGTTGAAGGTAAAGACGACGTAACTGGCGAAGACCTAGTTGTTCGTGACGATGACAAAGAAGAGACAGTACGTGCTCGTCTAGGCGTATACCACAACCAAACTGCTCCACTTATCGAGTACTACGGTAAAGAAGCAGAAGCGGGTAACACTAAGTACCTTAAATTCGATGGTACTAAGCAAGTTGCTGAAGTGAGCGCTGACATCGAAAAAGCGCTAGCATAAGCATTGCTAGAACTCTGAATAGTAGAGATACTAAGAGGGCGACGTTGAGTCGCCCTTTTTTATTTCTCAAATTTATCATGCCACTTGCTTGGTCATGATCGAATCTTCGAGCCGTGAGCTATAAGAAATTAGCCATTAAAAGTAAAGACGCTGAATCTTCAATGCTAGTCACAGCGCGCTGATAATGGCCTGATTATTAAAACATAAATAACCTTTAGATCAGGATGTTATGGAAAACAAACCTCAAATTGGTGTGCTACTCGTCAACCTAGGCACGCCGGACGCTCCCACGCCGCAAGCGGTGAAAAAGTTTCTTTCTCAGTTTCTTCATGATCATAGAGTAGTGGATATGACCCGTTGGTTGTGGTGCCCACTACTGCACGGCATTATTCTGCCAGTGCGCTCGCCTAAGGTAGCAAAGCTCTATCAACAGGTGTGGATGGATGAAGGTTCTCCGCTTATGGTTTACTCCCAGCGACAAGCAGCCAAACTCGGTAAAGCTCTTAATGTGCCGGTAGAACTTGGTATGACCTATGGCAACCCAAGCCTGCAAACTGGGGTGGACAAGCTTATCCAAGCTGGGGTTGAGAAAGTGGTGGTGCTTCCTCTTTATCCGCAATATTCAGCGACCACCACAGCGGCTGTGGTGGATGGCCTAGCTAAGGCGCTTAATAAGATGCGCGTGATTCCTGCTTATAGCATTGTTCGTGATTACTTTGATCATCCGCTTTATATCAAGGCGCTGGCTGAATCGGTGAAAAAATCTTGGCAAGAAAAGGGTCAAGGTGATTATCTGCTTTGCTCGTTCCACGGCATTCCAAAACGCTATGCTGACAATGGTGATATCTATCCTAAGCATTGTGAAGCTACTACTACCGCGCTTGCTAAAGAGTTGGGTTTAGATGAAAGCCAAATAGGGATGTCTTATCAATCACGGTTTGGTCGTGAGGAATGGCTACAGCCTTATACCGATAAAACCCTACATAAACTTGCTAAAGAGGGCACAAAAAAGCTGGATATCATTACCCCCGCGTTCTCAGCTGATTGTTTAGAGACCCTTGAAGAGATTTCAGGCGAGTGTCGAGATGAGTTTATTGAAGCAGGTGGCGAGGTGTTTAACTTTATTCCATGTCTTAATGATGATGACCTGCATATCGAAATGATGGTTCAGCTGGTGGAAAATGGTGCCTAGCTAAACGAGTTTAGCGGACTAAATGAGCACTCAAGAGCGAGGGTACGGCATACAGTTTTAATGTTTGATAAAATGTATGGGTTAAAAAAAGAAAAACTCAGGCTAGGTTATGAAACAGTGGTATTTACTTTATTGTCGTCGCGGTGAACAGCAGCGGGCACGGATGCATTTGGAGAATCAGGGTGTTGAGGTCTATTACCCTCAATTTAAACTTGAAAAGTTGGTGCGAGGCAAGAAGACAAAAAAGCTGGAGCCGCTGTTTCCAAGCTATATGTTTGTGCGTTTCGACTACGAGGTAGGACCGACTTTTACCACCATTCGTTCAACCCGAGGTGTCGCAGATTTTGTTCGTACCGGTGCCTACCCTAAAGAGCTTCAGGGCGACCTCGTGTATACCCTAAAAGAGATTGAGAAGAGTCAGCTAGAGCCGGTTTCTGAGGTAAATCTACCGGAGAAAGGGGACAAGGTGATTATCAAGTCAGGTCAGTTCGCAGGTATCGATGCCATCTACCAAGAGGCCGATGGTGAAAAGCGCTCAATCCTGCTGGTAACGCTGATCAATAAGCCGGTTGAGATCCAAGTGAATAACCAAGATATCGAACACGGTTAATTAAACAAGCGAGAATTAAAAAGGGATGCATCTGCATCCCTTTGTTGTTTTAGTAAGCGTCGTTGTGAACCGCTTTAACTGCTCGACCTGATGGGTCGGCGTTGTTCTTGAATGACTCATCCCATTCGATAGCTTTTGCTGAAGAACAAGCTACTGATGGACCACCCGGTACACACTCTGCTGCCGATGGCAGTGGGAACAACTCTTCAAAGATCTCACGATAGACGTAGCCTTCTTTGGTAGTTGGCGTGTTGTATGGGAAACGGTACTGCGCGGTTTCCATTTGCTGGTCAGTAACTTTAGCTTCCGCTACCTCACGTAGGGTATCGATCCAGCCATAACCTACGCCATCAGAGAACTGTTCTTTCTGACGCCATGCGATCGCATCTGGAAGATAGTGTTCGAAGCACTCACGTAGGATGTGTTTCTCCATCTTGCCGTTGCCACACATCTTGTCTTGTGGGTTTAGACGCATAGCCACGTCGATAAACTCTTTGTCTAGGAAAGGTACACGTCCTTCAACGCCCCAAGCCGCTAGAGACTTGTTCGCACGAGCACAGTCAAACATGTTTAGTGCCAGTAGTTTACGTACTGTTTCTTCGTGGAATTCTTGTGCGTTTGGCGCTTTGTGGAAGTATAGGTAGCCACCGAAGATCTCATCAGCCCCCTCGCCAGACAGCACCATCTTGATACCCATAGCCTTGATCTTACGACCCATTAGGAACATAGGCGTTGAAGCGCGGATGGTCGTCACGTCATAGGTTTCGATGTGGTAAATAACGTCACGGATAGCATCTAGGCCTTCCTGAATGGTGTAGGTCATCTCGTGGTGAACCGTACCTATCTGGTCAGCAACCTCGCGAGCAGCTTTAAGATCAGGTGCGCCTTCAAGGCCGATAGCAAATGAGTGTAGCTGTGGCCACCAAGCCTCTGACTTATCATCGTCTTCAACACGCATCGCTGCGAAGCGTTTTGCTACCGCCGAGGTGATAGAAGAGTCTAGGCCACCAGATAGCAATACACCGTAAGGCACATCTGTCATTAGCTGACGCTTAACTGCTGCCTCAAGAGCTTCAGTTAGTTCTTCTTTGCTGGTGCTGTTGCCTTGTACCGCCGCATATTCGTTCCAGTCACGAATATAATAGCGAGTCGGTGCCATAGCGCCTTTCTCTAGATAACAGCCAGGAGGGAATTCTGAGACGGTTTTACATACTGGTACTAGCGCCTTCATCTCAGAAGCAACGTAGATATTTCCGTGCTCGTCCAGACCTTGGTATAGCGGGATAATACCGATATGGTCACGGCCTACTAGATAGGTGTCTTTCTCTTCGTCATAAAGAACAAAAGCGAAGATACCGTTTAGCTCCTCAAGAAGGTCTGCACCCATGTCTTGGTATAGGGCTAGGATAACCTCACAGTCAGAATCCGTTTGGAATTCATACTTGCCTTCATAGCGAGTACGCAATTCTTTGTGGTTATAGATTTCACCATTAACGGCAAGGATAAGCTTTTTGTCTGGGCTATACAGAGGTTGTGCACCACTATTCAGACCAACAATCGCTAGACGCTCGTGCGCCAAGATTGCTTTTTCTGAAGAGTAGATACCTGACCAGTCAGGACCACGGTGGCGCAGTTTCTTAGACATCTCAAGAGCCACTGGACGTAGTTTGGCAGCGTCGCTCTTGATATCAAGAATCCCAAATATTGAGCACATAGTATTTCCTTAAACCGTTAACATCGTTTAAAACCAATTTGCCATCTTATTAAAAAAAAACAACCCGCTTTATTAAAATAATTAGTATTGGAATGCTTTAGATAGAAAATATTTAATAAAAGCTATCTTTGTTTGGATTTCATCTAAGTGGTGGTGGTTTTGTGCTCTAAGTGGGTGATTTGGTAGTTGTTACGCCCTTGTTTCTTCACAGCATACAAGGCGTCATCGGCACTGTTTATCAGAGTGCTTGAGGAGAAATCTGCGTTTTGAGTGATGGTTACACCTATACTAACGGTCAATGCCCTACCATTTGGATGGGGTAGGTTAGCAAGCTTAAGTGCTTCGCGAAGTTTTTCGACTAGAACCTCAACCCCTTTGGCATCGGTGTTTGGCAGGATAATGGCAAATTCTTCGCCACCATAACGACATACAGAATCTGTTGAACGCCTAAAAATACGTTTTAACTCTACCGCAACCCTCTGTAGAAAATCGTCACCGATGGTGTGCCCGAGGGTATCGTTGACCTGTTTAAAGTGGTCAATATCTACTAACACTAGGGTTAGCGGGGTGGGGTTTCTAGCAAGCCTTTTGATCTCTTTTTCTAATTCCACATCAAAATAGCCGCGATTATACACACCTGTCAGGCCATCGGTGATGGCAAGTGCTTGTAGTTTCTTTTTTTGCGCTTCTAGCTCTAGAAGCTGCAATGTAATCTGTTGGTGGGCTTTCCACTGCTCTTGATTGTGCTCGAAGCGACGTTTTCGAGTCACAAAGTGGTCCTGACCTAGATAGAGCAACCATATCAAGGTAAACGAGACAGAAGCGAAAAGGTGGGGGGTTAAAACGCGATAGCCGTCTAATAGCATAATCACTAAGATGCCGGTAATGACGCTTACCCCATATAGGGAGCCGACGGCCCACATTGGCAGTATCATCACCTTTACCAATAGGCTCAGCAAAATGATTGAGATGGGCGCTAGGGTATGAGACTGAGTCAGCATGATGGCATGCAGTCCGGCTACTAGGATGGAGACACCCATTAAGATGGCTAGATTGAGTTTAGTATTTACAACCTGGGTCTTCGCTATGTACCAAAGCGCCATGAGTGCGGGTGGAGCGATGGCAATGAGAAAGAAGCGAAACCAATAAATCTCTTCGGTTGAGTCCAGCAAGAAGGTGGTTCTCGATAGATAGGGAATAAAGAAACCTAGGAATAACAAAACAGCAGCGACTATAGGTAACCAAAGTCGCATCTGTTTGCGGTTTTGAATGTTCGCGAAATGGGAAAAGTTATTGGTTTGCATGCACTTTTTGAAGACGACTACGACTGCATAAGCTTAGTACAAACCGAGTAGGATGATGGAATTGCGGTTATTCCATAAGCAAAAAGCAGTCTTTCGACTGCTTTTCTAACTTAAGCGCTGTTTTTAGTGAATTCAGGTTTGAGGGTGTCGCAGACATGGGTTGCAAAACCGCTGCCCGCTTCTCGATAAATATTGAAGGCCGCATCTGCACCAAGCTCTAAGAATTGATCAACCTGATCCGGATATTCAGCAATAGCTGCGACTTTGCCTTTGTAGCCACGGATCTTCAGCTGTTCAAAGGCGTAATGGTTACCCTGATTATTCGGAATTGCCAAAAGCACCAATTCGATCTGTTGTATGTTCTGCACTCGCTCCCAGAAATCTGAGTCGGTCACATCCCCTTGGATAGTATTGCGCTCATATTTTTGGTGATGCCCAGCGGTATCGTCACGGATTTCTACACCAACACAGATTTCACCATGGCGGCGAACCAGTTCATCATAAGCTCCGGTGCCGATACGGCCCATACCTAGAATCATTACCTGAGAGTCACCTAGGTGGATAAATTGGTCGCGAATGTTGATCTTAGTGTCACTGTGCTCTTTTAGCCATTGAGCGCTACGCCTGTAGATACCGTTACTGAAGCGGTTAATAGGGGCGGATACTACAAAGGAGATAGATACAGCAAGGGCGATAGCGACCATGATATCACCGGTGATCCATCCCTCTTTGTATGCGAGACCACCCACAATCAGGCCAAACTCACTGTAGTTAAACAGAGTCAATGAGGTGAGCAGTGAGGTACGGTTTCTAAACTTAAAGCGGTCGATAATGAGGTAGTAGAATAGAGCCTTAACTGGCAGTAAGAACATAAACAGGATAGCCATTACAAGGCCCGTCACTGTCGGTTGCTCGGAAAGACCGATATTAAGGAAAAAGCAAACTAGTAGTAGCTCTTTCATATTAAACAGTGACTTAGAAAGCTCTGAAGCTTTTTTGTGACCGGCGAGAAGCATTCCTAGCACCAGTGCGCCAAGGTCCGCTTTAACACCAACCAGTTCAAATAGACCAGCGCCTGTTACTAAGGCAAAGAAGATGCCACCCAGAACCAGCAGCTCACCGTGGCCCAACTTATCTAGGAGCTTGAATAGAAGCGGTCTTGCCAGTGGCAGGGCAAACAGGAAGATGGCATACCACTCAGGTATCTTGCCTGTGGAGACAGTGAGGAAGATAACCGCGAAGATATCCTGCATAACCAGGATACCGATGGCCAGAGTGCCATACACAGAGTTCATCTCACCCTTATCTTGTAACGCTTTGATAGCAAATACGGTACTCGAGAAGGAAAGGGCAAAGCCTAGGATAACTAGTTGAGTCATGCCCATATCGGCGAATGCACTGACACCAATAAACTGCAGAGCGAGTAGGGCTAGAGTGAAATAAGCGGTGGACGCAACATTGTGTATGGTGGCACCGGCCCAGATCTCTTTAGAAAGCAGGACCTTGATGTCCAGTTTCAGGCCAATCGTAAACAGCAGCAGGGTAACACCTAGGTCGGCAAGGTGTTGGATAGCTGTGTTACTTTCGAAGCCAAAGGCATTTAGACCAAATCCAGCAAGCAGGAATCCGACTAGGGGTGGCAGATTACACCGTTGAGCTATAAAGCCAGCAATAAACGCCACACATATCAGAACTATATCCATATTACCCTGCTAACTGTTACAAAATTCGCGCACATTCAACCACAAATATTAGGCTGAAAGTAACTGTTATTGTGCGGAATCCATTAATTTTTGTAACAAGATCCCATTTAGCATGGCTCGTTTTACGATAGCGAAGGCACCCATGGTTGGTTGCAGTTCAAGATCCGATGAAACTATAGGTAGGTCTTTGTGGAAAGCGGTCAACGACTGACTCACCACATTGCGTTGGATAGCCGGGAAGAGGATCTCTTTGGCCTTGGTAATATGACCTGCAATGACGATCTTCTCGGGGTTGAATAGGTTGATAACGATGGCGACTGCTTTACCTAGCTGATCTCCCACGCGCACTATGCTTTGGGTAGCCAAGGCGTCGCCATTTAGTGCGTGTTCACAGATGGTATCTATATCTATGTTCGCTTCATCGGCAAGAGAAGAGCTATAGCCTTGGGCCAGGCGCGCTTTTACGCCTTTCACGATAGCTGGGTTAGCAGCGATGGTCTCAAGACAGCCAAAGTTGCCACACTGGCACTGCTCACCAAGAGGGTCCACCTGAATATGGCCGATTTCACCCACGTTACGGTTGCTACCAAGGAATACCTGACCACCAGATATGATGCCAGAGCCCGTACCACGGTGAACACTGATCATTACAGAGTCGTTGCAATCTCGGGTTGCGCCAAAGTAGTGCTCTGCCAGTGCCATAGCGCGGATGTCGTTCCCCACGAAAGACTCAACCTTGAACTCTTCTTTTAGCATCTTAGCCAGAGGCAGGTCGTCTATCTTGGTATTCGGCATATATTCCACCTCTCCTTGCACTGGGTTTACCAGACCAGGAAGGATGACACCGATAGCGATAAGCTGTTGAATACGCGCTTCGTTAGAGGCTTTAAACAGGGCGATTTTGTCGAACAATTGTCCAACCAATTCGCCTTGGTCGCGATACTGAATCGAAGACTCATCTTGCGCCAACACCGCACCGCTTAGATCATGCAGTGAAAGCTGTAGATAGTCACGACCGATACGTACCGCTATGGTGTGGAACTGAGTAACTTGTGTCTTTAGAGAGATGGCACGACGACCACCAGTGGAGGCTTGCTGAGCCACCTCTTGGATATAGCCAAACTCTAACAACTGGCGGGTGATCTTTGTGACACTTGCAGGTGCAAGGTGACTCAATTCAGCGATCTGAATTCGTGATATTGGGCCTTGTTGGTCAATCAAGCGATAGACAGCTGCGCTGTTCAGCTGTTTGACCAAGTCTACGTTACCAATCTGTCCGCCAGTCATAGTTACCCTTTATTGCATTTCGCCGTTTACTACAGTGTTCAATACCTTGAAATTGCTATCAAAAATAGCAAGGTTGGCAATCATACCTGATTTTATGCGTCCAAGCTTGTGATCTATGCCAATAGCTTTCGCAGGATACAGGCTCGCCATACGTAAGGTTTCGTCCAAAGAGATACCCACGTGCTTCACGCAGTTCTCTACCGCTTCAATCATAGTCAGAGCTGAGCCACCGAGTGTGCCGTCTGCGCCAACGCATTTGCCATCTTTTACATACACAGTTTTGCCAACAAAGTTGAACTCTGTCATCTCAGCGCCTGCTGGAGCGGTAGCATCGGTAACCAGTACCAGCTTCTCGCCCTTAACACGCTGCGCTATGCGGATGTTTGCATAATCAACGTGGAAACCATCGGCGATGATGCCCGCGTATACTTCAGGGGTATCGTAGATAGCGCCCACAACACCTGGCTCACGACCTGTCATAGGTGTCATGGCATTAAATAGGTGAGTAGCAAAGGTGATGCCATTGGCAAAGCCTTCGCGCGCTTCTTGATAGGTGGCGTTTGTGTGACCAATTGAAACCACAATCCCTGCCTCGGCCAGCTTTTTAACGTGCTCTGGGTTGTTTTGCTCTGGCGCTAGGGTTACCTTCGCCACCACATCTGCGTTGTCGCAGATAAAGTCCACCATCTCATCATCAGATTGACGGATGTAGGACTCGGTATGAATACCCTTGCGAGCTAAGTTCAAGTATGGGCCCTCAAGGTGCAAACCTAGAGACTGATTCGCATATTGCGCTTCGAACTCACGCTGAGCAGTGATAGCTGCACGCATATCTTCATCGGAAGAGGTGATAAGGGTTGGCAGATAACTTGTGCAGCCTGACTTTTGGTTAGCCGCTTGCATGGTTTGCAGGGTGTCAGCGTTGATCTCATCGTTGAACATCACGCCCCCACAGCCGTTTAGCTGAAGGTCGATAAAGCCTGGTGATACATTTGCGCCTTCTAGGTCTATAGTCTTGATTGAAGAATCGAGTTCAGCCTGAGGGCATACCTTTACTATGGTATCGCCATCGATGATGACCGCGTGCTGATACAGGGTATCGCTGCCTGTAAACAGGGTGCAGTTGGTTAACGCATACATAGAGTATTACTCCTGAATTTATGTTGGTAACCCGCAGCATGGGAGCGAGTCACAGAATCTGTTTGCCTTGTCCAGTTTGTAGGGCACGTGAAATCAGGTGGTCCCACTTATTTTATTGCTGTACAAGCACGTCCTATAAGACGTGGATAAATTTGGCATATAGGCAAGTATACTCAAATTCGCAGTTAATTTTAATAGTGAAATAAGTTTTATGATCGAGCTAACAAAAACCGGGCTATTCGCATCCCTCATATGATAGACATCACGTTTTATGGGGTTTTAATTTGCGATGCAAATTTACCTGCTTATGATGAAAGGGACTAAATTGGTGGGCTAAAAAAAGTTTTCATCTTCCTTGTCACTGAGCTTTAGGTAAGCGACAGGGTAGAGATAGAGCTGAATTAAATAATTTCCTCTAAAGGAGTGTAAGGTGAATATTCTCGGATACTTTCAAAAGGTAGGTAAGGCACTTATGGTGCCGGTGGCGACACTTCCTGCTGCAGCAATATTAATGGGTATTGGTTACTGGATTGACCCAACGGGTTGGGGTGGCAACAGTGCTCTGGCTGGCTTTCTAATCAAAGCTGGTGCGGCGATCATCGACAACATGTCTTGGCTATTTGCGGTAGGTGTTGCCTACGGTATGTCTAAAGACAAAGACGGTGCAGCAGCACTAGCAGCACTAGTAATGATGTATGTAGTAACTACGCTACTTTCTCCAGGTGCAGTTTCTCAGATTCAAGGCATTCCTGCTGATGCTGTTCCAGCAGCATTTGGTAAGATCCAGAACCAATTCGTTGGTATCCTAGTGGGTATTATTTCTGCTGAGATCTACAACCGCTTCTCTCACGTTGAACTGCACAAAGCACTAGCGTTCTTCTCTGGTAAGCGTTTGGTTCCTATCCTAACGTCTGTAGCGGGTATCGCAGTATCTTTTGTACTTATGTACGTATGGCCTGCAATCTACGACGGTCTAGTACACTTCGGTGAGTCTATCCAAGGTATGGGTTCTGCAGGTGCGGGTATCTATGCATTCTTCAACCGTCTACTTATCCCTGTAGGTCTTCACCACGCACTTAACTCAGTGTTCTGGTTCGACGTTGCAGGTATTAACGACATCCCTAACTTCCTAGGTGGCGCTAAGTCTATCGCTGAAGGTACAGCAACAGTGGGTATCACTGGTATGTATCAAGCGGGCTTCTTCCCAATCATGATGTTCGGTCTACCTGGTGCAGCTCTAGCTATCTACCACACGGCTAAACCTGAGAACAAAGCAAAAGTTGCTTCTATCATGATCGCTGCAGGCTTCGCATCATTCTTCACAGGTGTTACTGAGCCACTAGAATTCTCATTCATGTTCCTAGCACCAGCGCTATATGTTCTACACGCATTCCTAACTGGTGTGTCTGTATTCATCGCAGCGTCTATGCAGTGGATTGCAGGCTTCGGTTTCTCTGCAGGTCTTGTGGACTTGGTTCTATCAAGCCGCAACCCACTAGCAGTTAACTGGTACATGCTTGTTGTTCAAGGTCTAGTATTCTTCGGTGTTTACTATGCTGTGTTCCGCACTGTAATCGTGAAGTTTGGTCTTAAGACTCCAGGTCGTGAAGACGAAGATGAAGGCGCAGCAACAACTGGCGGTTCTGAGAACTCTTCTGAGCTAGCTAAGCAGTACCTAAAAGCGCTAGGTGGCCACGCTAACCTAAGCACAATCGATGCTTGTATCACTCGTCTACGTCTAACTCTAAAAGACACTAGCGTAATCAACGAGAAGCAATTGAAAGATCTAGGTGCGATGGGTGTTGTGAAACTAGGTTCAAACAACGTTCAAATCATCCTTGGCCCACTGGCTGAAATCATTGCGGGTGAGATGAAAAACATCCCTGCAGACGTTGACCTAACAACAGTTCAACTTCCTTCTTAATCGATAAGATTAAAATGATTGTCCTAATGCCTCCCTCGGGAGGCATTTTTTTTACCTAAAACGCCCATATATAAGAGGTAACTTGCTCTGACAATGCACTAGGTTTCTTGAGGTTATTTAGCGTTAAGCATACAATGGCGGGTCAGAAAATATTACTTTACAGAACAATACTAACGAGGTGTTTAGATGACTGAAGCTGAGGCTCGTCCATCAAACTTTATTCGCCAAATCATTGATAAAGATTTAGCGGATGGCAAACACAACAGCGTACATACCCGATTCCCGCCAGAGCCAAACGGCTATCTGCATATCGGCCACGCTAAATCCATTTGTCTTAACTTTGGTATTGCTCAAGATTATCAGGGACAGTGCAACTTGCGCTTCGATGACACTAACCCTGAGAAAGAAGACATTGAATACGTTGAGTCTATTAAGAACGACGTAAAGTGGCTTGGCTTTGATTGGTCTGGCGACATCCACTACTCATCGAACTACTTCGATAAGCTTTACGGCTACGCAGTTGAGCTGATCGAAAAAGGTCTAGCTTATGTTGAAGAGCTAACACCTGAAGAGATCCGCGAATACCGTGGCACGCTAACAGCTCCAGGTAAAGAGAGTCCATACCGCAACCGTCCTGTAGAAGAGAACCTAGCGCTATTCGAAAAGATGCGTGATGGTGGCTTCGAGGAAGGCAAGGCGTGTCTGCGCGCGAAGATCGATATGTCATCTTCATTCATGGTGCTGCGTGATCCTGTGCTTTACCGCGTGCGTTTTGCTACACACCACCAGACTGGTGATAAGTGGTGCATCTACCCTATGTACGACTTCACCCACTGTATTTCGGATGCGCTGGAAGGCATTACCCACTCGCTATGTACTCTTGAGTTCCAAGACAACCGTCGTCTTTACGATTGGGTTCTGGATAACATCACTATCGAGTGTCAGCCTCGTCAGTACGAGTTTAGCCGTTTAAACCTAGAAAATACCGTGATGTCTAAGCGTAAGCTAAGCCAGTTGGTATCTGAAAACCTAGTAAACGGTTGGGATGACCCACGTATGCCGACCATCTCTGGTTTGCGCCGTCGCGGTTTCACTCCTGCGTCTATTCGTGAGTTTTGTAAGCGTATTGGTGTGACTAAGCAAGAGAACATGATTGAGTACAGCTCGCTTGAGTCTTGCATCCGTGATGACCTTAACGAGAACGCTCCGCGCGCGATGGCGGTTCTTGACCCAGTTAAGATCGTTATCGAAAACTTCGAAGGTGAAGAGACCCTAGAAATCGCTAACCACCCGAACAAGCCAGAGATGGGTAGCCGTGAGGTACCATTTACTCGCGAGATCTTTATTGAAGCTGACGATTTCCGCGAAGAAGCAAACAAGAAGTACAAGCGTTTGGTTCTAGGTAAAGAGGTTCGTCTACGTGGTGCTTATGTGATCAAGGCTGAGCGCATTGAGAAAGACGAAGACGGCAAGGTAACGACTATCTTCTGTAGCTACGATGCTGAGACTCTAGGTAAGAACCCTGCTGATGGCCGTAAGGTTAAAGGTGTTATCCACTGGGTATCGGCTGAGAAGGGCGTACCTGCTGAGATCCGTGTTTATGACCGTCTATTCACCGTAGCTAACCCTGCGGCAGCGGAAGACTTTAAAGCGACTATCAACCCAGACTCATTGTCTATCGTTGAGGGTGTGGTAGAACCAAGCCTTGCAAATGCAGAAGCGGAGAAGGGCTTCCAGTTCGAACGTACCGGTTACTTCTGTGTGGACAGCAAAGACAGCTCTAGCGATAAACTAGTGTTTAACCGTACTGTAGGACTTCGCGACACTTGGGCTAAAATCAGCGCCAACTAAGCGAAATTCGATACAAAAATGCCAGCTAGATTAGCTGGTATTTTTTATGTCTGCTGTTTGATATTAGTCGTTTAAGACGTAAGAGATATCGCCTGTACGCGAATCATACCAGATGACATGTGTAGCATTGTTGGGATTGGTGCTAAAACCATCTTTGGTATAGATAAAGGCACAACGTGTTTGGGCGCCACTAAATTCGCCCTCACCACGACGGCGTGTGGCGTAGATGTCAAAGTCATCGATCTGATTGGCGTTATCGGTGGCGACTAGAGAGCTGTCTAGCAGTCGGTTCCACAGTAAGAAGCAGGCCTTGTTGCCTCGCCCAATATTGAGCGGTGCACTTAATCGAGGGTTTTTATCAACACCAATCGGGTAACCAACATCGTTCATATCCAGATGACTGTCGATACTGTTACTGTTTGGATTGGTGTCGGTGCCTTCGGCGTAGCCAGGCATATTGGCCACCGCGACATTGCCGATACCTTCGACCACCCATCGCTGATGAGCAAAATTGATGGCTTGTTGAAGTTCAGAGGCTACCCCTTTGAGCATAGACTCGCGGGCATCACTATTAAGATCTAGAAATCGTGGCGCAGCAACCACCGCCAACACGGCGAGAATCACGATCACCACGATCAATTCGATTAAAGTAAATCCTTTTCCTCTAATCATATAGGCAGGTCTTACTTAGGCTTATGTGCCTTAGGATTGTTTTTACAGTCACCTGTAGCACAGCGGCCGTATAGATATAGGCTGTGGTTGGTCAGGTTGATGTTGTATTTCTCAGCGATTTCGTGCTGACGCTGCTCAATCAGGTCATCAGAAAACTCGATTACAGAACCACAATCTAGACAAACTAGGTGGTCATGGTGCTCTTGTGTTGCAAGTTCAAATACAGATTTACCACCCTCGAAGTGGTGACGGGTGACAATGCCAGCGTCATCAAATTGGTTAAGAACTCGGTATACTGTTGCCAAGCCAATCTCTTCGCCGATATCGATCAGTTTCTTATATAACTCTTCAGCACTGATATGCTGACAGCCCGGTTGTTGCAGTAGCTCTAAAATCTTTAAGCGAGGTAGTGTTACCTTCAAGCCCGCATCCTTTAAGGCCTTATTGTTATCTGGCATGTTAATTCCTACAGTTTTTTAGCTCAGCTATTGTCATTATATTGAAACCCTAACAAACATTAAACCACAGCTTGGATAGGGGTATGGTTTTTTCGTTGTAATTCAGTGGGAAATCACGCATAGTGACTTAAATTTTAACATCTTATTAACGTAAAGGGTATGAAAGCGAGCTGGTACAAGTTAATGAAGCCCCATTGGGTACAAAGAATATTCAATTGCTGGCCAGTTTTTATCGGCTCCGGCATACGCATTGAAACTATTAGTAAAGATTTTTGTTATGCCAAGGTGGCGCTGAAATACCGCTGGTGGAATAAAAACGCGAATCGCAGCGCTTACGGCGGCAATATTTTCTCTATGACAGACCCTATATACCCCTTTATGTTGATGGGGGTGTTTGGTCCTGATTATCTGATTTGGGATAGTAAGGCGAGTATTCACTATATCAAGCCGGGTAGAGGAAAGCTCACTGCTGAGTTTCAGCTATCTCCAGAGATCATAGCCCAGATCCGTAATGCTACCGCGAATGGCGATAAGCATTTCCCTAGCTTTGTGATTTATGTAAAGGATGAACACGGGGATGTGGTGGCTGAGATAGAAAGGGTGCTTTATATCAGGCGTCGAGCGAAGCAAGTAACGGATATTTCTCGCAGTAAGGCGGCGTAAAGACAATAAAAAAGGGACCGAAGGTCCCTTTTCTTGGAATAATTTGGAATTAGTCTTCCAGTTCAGATAGGCACATCTCAGAGTAGATCTGCTCAACCCAATTTTTAACGCGCTCGTCAGTCAGTTCTGGCTGACGGTCTTCATCGATGCATAGACCTACGAAGTTGTCGTCGTCTACTAGTGCTTTCGATGCTTCAAACTCATAGCCTTCGGTAGGAGTGTAACCTACGATAGTGCCACCTTTCGCTTCAACGATGTCACGTACGGTGCCCATTGCATCACAGAAGTACTCTGCGTAGTCTTCTTGGTCGCCACAGCCGAATACCGCTACTAGTTTGGTGCTGAAGTCGATGCCTTCAAGCTCTGGGAAAAAGTCATCCCAATCACATTGTGCTTCACCGTAATACCAAGTAGGGATACCTAGTAGTAGCAGGTCAAAGTTATCGATATCTTCTTTGCTGCTTTTTGCAATATCTTGAACGTGAACCAGTTTTTTACCAAGTTGTTTTTGAATCATCTTTGCAACAGCTTCAGTGTTACCTGTGTCACTGCCGAAGAAGATACCTACGCTTGCCATAGAATGAATACCTTATTGATTGAAGTGGATGCCCTGTTTCAAGGTCTATAGACCTGAGCCTTCCCATGAGATTTGGATAATGCCTTTAGCGACAAACCCAGCACAGCCAAGAAACAATACCAGCCATACGATTCGACGCCCAAACGGTGGAACATTACCCTGCTTTAGTACGTCTTTGATCGCTAAACCTATCAGAATGAAGACAGAAGCGAACAGCAGATCGAGTCCGATAGACTCTATCTTGTCGATGTAATCGTAGAGCATGACATCCCTTTATGCTTGATTAATCGCAGAACTATATCACAGCAATTCTTGCTTGTAATAAAACTTTATCTAGAGCAGATCTAGATCAAAAACTTGCGAATGGTTCTCAGTACCATCTCAGGTTTTTCCGCATGTAACCAGTGTCCAGTGTTGGCAATGACATGGGCTTTAGCATTCGGAAACTGTTGTAGGATCTGTGCTTGATACTCAGCTGTGATGTAGTCGGAATCCGCTCCTTTGATGAAAAGGGTGGAGACTGGGTTGGGTGCTAGGGTCTCCCAACCGGTGATCTCCCAGTACCATGATTTCAAAACCCTATGGTTAAAGCGCCACGCCAGTCTATTTCCAACTTTATACAAAGATTTGCTCAGGAACTGACGAACCCCGTCCATTTCAATCTCGGTGGCCATCAAATCCATGGCTTCACTGCGAGCAGTAGGTGCACCATTTTCCACCGCTAGGATCCCGGCAAACACATTAGCGTGTCGATCAACTTGGTAAGAGACTGGAGCCATATCCATGATGATCATCTTGCTGATTATTTGCGGGGCTAGGCTGGCTAAACGCATTGCCACCTTACCGCCCATAGAGTGACCAACCAGGGTAGCATTTTCGATCTTGAGGTGATTAAGAAGGTTGAGAACATCGAATGCCTGGGCTTGATAGCTGTTGTCATCGCTATGGAAAGAACGGCCATGGTTGCGCAGATCGACACTGATAACCCTATGGTCTTTGACTAAATCTCGAGCTAAAAGCCCCAAATTATCCAGACTTCCGAATAATCCGTGGATCAATATGATTATTTCTCCATCGCCTTGGTCTTTATAATGTAATTGGTCCGACATTTTCACTATTTCCCTTTTGCTTTCCGTAGAGAACTCAACAATAACTGGTTATAATCTGGCGCAGTTTAAACTAATCAGATTGTGAAATGCGAATGAAAACCATCGAAGTTGACGACGAATTGTATCGATTTATCGCGAGCCGTACCCAACGTATTGGAGAGAGTGCTTCCGATATCTTACGACGTTTATTGAATGTGGATGGTGAATCTCAGCAAGAACCTCAAGCTCAAGTTGAAGCAGACGCTGAGCCAGCAGGTGCAGCAACTCCGATTGTAGTGGGTAAACCAACCTCGAGCTTCGATCCTATTAAAGAGATCCGCAGTGTGCTTATCTCAGACGAGTTTGCTGCACGCGAAAAAGCGATCGACCGATTTATGTTTATCCTAGCGGCGCTGCACCGCATCGATAAAGATGGCTTTGCTGAGGCAACTCAAGTGAAGGGCCGCAAGCGTATCTACTTTGCGGACAACGAAGAAACATTATTGGCGAGTGGCAAAACCACTAAGCCAAGGGCGATTCCTGACTCACCTTTCTGGGTGATCACAAATAATAATACCGACAGGAAGCGCCAGATGGTGGAACAATTGATGGTGAGGATGTCTTTCCCTACTGACCTCATCGAGCGAGTAACTCGCTCAATCTAAAGGAAAAAAGATTGGCCCACTTTAAAACTCCCCGGTTTGAGTGGGCTTTTTAATGATTTAAAAATACGATTATAAAAAGGACTACAACTATGGCTACGCATCCTCGAGCAGGCCAAAAGGCTCTGCAAGAAGATCTTCATAACATACCTCAGTTGGTATCAAACTATTACCTCCTCCAGCCTGAAGCTGGTAACAGTGAGCAAAAGGTACAATTTGGTACCTCTGGTCACCGTGGTAGCTCAGACAAAACAACCTTTAACGAAAACCACATCATGGCGATCGCTCAAGCTGTTGCAGAAGTTCGCGCAAGCAAGGGTGTAACGGGTCCTCTTTACGTTGGTAAAGACACTCATGCACTTTCGGAGCCTGCGTTTACTAGCGTTATCGAAGTGCTGATTGCAAATGGCGTGACCGTTATCTGTCAGGAAAACCAAGGCTATACCCCAACTCCGGGTATCTCCCACGCTATCCTGACTCATAACCTAGCTAATGCTGATAAAGCTGACGGCATCGTTATCACTCCTTCGCACAACCCACCACAAGACGGCGGTATCAAATACAACCCGACCCATGGTGGTCCAGCTGAAGGCGAGCTAACCCAGGCGATCGAAGACCGTGCAAACGAGATCATCGCAGCGGGTATGGGTGATGTTAAGCGCATGAACGTAGCAGACGCTAAAGCAAGCGAGCTGTTCGTTGAGCGCGATCTTGTAGCGCCTTATGTTGACGACCTAGTAAACGTTGTTGATATGGCAGCTATCCAGAAAGCAAATCTTAAAATCGGTGTTGATCCACTAGGTGGTTCTGGCATTGAGTACTGGCGTCAGATCAAAGAGGCTTACGGCCTAGACCTGACTCTAGTGAGCGAAGCAATTGACCCAAGCTTCCAGTTCATGTCGCTAGATAAAGATGGCGTGATCC
Source organism: Vibrio ishigakensis (assembly GCF_024347675.1). Classification (NCBI taxonomy): domain Bacteria; kingdom Pseudomonadati; phylum Pseudomonadota; class Gammaproteobacteria; order Vibrionales; family Vibrionaceae; genus Vibrio; species Vibrio ishigakensis. The sequence continues at coordinate 2,176,781 of NZ_AP024881.1, read as the reverse complement.
GTATGGACTGTTCATCTCCTTACGCGATGGCTGGCCTGCTAGCGCTTAAAGACGAGTACGACCTAGCCTTTGGTAACGACCCTGACTATGACCGTCACGGTATCGTTACGCCTGCTGGTCTAATGAACCCGAACCACTTCCTCGCGGTATGTATCGATTACCTATATCGCAACCGTAGCGAGTGGTCTGCAGAGGTTGCTGTAGGTAAGACTCTAGTATCGAGCGCAATCATCGACCGCGTAGTGGCTGACCTTGGTCGTGAGCTATGTGAAGTGCCAGTTGGCTTCAAATGGTTCGTTGATGGCCTGTACGAAGGCAAGTTTGGCTTCGGCGGTGAAGAGAGCGCGGGCGCATCTTTCCTACGTAAAGATGGCACTCCTTGGGCGACAGACAAAGATGGCATCATCCTATGTCTACTAGCAGCTGAGATCACAGCGGTTACTGGTAAGAATCCTCAAGAGTACTACAACGAGCTTGCAGCTAAGCACGGTGAGTCTAGCTACACCCGTCTACAAGCAGTTGCCAATGGTCCTCAAAAAGACGTTCTTAAGAAGCTATCTCCAGAGATGGTTTCGGCTGAGACTCTAGCGGGTGATGCAATCACAGCTCGTCTAACTCACGCCCCAGGTAACGGTGCGGCTATCGGTGGTCTTAAGGTAACGACAGACAACGGTTGGTTCGCGGCGCGTCCATCAGGCACGGAAGAGATCTACAAGATCTACTGTGAGAGCTTCAAGGGTGCTGAGCATCTGAAGCTGATTGAGCAAGAAGCTCAAGAGATTGTAAACCAAGTATTCAAGAACGCTGGTCTATAATCCCAGTCTGAACTAATACTAAGCCTCGCATTTGCGGGGCTTTTTAGTCTCTAGGCTGTGCTAAGTTGTCATCAAATCTTCGTTTGCCTTGTTTGCGACTCAATATAAGCATTGAGATAACTGCAGGGCTAACAATCACTATCACTGCCATACTAACCCCCTCGAACAAACCCAACATAAACAGACCTCTTTTTCTATGATCTAATGTGTAATCGATTCCGCATAAAAACAATTGTGTGAGTCAATTGCCGCTGAAAGTAACAAAGAGTGTAAAGATAATATTAAATGGGTACAACTTGGTAATCTGCGCAAAAAGTTATGTTCCTATTATTAAGTTATTGATGCAGTTGGATTTATTGGCGGATATAGAAATTGTGCAAACATTAATCCTAGATATGAAAGTATGGAATACAGACTCTATGTAGGCTGGCCACTCTCAGGCCAATGTTCTGGCACCACAAACCAGAACTGTCCAGATTTTGTCTGACAGTGGACAGGGCGATTACTAGGCTCAAGCAAGGGCTCATGAAACTCGGTTAGACCTATGGCCCACAGTGGCTTAGGCACTCGATACAAGGTTTCGCTAATCTGATCGAGCTGGTGGTGATAACACCAAAATCCGGCTACCTCAGAGGCTTTGATAGGGTAACCCTCACACTGGGTTGGGATCTCTTCATTCGAGAAGGGATTAGTATAAAGGCGCCCTTGCATCATCAGCTTAGGGGTGAGGTTTTGATATTCAGGGTAAAGCGCTTTGAAATAAGGTTGCTGTCCATGTTGCAGCTGACGCTCAAGCATGTGCTTAAACTTCTTATCCAGCCTATCTATGGCATTTGGCCCATACCAGAGCCCATCCTTTAATAGATAAAACTTGATGGCCACTTCCCAGTGCTCGTACTCTCCGCTGGATTGATTCTTGAGAATGAAATCCAGCTCGCCTATGGTTTTCTCCTCATCGAACAGTTGCAGTTCACTCTCTCGAATATCGAAGTCGCCGCTTTGTTCAAACAAGCGATGCCAAATATCTTGATAGATAAAGCCCAGCCTAGAATTACCCTCATAGTCATGAGTGTTGCTTAGCTCTTTGTTCAAGAAAGGTGCCTGCTCAGCAATAGGCTCATCCCCACACATCAGGTTTGGTCTGTTTTGTATCCAGTTGGCGAATCTTGTTAGGGTTTCGGGCGTTAGAAGAGGGTACATGCTTTGACGTAATTTCAAATGTTTGATTAACTTGCAAGGTAGCACAAAGCGGCAACTTAACCATGGTAAAACAATGAATAACTTACAATTGCAGTCTCTTCTAAATCAGAAGCTATCCCCACAACTTATCAAAGATTATGCACCGAACGGCCTTCAAGTAGAGGGTACAGCTGAGGTGAAGAAAATCATCACGGGTGTGACCGCCTCTCAAGCGCTGATCGACGCTGCTATTGAAGCAAATGCAGACGCTATCTTGGTTCACCATGGCTATTTTTGGAAGGGCGAGCCAGAGCCTATCGTGGGTATGAAGGGTCGCCGTATTCGCGCACTTATCAAGAATGACATTAATCTTTATAGCTACCATTTGCCGCTAGATATCCATCCTGAAATAGGTAACAACGCTCGTCTGGCTGAGCTTTTGGATATCGTGGTAGAGGGTGGTTTAGAGGGACATCCGCAATCTGTTGCCATGTATGGCCGATTAAAGACGCCAATGCAGGCGAGTGAGTTTGCTGAAAAGATTGGTCAGGTGCTAAATCGTGAGCCGATGCATATTGCTCCTGAGAGTGATAAAACCGTTATAGAGACAGTAGGCTGGTGTACAGGTGGTGGACAGGACTTTATCAATCTTGCCGCAGACTTTGGTTTAGATGCCTTTATTTCAGGTGAGATCTCAGAGCGCACTACCTATAGTGCTAGAGAGCAGAATATTCACTATTTTGCAGCCGGGCATCATGCTACCGAGCGCTATGGTATCAAGGCACTAGGGGAGTGGCTTGAAGCCGAACATGGTATGGATGTCACCTTTATCGATATTGATAATCCGGTATAAAAAAAGAGGCCAAATGGCCTCTTTTTTAGTTGTTGAGAGTGAATTATTCGCGCTCGTGTAGAGACTTAAATTCACGTTGTGCTTCACCTGTGTACAGCTGACGCGGACGACCGATACGGTTGTGCGGGTCACTGTGCATCTCGTTCCAGTGTGCAATCCAACCAATAGTACGCGAGATAGCGAAGATAACTGTGAACATAGACACTGGGATACCGATCGCTTTAAGGATGATACCTGAGTAGAAGTCTACGTTTGGATACAGTTTCTTCTCTACGAAGTATTCGTCAGAAAGGGCGATACGCTCAAGCTCCATAGCTACGTCTAGTAGTGGATCCTTGATGTTTAGCTCTTTCAATACCTCGTGGCAAGCTTCACGCATTACAGTCGCACGTGGGTCGTAGTTCTTATAAACACGGTGACCGAAGCCCATCAAACGGAATGGGTCATCTTTGTCTTTCGCGCGAGCTACGAACTCTTCGATGTTGTCTACGCTACCGATCTCTTCTAGCATACGTAGGCAAGCCTCGTTAGCACCGCCGTGTGCTGGGCCCCAAAGAGATGCGATACCCGCTGCAATACATGCAAATGGGTTAGCACCCGATGAACCTGCTAGACGTACAGTCGAAGTCGATGCGTTCTGTTCATGGTCAGCGTGCAGGGTAAAGATCTTATCCATAGCACGAGCAACCACAGGGTTAACCTCATACTCTTCGCAAGGATTTGCGAACATCATATGCAGGAAGTTTTCTGCATAGGTTAGGTCGTTACGAGGATAGATGAACGGTTGTCCAATACTGTACTTGTAACACATAGCTGCCAGAGTCGGCATTTTTGACAATAGACGGAACGCCGCGATCTCACGGTGTTTGTCATTGGCAACGTCCAAAGAGTCGTGATAGAAGGCCGCTAGTGCGCCAACTACGCCACACATCACCGCCATTGGGTGTGCGTCGCGACGGAAACCGTGGAAGAAACTCGCAATTTGCTCATGAACCATAGTGTGACGAGCTACGATGGTCTTGAAGTCTTCGTATTGTGCGCGAGTTGGTGCTTCGCCATAAAGCAGGATGTAACAAACTTCTAGATAATCTGCATTGTTCGCCAACTGATCGATTGGGTAGCCACGGTGTAGAAGGATACCCGCGCCGCCGTCGATATAAGTTATTTGAGATTCACAAGATGCAGTGGCAAGAAAACCTGGGTCAAAAGTAAAGAAGCCTTTGCTTCCCAGTGTACGAACATCAATTACGTCTGGGCCAACAGTACCTTCCATAATCGGCAGTTCGATAGGCGCTTGACCCTTTATGTTAAGAGTCGCTTGCTTGTCTGCCATAACATTCTCCTTTGTTATTTATTGTTCCATTTTTCTCCAATGGTGCCCCGAATTTGTACTTAGGTTCGGGATTGATGTCAATTTATATAACTTTTTGTGTGCACTTGTTTTGATTTTTATACATATAAAGATTAAAAGTCTGGCCTATGTAGCATATTTTGTTAACTCGATTGTATTAGTATGTTAACGACCTTATAGTGACGATGAAGTTCAGCCCCATCCCCCGACCGTTCAGGCCTCGCTCTGGATTAAAAAGAGGCGGACAGGCAGTTTTACGACAACTATAAGGCTTCATTGCTACAGAAGTATTTCTTACATTCTGTAAGCTTTTGTTAAATTTTTGAGAATTCATCATCTATTTGCATTTAACAATGCTCAAAGGAGCTGAGTGAGCGCGCCGTGACCAAGAAAAATCAAAGACCCGTCAACCTGGATCTGCAAACGATCCATTTTCCCATTACCGCTATAGCATCCATCCTACACCGAGTTTCAGGCGTAATTACGTTTGTATTCGTGGGTGTGTTGTTGTGGTTACTCTCTACTTCATTGTCCTCGCCACAGGGCTTTATGGAAGCAGCTAGTTTTGTAGATGGCTTCTTCGTTAAGTTCATTCTGTGGGGCATGCTAACCGCACTTTTCTATCACATTGTGGGCGGTATTCGTCACCTATGTCAGGACTTGGGGTATTTCGAAGAGCTAGAAAGCGGCGCTAAGAGCGCGCAGGTTTCTTTCATCATTACAGGCGTTCTAGCACTACTGGCAGGGGTAATCGTATGGTAAAGCACGTTTCAACCTTAGGTCGTAATGGCGTACATGATTTCATCCTTATTCGTGCCTCTGCCATTATCTTGACCCTTTACACCATCTATATCTGTGGCTTTTTCCTAATGGCCGGTGATGTGGGTTATATGCAGTGGAACGGCTTCTTTGAAAGCCTGTTCACAAAAGTATTCACTATGGTCGCACTAGCTAGCATCTTAATTCACGCATGGATCGGTTTGTGGCAAGTGCTGACTGACTATATCAAGCCAACTCTGCTTCGAGGAAGCCTGCAATTTGCATTGATTGCAGTTCTATTTGGCTATTTCTTCTCTGGCTTATTCATTCTTTGGGGGGCATAAATGACGATTCCAGTTCGTGAGTTTGACGCAATAGTCATTGGTGCTGGTGGTGCGGGTATGCGTGCCGCGCTACAAATTTCAGAGCAGGGGCTTTCGTGCGCTCTGCTATCAAAAGTATTTCCGACTCGTTCACACACAGTATCTGCACAGGGTGGCATCACAGTAGCCCTAGGTAACTCTCACCAAGATGACTGGCAGTGGCACATGTATGACACGGTTAAGGGCTCTGATTATATCGGTGACCAAGACGCTATCGAATATATGTGTAAGAACGGTCCAGAATCTGTTATCGAGCTTGAGAAGATGGGTCTTCCATTCTCTCGCTTTGAAAACGGCACCATCTATCAACGCCCGTTTGGTGGTCAGTCGAAGCAATTCGGTGGCGAGCAAGCAGCGCGTACAGCGGCAGCAGCAGACCGTACCGGTCACGCACTTCTGCACACCCTGTATCAGCAGAACATCAAGCATAAAACCACCATTTTCAGTGAGTGGTATGCGCTAGATATGGTGAAGAACCAAGATGGCGCTATCGTGGGTTGTACTGCAATCTGCATGGAAACCGGCGAGATCTGCTACTTCAAATCTAAGGCGACGGTTCTAGCAACCGGCGGTGCAGGCCGTATCTATCAATCTACTACTAACGCACACATCAACACAGGTGACGGTGTAGGTATGGCGCTTCGCGCCGGTGTACCTATGCAGGACATGGAGATGTGGCAGTTCCACCCAACCGGTATCGCAGGCGCAGGTGTACTTGTGACTGAAGGCTGTCGAGGTGAGGGTGGATACCTTCTAAATAAAGACGGTGAGCGCTTTATGGAGCGCTACGCACCGAATGCCAAAGACTTGGCAGGTCGTGATGTGGTAGCTCGTTCTATGATGATCGAGATCCGTGAAGGTCGCGGTTGTGACGGCCCATGGGGTCCACACATCAAGCTTAAGCTAGATCACCTAGGTAAAGACGTACTCGAGTCTCGTCTACCGGGTATCCTTGAGCTTTCTCGCACCTTTGCTCACGTTGATCCAATCAAAGAGCCAATCCCGGTTATCCCAACCTGTCACTATATGATGGGTGGTGTTCCGACTCAGGTTTCAGGTCAGGCTATTAAGCAAGATGCGAACGGTAATGACGTTGACGTTCAAGGTCTATTCGCTTGCGGCGAAATTGCTTCTGTATCGGTACACGGTGCGAACCGACTAGGCGGTAACTCGCTACTAGACCTTGTGGTATTTGGCCGTGCAACCGGTCTGCATCTAGGCGAAACACTGGCTGCGCAATCTGAAGCTCGTGATGCCTCTGAATCAGACATCGAAGAGTCTCTAGCGCGCACCATGCGCTGGGAAAACAGCACCAGCGGTGAAGACCCAGCACAGATTCGTAAAGACCTACAAACCTGCATGCAAAACAGCTTCTCGGTATTCCGTGAAGGTGAAGCAATGGCAAACGGTCTTGAAGAGCTTAAGGTTATCCGTGAGCGTCTAGCTGATGCACACCTAAGCGACAAATCTAGCGAGTTCAACACTCAACGTATCGAGTGTCTTGAGCTGGACAACCTAATGGAAACGGCATTTGCAACGGCTGTAGCGGCGAACTACCGCACCGAGAGCCGCGGCGCACACGCTCGCTTCGACTTCCCGGATCGTGATGATGAGCAGTGGCTATGCCACTCTATCTACAACCCGGAAACCGAAGCTATGACTAAGCGTGACGTGAACATGGAGCCTGTTCACCGCGAAGCGTTTCCACCGAAAGCACGAACTTACTAAGGGGGCGGGATATGAACTTGAATTTCTCTATCTATCGCTATAACCCAGATGTGGACTCTAGACCCTACATGAAGCAGTACACCCTAGAGGTGGAAGAAGGGTCTGACATGATGGTGTTGGATGCTCTTATCCTATTGAAAGAGCAGGATGCAAGCCTGTCGTTCCGACGCTCTTGTCGTGAGGGTGTATGTGGCAGTGATGGCTTGAACATGAATGGTAAAAACGGTCTGGCGTGTATCACGCCGCTGTCTGCGCTGAAAGGCGACACTATTACTATTCGTCCGCTGCCGGGTCTGCCTGTGGTTCGTGACCTTATCGTCGACATGACTCAGTTCTACGACAACTACGCTAAGGTGAAGCCGTTCTTGATCTCAGATGGTGACTTACCACCGTCACGCGAGAACAAGCAGTCTCCAGAAGAGCGAGCGCATCTAGATGGTCTGTATGAGTGCATCATGTGCGCTTGCTGTACCACCTCTTGCCCATCTTTCTGGTGGAACCCTGATAAGTTTATCGGCCCTGCAGGTCTGCTTGCGGCGTATCGTTGGTTAATCGATAGCCGAGATACGGCAACAGATGAGCGTCTTAGCAATTTAGACGACGCATTTAGCGTTTTCCGTTGTCATGGCATCATGAACTGTGTCAGTGTATGTCCTAAGGGTTTGAACCCAACCAAAGCGATTGGACATATTAAGACCATGCTAGTGAATCGCTCTGTTTAGATGATTGAAATTACAGGCTTTTCAGAGTTTACTGTTAAGCCTGTTTTAGCCCAAATTGGTTGCTCTGCAGCTGATTTTGAAGAGATAAGTTCGGCATAGACCGAAATAGTGAATAAGAAATTACTAGTTAAGGGAATATATGCATAACGGTGTGATGAAGGCCTGGCTCGAGTCTTCTCACTTGGCTGGCGCCAATGCAGTGTACGTGGAAGAACTCTACGAACTCTATCTAAGTGACCCAGATCTGGTTAGTGAGGAATGGAAGCGCGTCTTCGAGGGGCTGCCTGCGCAAGCTCCAGAAGCAGGGGAGCAATCCCATACGCGAGTTCGTGACTACTTCCGCAGACTTGCACAAGAGACAAAGCATTATAGTGTCCAGGTCAGTGATCCTGATGTCGATGCAAAGCAAGTAAAAGTCCTACAGCTGATCAACGCCTACCGATTCAGAGGACATCAAGCGGCCAACCTCGACCCGCTTGGTCTTTGGCAGCGCCCAGTTCAGCCAGAACTGGACCCAGCATTCCACAGTCTTACCGAAGACGATCTTAATGAGAGCTTTAACGTAGGTTCTTTCGCAGTCGCGCAAGAAACCATGCAGCTTAAAGACCTCTATACCGCACTAAACAAAACCTACTGTGGCTCAATCGGTGCAGAATATATGCACATGACCAACACAGAACAAAAGCGCTGGGTTCAGCAGCGTCTGGAGTCAGTGCAGTCACAGCCTGAGTTTTCGCTAGATGAAAAAATCACTTACCTTGATGAGCTGACTGCAGCTGAAGGTCTAGAGCGTTATCTTGGTGCCAAATTCCCCGGCGCGAAGCGATTCTCTCTAGAGGGTGGTGATGCCCTTATCCCAATGACCAAAGAGCTGATCCGTCATGCAGGCCGTAGTGGCATGCGTGAGGTTGTTATCGGCATGGCCCACCGTGGCCGCTTGAACATGCTGGTCAACGTTTTGGGTAAGAAGCCTCAAGACCTATTCGATGAGTTTGCTGGTAAGCACGACGAAACCTGGGGTACAGGTGACGTTAAGTACCACCAAGGCTTCTCTGCGGACTTCGCAACTCCAGGTGGCAACGTTCACCTAGCGCTGGCGTTTAACCCGTCTCACCTTGAGATCGTTAACCCTGTGGTTATCGGCTCAGTAAGGGCGCGTCAGGACCGTCTTGGTGACAAGCACGGCGACAAGGTTCTGCCTATCACCATCCACGGTGACTCAGCGATCGCAGGTCAGGGTGTAGTGCAAGAGACCTTCAACATGTCTCAGGCGCGTGGCTTCCAAGTCGGTGGTACAGTTCGTATCGTAGTGAACAACCAGATCGGTTTCACCACCTCGAACCCGCGTGATACGCGCTCGACCATGTACTGTACTGACATCGCTAAGATGGTACAGGCACCAATTTTCCACGTTAACGCAGATGACCCAGAAGCGGTTGCCTTCGTTACACGTATCGCTCTGGATTACCGCAACACCTTTAAGCGTGATGTAGTAATCGATCTGGTTTGTTATCGCCGTCACGGCCATAACGAAGCCGACGAGCCAAATGCAACTCAGCCTCTGATGTATCAGAAGATCAAGAAGCACCCGACACCACGTAAGCTATACGCTGATGTGATGATGGAGCGCGAAGAGATCGGAATCGATACCGCAACCCAGCTTGTAAACGAATATCGTGACGCGCTGGATCACGGTGAGGTGGTAGTAAAAGAGTGGCGCCCAATGGCGATGCACTCAGTAGACTGGTCTCCATATCTTGGCCATGAGTGGGATATGAAGTGGGATAGCGAGTATGAGATCGAGCGTCTGAAAGAGCTTGGTCAGCGTATCTGCCAGTATCCAGACAGCCACAAGCTACAGAGCCGAGTTAACAAGCTTTACAACGATCGCATGGCCATGATCGAGGGCGAGAAAGCTATCGATTGGGGGATGGCGGAAACCCTTGCTTACGCAACCCTAGTCGACGACGGTAAGCGCATTCGTATCTCTGGTCAGGATTCAGGCCGTGGTACCTTCTTCCACCGTCACGCAGTTCTGCATAACCAGGGCGATGCGAGCACTTATGTGCCTCTAGCCCATGTGCATGACAAGCAAGGTCCTTTCCAGGTATTCGACTCCGTGCTTTCTGAAGAAGCGGTACTGGCGTTTGAATATGGCTACGCAACAGCAGAGCCAGGCGGTTTGACCCTTTGGGAAGCCCAGTTTGGTGACTTTGCCAACGGTGCGCAGGTTGTAATCGATCAGTTCATCTCATCTGGTGAGCAGAAATGGGGCCGACTATGTGGTATCACCATGCTGCTGCCACACGGCTATGAAGGTCAGGGCCCAGAGCACTCATCTGCACGTCTAGAGCGTTATCTGCAGTTGTGTGCTGAGCAGAACATTCAGGTAGTAGTTCCATCTACACCGGCTCAGGTTTATCACATGCTACGCCGTCAGGTTGTACGTCCTATGCGTCGTCCGCTTATCGTGATGTCGCCTAAGTCGCTACTGCGTCACCCGCTATGTACTTCGACACTTGAAGAGCTAGCGGAGGGTACCTTCCAGCCGGTAATCAACGAGATTGACGAGCTAGAACCGACTAAGATTCGTCGCGTCGTCTTCTGTTCAGGCAAGGTGTACTTTGACCTACTAGAAGAGCGTCGCAAGCGTGAAATCGACGATGTGGCCATTGTTCGTGTTGAGCAGCTGTATCCGTTCCCGCTTAGTGATGTGCGCGAAGCTATCTCTATCTACCCACAAGTGACAGACTTTGTTTGGTGTCAGGAAGAGCCTCAAAACCAAGGTGCTTGGTACTCGAGCCAACACAACTTCCGTGCGGCAACGCCATTTAACACCACGCTAAATTATGCCGGCCGCCCAGCCTCGGCATCTCCGGCTGTGGGTTATATGTCTGTTCACCTGAAACAACAAAAAGCGTTGATCGACGACGCGCTAACTATTGATAAAGAACTAGAAGAATAAGGAATCCCAAGAAATGACAATTGAAATTCTGGTTCCAGATTTACCTGAATCTGTTGCAGATGCGACGGTTGCAACCTGGCACAAGCAACCTGGCGAGCGCGTTGAGCGTGATGAAGTGCTGGTTGATATCGAAACCGATAAAGTGGTTCTAGAAGTACCGGCTCCAGAAGCAGGCGTACTTGAAGAAATCATTGAAGCTGACGGTGCAACTGTTCTTGCCAAGCAGCTAATCGCTAAACTTAAGCCTGGCGCAGTTGCTGGTGAACCAACTAAGGACACCACTGAGCAAACAGAAGCGTCTCCAGACAAGCGCCATAAAGCTGCGCTAACTGAAGAGAACAACGATGCCCTAAGCCCAGCGGTTCGTCGCCTGCTAGCAGAGCACAGCCTAAGCGCATCTGATGTGAAAGGCACAGGTGTTGGCGGTCGCATCACACGTGAAGACGTAGAAGCGCACCTAGCGAATGCATCTAAACCTGCTCCAAAGAAAGAAGAAGCGCCGATTGAGAATCTTGCGACAGCAGCTCGCAGTCAGAAGCGCGTGCCTATGACTCGTCTGCGTAAGACGGTAGCAAATCGTCTTCTAGAAGCGAAGAACAGCACGGCTATGTTGACCACCTTTAACGAGGTAAACATGAAGCCAATCATGGATCTGCGTGCTCAGTACAAAGATTCGTTCGAGAAGCGCCACGATGTGCGCCTAGGCTTTATGTCTTTCTACGTGAAGGCGGTAACCGAAGCACTGAAACGCTTCCCAGAAGTAAACGCTTCTATCGATGGCGATGATATCGTTTATCACAACTACTTCGACATCAGCATGGCGGTTTCTACCCCACGCGGTCTAGTAACTCCAGTTCTAAAAGACTGTGACACTCTAGGCTTTGCTGACATTGAAAAAGGCATCAAAGAGCTAGCAATCAAAGGCCGTGACGGCAAGCTAACCGTAGACGAGCTGATGGGTGGTAACTTCACCATCACTAACGGCGGCGTGTTTGGCTCGCTAATGTCGACCCCTATCATCAACCCACCTCAAGCGGCAATCTTGGGTATGCACAAAATCCAAGAGCGCCCAATGGCGGTGAACGGTAAGGTTGAGATCCTGCCAATGATGTACCTAGCGCTTTCTTACGATCACCGTCTAATCGATGGTAAAGAGTCAGTAAGCTTCCTAGTGACCATCAAAGAGTTGCTAGAAGATCCAGCACGCCTACTGCTAGACGTTTAATTTAAGAATTGGGGGAGTTATCTCCCCCAGTTGAACCACTTTGGTTCACAAGCTCAAGAGTACCCTACACCAGTTAAAGTACCTCCTTTAACGCGAGGATAATCTGAAATTGGGTTTCCCGATTCAGAACATAAATGGAAGAAATCAATGAATTTGCATGAATACCAAGCGAAGCAGTTATTCGCAGAATTCGGACTGCCAGTGCCAGAGGGTTATGCCTGTGACACTCCGCAGGAAGCCTTTGAAGCTGCTGGTCGTATCAGCACAGCTAAAAAAGTAGTTAAGTGTCAGGTTCACGCAGGTGGCCGTGGTAAAGCGGGCGGCGTTGAACTGCACGACACTAAAGATGGCGTAAAAGAGTTTGCTCAAAAGTGGCTAGGTAAAAACCTAGTAACTTATCAAACAGACGCAAACGGCCAGCCTGTAACCAAGATCTTGGTTGAAGAAGCATCAAACATTGCTAACGAGCTATACCTAGGTGCGGTTGTTGACCGTGCTAGCCGTAAGATCGTTTTCATGGCTTCTACTGAAGGTGGCGTTGAGATCGAGAAGGTGGCTGAAGAGACACCTGAGCTGATCCATAAAGCTGCTATCGACCCGCTAGTAGGTCCTCAGTCTTACCAAGGCCGTGAGCTTGCATTCAAGCTTGGTCTTGAAGGAGACCAAATCAAGCAGTTCGTGAAGATCTTTATGGGTCTTGGCGAGATGTTTGCTCAGTACGACCTAGCACTACTTGAGATCAACCCACTAGTAATCACAGGTGAAGGTAACCTGCTGTGCCTAGACGGTAAGATCAACATAGATTCAAACGCACTTTATCGTCAGCCTAAGCTTCGTGAAATGCACGATCCTTCGCAAGAAGATGAGCGTGAAGCACACGCGGCTCAGTGGGAGCTGAACTATGTTGCTCTAGACGGTAACGTAGGCTGCATGGTAAACGGTGCCGGCCTAGCAATGGGCACCATGGACATCGTTAACCTGCACGGTGGTAAGCCAGCGAACTTCCTAGATGTAGGTGGCGGCGCGACTAAAGAGCGTGTAGCAGAAGCGTTTAAGATCATCCTTTCTGACGACAATGTTAAAGCGGTTCTGGTTAACATCTTTGGTGGTATCGTTCGTTGTGACATGATTGCCGAAGGCATCATCGGTGCAGTGAAAGAAGTAGGTGTAACTGTACCTGTGGTGGTTCGCCTAGAAGGTACAAACGCAGACCTAGGCCGTGAGGTTCTGGCGAACTCTGACGTTGATATCATTGCTGCTGAGTCACTAACAGACGCAGCTCAGAAAGTTGTTGCTGCTGCGGAGGCGAAATAATGTCTGTACTAATTAATAAAGACACTAAAGTAATCTGCCAGGGCTTCACTGGTGGTCAAGGTACCTTCCACTCTGAGCAAGCAATCGCATACGGTACCCAGATGGTTGGCGGCGTTTCACCAGGTAAGGGTGGTCAAACTCACCTTGGTCTACCTGTGTTTAACACAGTGCGTGAAGCAGTAGAGACAACAGGCGCAACTGCGACAGTAATCTACGTACCAGCTCCGTTCTGTAAGGACGCTATCCTTGAAGCTATCGATGCAGGCATCGAGCTTATCGTGACTATCACCGAGGGTATCCCTACAACAGACATGATCGACGTTAAGGTGAAGCTAGAAGAGACTGGCGTTCGCATGATCGGTCCAAACTGCCCAGGTGTTATCACTCCTGACGAGTGTAAGATCGGTATCATGCCTGGTCATATCCATAAGAAGGGGAAGGTAGGCATCGTTTCCCGCTCTGGTACTCTTACTTACGAAGCAGTTAAGCAGACTACAGATGAAGGCTTTGGTCAGTCATCTTGTGTTGGTATCGGTGGTGACCCTATCCCAGGTTCAAACTTCATCGACATCCTAAAACTGTTCCAAGAAGACCCAGAAACTGAAGCTATCGTGATGATCGGTGAGATCGGCGGCACAGCGGAAGAAGAAGCAGCAGCATTCATCAAAGAGAATGTGACTAAGCCAGTTGTTTCTTACATCGCAGGTGTTACGGCTCCTCCAGGCAAACGTATGGGTCACGCAGGCGCTATCATCTCTGGTGGTAAAGGTACTGCAGAAGACAAATTCCAAGCTCTAGAAGCGGCTGGCGTTAAGACAGTTAAGTCTCTAGCAGATATCGGTAAAGGTCTTCGCGAGATCACTGGCTGGTAATCAATACCAATCCAGACCATAAAACAATATCCCGGCTAATGCCGGGATATTTCGTTTCTGGGAAAGGATAAAAATCCCTGTCATACCGGAATGCGAAAGCATATCCGGTACCTCCCCAACAACTAAACTCTCTTTAACTGCGCCAGCACAAAGCAGAACGTTGCACTCACCACCACCGATGGCCCCGCTGGCGTATCATAAAACCAGGACATACTCAGCCCACCAAATACGCAGGCTATACCTATCATTGAAGCCAACATCGCCATCTGCTCTGGGCTGGTGGCAAAGCGACGAGCGGTAGCGGCAGGGATGATCAGCATAGAAGTGATGATCAGAGCCCCAACAAACTTCATGCCCACGGCAATCACTAAGCCTATCATTAGCATCAGAATAAGGCGCATAAAGTCGATGTTAACCCCCTCAACGGCAGCCAATTCTTCGTTTACTGTGCTCGACAGAAGCGGACGCCAAAACGCAACCAGCATCACCATAATGGCGCCGACCCCTATATAGATAAAGGCAACATCTTGGTTAGATACTGAGAGCAGATCACCAAACAGGTAACCCATCAAATCTACTCGCACATTGTCCAAGAAGCTAACTGCAATCAGACCTAGGGACAGGGCACTGTGCGCCAAGATCCCGAGCAGAGTATCGGTCGCCACTAGCTGCTGTTTTTGCATGGTCACTAGCACAACCGCCAGACCTAAACAGACCACAACTAGTGCTAGATACAGGTTGATATTAAGTAGAAAACCGAGCGCCAGACCCATTAGAGAGGCGTGGGCTAGGGTGTCGCCAAAGTAGGCCATTCTGCGCCACACCACAAATGAACCTAATGGCCCTGCTACGAGTGCGATGCCGATACCGGCAAGAATAGAGGGAAGCAGAAACTCAATCATGTTTATGTCCATGGGTGTGGTTGTGGCAGTCGTGTGCGTCGCCCTCTACCGCTTCTCCAGAGAGGTCGTGATGGTGATGCAGGTGTTGATGCTGATATAGCGCAAAGGTGGATTGCTCCACATTAGCCGAGCCAAACAGCTCTATATAGCTAGGGTGAGTAGAAATCGCTGATGGTGTGCCTGAACAGCAGATGTGGTGGTTAATACACACCACCTTATCGGTTTTCGCCATCACCAGATGCAGGTCATGGGAGACCATAAATATGGCGCAGCTAAACCTGTGCCTTAGGGTATCAATAAGGTTGTAGAGGTCTATCTGCCCTTGAACGTCTACACCTTGTGCTGGCTCATCCAGAACCAACAGCTCAGGTCTGCCAAGTAGTGCTCTAGCCAGAAGTACCCTTTGATTTTCGCCACCCGAGAGACTATGCACATTTGATTTCAAAAGATGGCTAGCGCCAACCAGATTCAGGGCATCCATTCGCTCCTGTTGGCTATATTTGCCCGCCAGTTGTAAAAACTTGTCTACACGCAGAGGCAGAGTCTCGTTAAGGTGGAGTTTTTGCGGTACATAGCCGACGCGCAGTTTTTTGTTTCGAGTAATTGTGCCACTGTATTTGGTCTGCAGACCAAGTAGCACCTTTACCAAGGTAGATTTACCAGCGCCGTTAGGACCGATTAGTGTGGTTATCTCAGACCTATTGATGCTAAAACTGATATTATCTAGCACCTTTCTTTGGTCAAACTGGACCGTGATCTGATTGAGCTCGACGAGTTGAGTCATAGGTAAATTATTGTATATCCTGATGATTTGACGCTTGTATTATATTGCAAATCTGCAAATGAGAAAGGTTTGCACTTACACTATGTTATAAAGTAACATTTGCAATAGTTTAACTCCATAGCAAGGAAGCAACCTTAGATGAAGCGCCTTATATTATCACTGGCCTGTTTTGGCTTTGTGGCGAATGCCCACGCGGTTGAAGTACTCAGCAGCATCAAGCCTATTCAGCTCATTACTCAAGAGATCACCAAAGACACAGCAGAGTCTCATGCGTTAGTAGACTCGAATATGTCTCCTCACGACTATTCTTTAAAACCATCTGATGTAAAGAAAATCCGTTCTGCTGACCTTATTGTTTGGTATGGCCCTGACTTAGAGCGTTTTATGACCTCTTTGACTGAAGAGCAAAAAAATGTGCTTACAGTAAGTGAGCTATCTAACGTAGATCTTCGCGCTTTTGATGAAGGTCACCATGATGATCACCATCATCATCACGGCAGTTATGACCCTCACTTCTGGCTTGGTCCAAAACAAGCTGGCTCAGTGGCAAAAGCGGTTGCGGAAAAGCTTCAAGCAATAGACCCAGAAAATTCTGCTCAATATCAGGATAATCTGAAAGAGTTTCTGGCGAACTTACAAAAAACTAGCCTTGAGATTGATGCTGAACTAAAGCCAGTAAAAGATAAGGGCTACTTCGTTTTTCATGAGGCCTATGGCTACTTCGAAGACTATTACGAGCTAAACCACCTTGGTGCTTTTACTGTAAGTCCAGAACGTAAGCCTGGTGCGAAGACACTTATTCAGATTAAAACGCGCCTAAAAGAGGGTGACGTTCAGTGCGTATTCAGTGAACCACAGTTCAAGCCAGCGGTCATCGAGACGGTAACGCGTGGCACGGGTGTAAATCAAGGTCAGCTAGATCCATTAGCATCCGATATCGAGGTTAAGCCAGGTGCTTACTTTGACTTCCTGCGTCAGATGAGTAGTTCATTTACTTCTTGCCTCTCATAAATTTCGAATTTGAAATATAAGTTTTCAGAAAAGCATCCTGTTAAGGATGCTTTTTTTGTCCTAATCGAGGTTTTGCTGCGTTAAACTCAGTTACAATTTTTTAAATGATAATAATTGGCATTTAGATTATGAAATTGGCAGATTTAGCG
Source organism: Vibrio ishigakensis (assembly GCF_024347675.1). Classification (NCBI taxonomy): domain Bacteria; kingdom Pseudomonadati; phylum Pseudomonadota; class Gammaproteobacteria; order Vibrionales; family Vibrionaceae; genus Vibrio; species Vibrio ishigakensis. Next base: position 2,159,769 of record NZ_AP024881.1, on the reverse strand, counting down.
TTAGGGCAAGACGCAACGATTGTATCTATGCAACAGCTTGATAGTCAGACTCGAAAGAAGCTGATGGTAATGGGGTTACTACCTAACACCTCTATTACACTTGTGCGCGTTGCACCATTTGGTGACCCTCTTCAAGTACGTGTTCGCGATGTAAGCGTTGCTTTGCGTAAATCTACCGCAAGCCAAATTGATGTAGAGGTAGCCTAATGGACTATTCAATTCTAACCGTAGGTAACCCAAACAGCGGTAAGACCACGCTTTTCAATGCCTTCACTGGAGCGAACCAAAAGGTGGGTAACTGGGCGGGTGTTACTGTTGAAAAGAAAACGGGTACTTACAGTCTAGCGGGTGAGAGCTTTGCTCTGACCGACCTTCCAGGTATCTATGCACTAGACAGTGGCAATGACGCCAACAGCCTAGATGAGACCATCGCTTCTCGTTCGGTGCTATCCACACCAGCTGACCTAATTATCAATGTTATCGATGCAACCTGTCTTGAGCGCAGCCTATATGTAACCCTACAGTTGCGTGAACTTGGCCGCCCTATGGTGGTGATCCTAAATAAGATGGATGCACTGGCTAAAGATAATCATCAAATTAATCTAAAAGGCCTGTCTAAGGCTCTAGGCTGTCCGGTTCTTTCTGTAAGCGCGACCAAGCAACACGAAGTAGACATGCTTAAGGCTGATCTACATAAGATGCTGGCGCAAGGTATCGAGGTTGAACCTCTTGCTCTGGATTATGGTGAAGAGCTAGAAGACAAGGTTAACCAAATTGCTCCATATTTTGAGCATGAATTAGTAGCAAGTCGCGCATTGGCTATCCGCGCCCTTGAGCAAGACCAGCTTATCTTAAACAGTGCACCTGCTGAGGTAAGAGATACAGTAACTGCAACTCACAGAGGCAGTGATCTCGATATCGAGATGCACGTTGCGGATGTGAAATACTCCTTCTTGCATCAAATCACCAAAGCGAACCGCTCTCAGGTGGGTCGTGTGACCCGCCGTATCAGCGAGCGCATCGATGCTATCGTCCTTAACCGCTGGTTGGGTATTCCTATCTTCTTCGGCGTGATGTACCTGATGTTCATGTTCGCCATCAACATTGGCGGTGCCTTTATCGACTTCTTCGATATCTCATTTGGCGCTGTGCTGGTGGATGGGGTGCACTATCTTCTAGACGGAAATCTGCCTGAATGGCTAGTGACCATCCTTGCTGATGGTATCGGCGGTGGTATCCAGACGGTTGCGACCTTTATCCCTGTAATCGCAGGCCTGTATCTATTCCTGACTTTGCTTGAAGGCTCGGGCTATATGTCCCGTGCAGCCTTTGTTCTGGATAAGGTGATGCAAAAAGTAGGTCTACCAGGTAAGGCATTTGTTCCTCTAGTCCTTGGTTTTGGCTGTAACGTACCTGCTATCATGGCAAGCCGTACCCTAGACCAAGAGCGTGAACGTCGCTTAGCCGCATCTATGGCGCCATTCATGTCATGTGGTGCTCGCCTACCTGTATACGCTCTATTTGCGGCGGCTTTCTTCCCAAGTGCTGGTCAGAACGTGGTATTTGCTCTGTATCTGATTGGTATCCTAGCGGCAGTATTCACCGGTCTATTGCTTAAGCACACCATCTACCCGGGTAACAGCGACAGCTTTATCATGGAGATGACCGACTATGAGATCCCACGTGTTAACAACGTATTGATCAAGACTTGGCAGAAACTGAAGCGCTTTGTATTCGGCGCAGGTAAAACCATCGTTGTGGTAGTGACCATCCTAAGCTTCGTTAACTCTATTGGCACTGACGGCAGTTTCGGCAACCAAGACAGCGAAAACTCTATGCTGTCTAAAGCGGCGCAAGTGGTTACGCCTGTGTTTGCCCCTATGGGTATCGAACAAGACAACTGGCCTGCAACCGTTGGTATTGTAACGGGTATCTTCGCTAAAGAAGCAGTAGTGGGTACTCTAAATAACCTATATGCAACGCCATCTGAAGAAGAAGCAGAATACGACCTAATGGGCAGCCTTGAAGAGGCATTTATGTCCATACCTGAGAACCTGAGCGATCTTAGCTTCAGTGACCCGCTAGGTATCGAAGTAGGTGAGCTTGATGACACATCAGCGGTTGCCGAAGACCAAGAGGTAGACGTGTCTGTATTTGCGAACCTGCAAGGTAAGTTTGGCTCAGCACACTCAGCGTTTGCTTATCTGCTGTTCATCCTGCTTTATACTCCTTGTGTGGCAGCTATGGGTGCTTATGTACGTGAGTTTGGTGCTAAGTACGCTCGCTTTATTGCGGTATGGACCATGGGCCTAGGTTACTTCAGTGCTGTGCTGTACAACCAAGTGGCGCACTTTAGCGTGAATCCGTTGACTAGTTCTATCTGGATTGCAGTGGTGTTCGCGGTTGGTCTTATGACCTATCTGCTCCTCAAGCGTGAAGCGAAACGCTCTCGCTTGGTTGAAGTTGAAACTCTAGCCTAGGAGTCATCATGATACTGCAGCAACTAAAGGCTTATTTGGAGGAGCATGGCACCTCAGAGCGTAAGGTATTGGCCAATCACTTTGGTCTGTCTGAGGATGGCGTAGATGCTATGTTGCAGCGCTGGATAGATAAGGGGCAGGTGATGCGTATCGAGGACACCATCAAGGGTAAGTTTTCTGGAGTAAGATACGCACTTAATAAGGGGATTGGCATCTCGGTTAAGATGTAATCCCCAATCAAAAAATGACTAGCTTGGTGAGAAACTTGGATTTTCACCAAGCTTTTGTTTTATTTGGGCCAGCAGCTCTTTTTGAGCACTCTCTTCTCGTACTTCACCCTGAGTATTCCCCCAAACAGGTCCAGGCCAGGCTATATCGCTCTTGAATCTTGCAATATGATGCACGTGCAGTTGAGGTACCATATTTCCTAGCGCGCCAAAGTTGAGTTTATCTGGGCTAAACAGTGACTCTAGCGCCTCCATCACCACCTGTGATTCACGCATAAAGGCTTGTTGATTCTCTATGCTCATATGATGGATTTCTTTAAGGTCCGCTATTTGAGGCACCAATATTACCCAAGGCACAGCCGAGTCTTTGTGCAGTAGCGCGATTGATAGAGGAAAGTGACCTAAAACGTCAGTATCTTTTGCCAGTTGAGGATGCAGTGAGAAAGGCATGATGACTCCTAGTGTGCGTTTACCGTTTGAGTAGATTGAGGCTCAGGATTTGGCTCTCGACTCAACATTAGCGCACCTCCTACCAACATAACAGCGCCAATGATCTGCGGTGCACTCAAGGTCGCATCAAAGGCATACCAGTTGATGGCTACTGCAGATACAGGGAAGAACAACTCACCTATGGTGCCGTAGCGAGCAGGAATGCGCTCAAGCCCTTTATAGTAGATAAACATGCCGAACAGACCAGATAACAGAACCATATAGAATAGCGAGCTAAAGCTACCGTCCGACAGGCTAAAGGTTTCACCGCTATAAAGCATAGCTAGGGTCAGCACAATAAAGGCTAGGGTGAAACGTCCAGACATGATCTGCACGCTGTTATAGCCCTTGAGAGTAAGCTTACGGCCATAAACAGTAGATGCCCCCCATGCTACAACCGCAAGCAGTGCACAGCCGTAGCCGGTGAGAATCGCAATGATCTCAGGGCTGTAATGCCATACTGCCTCTTCGTGCAGAAGCTCAAGGATATCTGGCGCTATCATCACGATACTGCCCATCAAGCTGATGGCCGACCACAGCAGAAAGTGCCTCTGTAGCTTCTCTTTGAGCAAGATAACCGACAGTGAGATGGCCACAATTGGCTGCAACTTTTGCAGCAATATCACCAAGGTCGGGTTCATCAGGCTAAACGCCTTGGTAAAGGCGAGGGTGCCTATGGCCGAGCCAAATACGCCAATAAGTACAAAGGCGAAGATGGTGCCTTTTATATAGGAAAAGCGCCATTTTGGAATAAAGATCTGCGCTATTCCCAGCATGAGTACCAGAAGTAGGTGTTCGAAAAAGACGATCTGTAGGGTGCTGTTGCTCTCAAGGAGCGGATAGCGAAAGAGGGTATCAGCCGCCCATAGGCCAGCTGCTAGCATTACAAGTAAGATTCCTGCCACGATAATTCTCCGACGTGTGAGTCAATTCGTTAACAGGGGCTAAAAAAGGAGTAGCGATCGAAGGCAGAGTGTGGGACGCAAAAGCGCACGCAGCTTTTCTACAACAACGAAACACACACCAACATAAATGCTGGTGCAATTTACTTCTTTCATCCGGACTATAACCGTCGGCTCTGGGTTCTCACCAGATCTGCTGACCTTTCGAGTAATCGAAAGCGCTCGTGGGCTCAAAATCACGCTCATTTGAGCTGATTTTTACCACCGGTGGGGAATTCCGCCCCGCCCTGAAGTCTTGTGTAAGGTAACAAATTTATACCTAGATTCCTACACCCAAACCGTGGGCGCTTATTGACCACTTGTATAGATATGCAGGCGCTGCATTTGCAAAACGTGATCAATGTCTCTAGAATCCGGCGTTTTTGTAATTGTCAGCCTCAGGTCAATACGCAACTTATTGAAGCTTTTAACAGCTAAACGCAACTTTTCGACCAATTATCGAGGCTCTTTTCGTGGGAGTTTCAATGCCACAAGGTTTAATGCTTACTGATCTCGCTATTGCAGGCCTACTGCTAATAGCCGCTAAGATTCTGCGCGTTCACTTTACCTTCTTACAACGCCTATATGTTCCTTCTGCCGTACTGGCAGGTTTGATGGGCCTAGTCTTGGGCCCTGCGGTATACGATGTTCTGCCGTGGACAGATACCTTTACTGCCAATGCGGGTCTTTTGACTGCTGCCCTTTTTTCAGCATTAGGCTTAGCTACAGATGTACCATCACCTAAGCAAGTAGCAACCCGCGCTGGTTCTTTGTGGGCCTTTAATCAGGTGTGTTCTGTATCCCAATGGCTATTTGCGGCTTTCCTAGGCTTAGGTCTAGTGACCTTCTTCTGGCCAGACATTAACCCTGGTCTTGGCGTAACCATGTCGGCAGGCTTTATGGGCGGTCATGGCTCAGCCTCTGTAGTGGGTTCTATCTTTACCTCATTGGGTTGGGAAGATGGCTTCACCCTAGGTTTGACCTTTGCCACTGTCGGTATCTTTATCTCTATCTCTGTGGGAATGCTCATCTTACAGGTCGCTCTAAAACTGGGCTTTATCCAGAGCTTTACCTCGTTCGATAAGATGAACGAGTATGAGCGTAAAGGTCTGGTTGAGCCACAAGAGCAGAGCCCAGTGATGAAAGACACTATGTCTTCTTTGTCGGTAGATACCTTTGCGGTACATGCAGCGCTGGTGGTCGTGGTAACTGCGTTTTCTTACGTTGCAGCTAACTATCTGTCGGGCTTTCACGATAAGGTACAGATTCCAACTTTTGTAACAGGCTTTTTAGGCGGCATGCTGGTGCGTATCGCCGCTAAGCAGACCAAAGCTCAAGATTATCTTTGTGACGGTGCCTTTAAACACGCGGCGGGTATCAGCACTGATTATCTGATTATCTTTGGCATATCCGCTATCAAGATCACCGTACTAGTTCAATATCTACTGCCTATGGTGATCCTAGCGACCGGCGGTGTGATCTTTACCCTTTGGCTAGTGCTATGGGTGGCACCACGTATGCTAGGTGATGACTGGTTTGAAAAGGGTATCTTTACCTGGGGTTGGCTCACCGGCACTGTGGCTATGGGAATCGCGCTACTTAGAATCGTTGACCCTAAGATGCGCAGTAAGGTGCTAGATGATTACGCTATCGCTTATGTACCTGGCTCTATCACGGATATCTTTATTATCTCGTTGATGCCAATCGCTATGTATAACGGTTTGTATTGGCAGGCACTGGCCGTGGGTGTGGGCTATCTAGCCTTTGTACTGTTTATCTGGCGCTTTGTGCTCAATCGCTATCAGGTAGCTAGCGCCTAATATACCGTCTAAAACAAAAATGCCCTGCTCAATGAGCAGGGCATTTTTTATTCGAACGCTTTAATTAGAAGCGACGAGAGAAGATTGCCGCTAGGCCAATGATTGCGATAGCAAGAATCATGATTGGACCTTTACCGCTATCGAAGCCGCTTACGATACCAGCGATTGCAACGATTGCTACAGCGAAAGGAATCACGTACTTAACTAGGTTGTACCATAGACCGAACAGTGGGAAAGATACCTTACCTTCGTTGGTGATTTCTTTCTCAAGGTCAGCACGGTTTAGACGCCAGCCTGCGAAGATACAGATGAACATACCGCCAACCGCTAGGAATACCTTGTCAGTCAGTAGGTCGAAGATGTCGAATACGCCTGTATCGAACAGTGTAGGACCAAGACCACCTAGAGATAGTGATGCGAACACACACATGATAGCCATTACTGAGCTAGCAGAAAGTACTGCAGTGGTACGCTTCATGCCTTTCTCGTCGATTAGGTAAGACACAACTACTTCTAGAAGAGATACAGAAGAGGTTAGTGCTGCAACCGTTAGACCGATGAAGAACATAAGTGCGAACAGTAGACCTACGCCGCCCATTTCAGCGAATAGCTGAGGAACAACAACGAATACTAGACCTGGGCCAGCTGCTGGTTCCATGTTGAACGCGAACATTGCTGGGAACATAGCGATACCTGCAAGTAGAGCTACCGCAGTATCCATACCTACAACCATACCTGTAGTCTGAACTAGGTTCTCTTTCTTCTTCAGGTAGCTACCGTATGTGATCATACAACCCATACCTAGAGATAGTGAGAAGAACGCTTGACCAAGTGCTGCTAGAACAACGTGGCTGTCTACTTTCGAGAAGTCTGGCTTGAATAGGAACTCAAGACCTGCACCAGCACCCTCTAGAGAAAGACCTTTCACCGCTACGATGATAAGGATAAGGAATAGTAGAGGCATTAGAACCTTACCAGCTTTCTCGATACCGCCAGAGATACCCTTACTTACGATAACGATGTTAAGCACTAGGTATGCTGCCATCCAAAGTAGAGGTTGAACTGGGTTAGAGATAAAGCCGCCGAAGCTGTCACCGATAGCTTCTGGGGTGTCTAGAAGACCTGTTGCAATCTTAGGAATGTACGCTAGAGCCCAACCACCTACTACAGGGTAGAAGCCCATGATCAATAGACCACTTAGTACACCGATTACACCAACAAAGGTCCAACGCTTGTCTGTCGATTTAAATGAACCTACAGCTGAACGGCTCGTATGACGGCCGATCGCAAATTCGGTCAGCATTACGCTGAAGCCGATAAAGATTACGAACGCAAGGTAGATAAGTACAAATGCACCACCACCGTTCTCACCAGCTGTGTATGGGAATTTCCAAATGTTACCTAGACCTACAGCTGAACCTGCTGCGGCCATAACAAATCCTAGTCGTGAGCCCCAGTTATCACGAGGGGCTGCTGTTGTGTTACCAGTCGCCACAATTACTCCATCAAATATAATATTGTGTTTGTTACTAAATCGGCGCCTTAAAAATTAGGTGTACAGTTTCTTATACACTTTCAAAAAGTTAGATTGACGCTCTTGAAGTGGCAAGTTAATCAGGCTTTGGGTAAAGTTGGAACCCCAAAAGTGCAATTAGTTGGATTTAGATCTAATTATTGTGCTCAACCGCTGATTTATTGTTCTGCATTCATATTTAATCCTGCAAAAATATCTTTACAGATAACATTTCACTAACATTATCTCTCGATTACCTATGCATATTGACAAGGTGAAACTTGTCATTTTGACGATCTCAATGCATAAATTTCATCAATGTCAGATAAAATGCACTTAAACGACCTTGTTTGCAGCACGGCTTGAATGAATATTTGTGGGGAATTGATGCACTAAGCTGATTCTTTACCCTGCTAATTCTGGCTCTACTGTAAATCCCAACCAAATTTTTGGCTTAGCCCTCGAAGCACATCAATTTCCTTATTCGCCTCCTGCTTGATCCACTCTTGTACTCCTTGCACAACAGCAGAAGAAGATCGGCAGTGGCAAAAATATTGCCATTCAGAGGGTAGGATCTGGATATTACTTGGGCTAACTAGATAGCCATGTTCTAGTTCAGGCAGTATCAAAAGAAGATCGGTCACAGTCACTCCCTGTCCTGACAAGCAAGCACTGAGCGCCAGGTCCAAGGTAAAAAACGTAGTATTACGCGCTTTTCGGTTATCTCTATGCCCTATGGATGCAAGCCAGGTTTTCCAATCGTGATGATCCAACGTCGAGTGCAGGCGAGGAAGTGTGAGTAGTGCGTCTAAATCCACATGCTGCGAATAGATCTCCTGTGAGCAGACTGGCCCCATGTACTCATAGCGAAGAAACTCAATATCTGGTCTGTTCTTGTAAAGGTGCGGCGCTCTAGAGTTTAAGATCAGCAGGTCATAGTCATTGGCTTTGATCGCTTCATCTTCTTCGATGATGGGAATAACTACTATCTCGTGTTCAGGATAGCGCTCTTGAAGTTGCTGTATCTTGGGAAGCAGTGAGCGCGTTGCGTAGCTGAGCGCCGCCTTTATCACGATACGTTGCTGATCGCTGGAATGCCAAGATTCTATTAATGACTGGACACTCTGATAGTTCTTCTGCAGTACAAGGAAGAGTTCGGCCCCTTGCTTGGTCAGCTCGATACTGCGGTGCATGCGGGTGACAAGCTCTGTCTTTAGCCCTTGCTCCAGCTGTTTTACCTGTCTGCTGACCGCACTTTGGGTGACGCTGAGCTCCAATGCGGCATCGGTAAAGCTCAGATGTCTCGCCACTGCCTCGAAGGTTTTCAAGCTGTTGTGGGAATAGGGGATATCTGGATAGGGCTTCATAACACTCTCGCATGATTTCAGGTAATGCCAATCTATCAATAATGTTAATTGAAGATGGGCCTATTTGGCAGTAACTTTATCCCTCAAACCATGAGGGCAGTATGAAAAACATCCTAAAGCTAGCGCTACCACTGACATTATCTCAACTCATCGCTATGGCTTTGGTACTCACCGATGTCTGGATGATGTCGCGCATCAGTGTTGCGGACCTAGCCGCTGGTGGACTTGGCGCCTCTGTATATTCGTTTGTTTTTCTTATCGCAAGTAGCGCAGTTGGTTGCGTTGCCAACCTAATCGCCATCGCGTACGGACAAAGTATCGCAAGGCCTGAATATGGCCGCGAGCAGATCCGCTTTGCGGTGAAGGGAGCGGTGATGCTCTCAGTATTACTAAGCGTACTGCTCAGCTTTAGCTTTGTGTTTGCGCCGCAATTGCTACTAAATGCTCAGCAGTCCCCTGAAGTGATTGAGATCGCCATGCTGTACTTGCATGCATTGAAGTGGGCCATGTTACCAACGCTCTTGCTATTGGTACTTCGAGGCCTAACCAGCACCTTTGGTGATGTACGCTCGGTAATGCTGATGTCTATCGTGACCGTGATTGTGAATGTGCCTATCAGCTACTTGCTTGCCTTTACCCTAGATTGGGGTATTGCGGGGCTAGGTTATGGCACGGCGATAGCGGCTTGGTTAGTGTTGCTTGGTTATGGTTTCTGGGTATTCAATCAGCAGAAATATCAGCGCTTTGCCCCTTGGTTAAATCTTCAAGAGTATACGCCTAAGCTGATGCTTCCTCTTTTGTCCATGGGTGCACCTATCGCCTTTGCCAGTATGCTAGAGCACGGACTTATCTATGGCGGTACCTTGATGGCAGGCATGATAGGCGTTGCCTCTTTAGCACTGCATCAGATCTTACTGCAATGTCTGTCTTTTACTTGGAACATCAACTTTGGTTTCGCTCAGGCTGCCGCCATCTTGGTAGGCAAAGAGTACGGTGCGACCAATTACAATGGCATTACCGCTATTGCTAAGAAGAGTTTTGTCATTGTCTCTGCGCTGAGCTTTGTTATTGCAGCTGGTTTTGCTATCTGGCCCGAATCAGTCGCAAGCCTGTTCCAGTTAGACAGTGATGGAGGCCATGAGCTTACCGATATACTCAGCTCAGTTATCTGGGTAGTGGCGCTGTGCTTTGTGGTGGATGCATGGCAATTGCTGGCCATCAATATTTTGCGTGGCATGAAGATAGTGGTAGTGCCTACCATAATGACTGCAATCGGTTACTGGGCGTTTGGCCTGCCAGCGGCCTGGCTTCTAATGAAGGCGTTTGGCCTCGCAGGCATCTGGGGCGGGATAGGCATAGGTCTAGGTGTGACAGGTATCTTGCTGCTAGCACAGGTTATCTTTGAAACCCGTCGATTCCATTCTCATTCACAGGTCCAAGTCGCTTAATGTAAAACCTCTGCTTAACGGCAGAGGTTTTTTGTTTATGTACGATGTTGTCCATCAACGGTGAGTCGCGCTAGAGGCTAGCTAGCGAGAAAATACAGGTTATCTGCGGGGCGCTATAAAGAGCGCCTTATCTATTACCTGGATCTCCGAGACCTAGCCTGAATGCCTCATGTTTTTTCTAATCGTCGTCGCCTGCTAAATCTCACCTCTAGTAGCAAGGAACTGTCGGCTCAGTTTCGTTGGGAGACGATCAATGCCATCGCCTATAAATTAGGTGGGGTACTATTCGTTGCAGGCAGTTATTTCTTTTTCCCAGCCCAAGCTGAACATGCCTATATTGGAAGTTGGCTATTTTTGTGTGCCTCTCTTGTGTATCTGGTGGTTAATGCCCATCAGATGTTAGAGATAAGACGCTATTGGCGCAGATGTAAATCACATAGCCTAGATGAGGTGTTGGAGTATGTGGCTGGGCTGAGTTATTTGCTCGGTACGTTAAGCTTTGTGTTCGGGCGTATTGCTGGCTTCTTTGGCGCGGAGCACATACTTATCAGCACCTGGCTGTTTATCATAGGTAGCGCCCTGTTTATTGCCGGGGCTAGTGTGAACGTATTTCTTATCATCAAGGCAGAATCGATACAGCTTTTACAGTTGATGAATCTAACCTCAATCACCTTCATTGTCGGTTCGGTTCTATACGGCACTGCTTCTATTCCCTATCTGTGGGTATTTGAGTCACCCAATGACCATCGCCTGATACTCAATTTTCTGGCGTGGCAATATATGATTGGCAGTCTGCTATTTTTGCTCGGTGGGATATTTAACTATTGGCGAGCCTATCTCTTGGTTCAAAGGAAGTTAGCCCGGCTCGAAGGGACGAAAGCATTGGTTTAGCGCACAAACAAAAAGGCCTGAATATCAAATTCAGGCCTTTGCAGTTTTTATCTCTTTAACGGAGATTACATGCGCTCTAGAGTCTCGATACCTAGTAGTGATAGACCTTGTTTGATGGTCTTCGCTGTTAGCGCAGCAAGTTGTAGACGGCTTTGTTTAACCGCTTCGTCTTCTGCTACTAGGATAGGACATGCTTCATAGAAGCTAGAGAATTGACCCGCTAGCTCGAACAGGTAGCTACACATGATATGTGGTTGACCTTCGCGAGCTACTGCTTGTACCGCTTCTTCAAACTGAAGCAGTTTAGCGATAAGCGCTTTCTCTTTGTCATCGGTGATCTTGATATCGCCAGACAGCTCATCCATAGAGATGCCCGCTTTTGCGAATACAGATGCCACACGGGTGTATGCGTACTGCATGTAAGGCGCTGTGTTGCCCTCGAATGCTAGCATGTTGTCCCAATCAAACACGTAGTCAGTAGTACGGTGCTTAGAAAGGTCTGCGTATTTAACCGCTGCCATAGCAACTGTGTTAGCGATCTTAGTCTTCTCTTCAGAAGCCAGCTCTGGGTTCTTAGACTCGATAAGCTTGATAGCGCGCTCTTCTGCTTCATCAAGAAGGTCAGCAAGACGTACAGTACCGCCAGCACGGGTCTTAAATGGACGACCATCTTTGCCAAGCATCATGCCGAATGCGTGGTGCTCTAGAGATACCTCTTCTGGCACATAGCCCGCTTTACGAACGATGGTCCAAGCTTGCATTAGGTGCTGGTGCTGACGTGAGTCGATGAAGTAAAGTACGCGATCTGCGCCAAGTTGCTCGTAGCGGTATTTAGCACATGCGATGTCGGTAGTGGTGTATAGGAAACCGCCGTCGCGTTTCTGGATGATTACACCCATAGCTTCGCCGTCTTTGTTCTTATACTCTTCAAGGAATACAACCTGAGCGCCGTCATCTTCAACCGCTAGGCCTTTCTCTTTAAGGTCAGCAACGATGCCAGGCAGCATGTCGTTGTACATGCTCTCACCCATCACGTCTTCACGCGATAGAGAAACATTTAGACGGTCGTAGTTACGCTGGTTTTGAACCATGGTGATATCAACCAGTTTCTTCCACATCTCAGCGCAGTACTCGTCACCACCTTGTAGCTTAACTACGTAGTTACGAGCGCGCTCAGCGAACGCTTCGTCTTCGTCGTACAGTTTCTTCGACTCACGATAGAAAGCTTCTAGGTCAGACAGTTCCATAGAAACCTCGCCAGCTTCTTGCTGAACGCGTTCTAGGTTTGCGATAAGCATGCCGAACTGAGTACCCCAGTCACCGATGTGGTTTGCACGAACAACCTTGTGACCAAGGAATTCTAGAGTACGAACTACCGCATCACCGATGATGGTTGAGCGAAGATGACCAACGTGCATTTCTTTCGCTACGTTTGGAGCCGAGTAGTCAGCAACGATAGTTTTTTGCTCTTCAGTCGCAACGCTTAGGCGCTTATCAGCAAGAGCCGCTTGCGCTGACTTAGCTAGAAACTCTTCGCTTAGGAAGATATTGATAAAGCCAGGACCTGCGATCTCGGTTTTGCTTGCGATACCGTCTAGGTCTAGGTTGTCTAACACTTTTTGCGCGAATTCTCGTGGGTTAGTTCCTAGTCGTTTTGCAACGCCCATTACGCCGTTTGCTTGGTAGTCACCAAACTGAGGCTTTGCAGATTGACGTACAGCAGCTGGGCTACCTGCAGGTGCACCTGCAGCGGTCAGTGCTTCGGAAACTTTGTCGTTAATAAGTGCTTGGATATTCACGCGCTAGTCCTTCAAATTGAGGATGCATGAAGGCAAAAAAGAGGGCCTTCATTGTCTAAGTTAGAAAAATGGCGTTCATGATAACAACTAAACGGCTGAGGATCGATAGCCGAGAGCTATTTGAATCGCTTGTTATTGGGGCTGCTAATCTATGCACTTGAGATGCGTAGAATTATGGTTACAATCCGCTTGGATTTTCTCATTCAACACTCGATGGAGAGCAAGCTTTGGACAAGCTAACACAAGCCGAATTACACCCGCAGCAGATGCTAGGGCGCGTTGAAGAATTTATGGATAAGATTCAAGCTCTTGCCACAGAACTTAACCTGCCAATCGCCGAGTTTCAGGCGGACCATCTAGCGCTTCGTATCAATGATAGTGAGCTTGCCAGGCTTGCTCATCAGGCTTGGTCTGAGCATGGCAGCACCATCTCAGAGGCGATGATCAACGGTCGCCCAATCGTGGTTATCTTGTTTGATGAGCCGATTAAGGTGAAAGGATGGAATATCGAATGCCTTGAGCTGCCATATCCAGCAGAAGGAAAGCTCTATCCGGTGCAAGACTGGGAGCATGTTGAGTTCGTGATTCCCTCGAATGCACAAAGCGCTGATGACTTCTTTGCAGAGCTGAAACAGGCTTATCCAAGCTTTGAACAGGCAGTGAAAGAGGGGGATTTCAAGCTCAAGCTATCTAGCCCGAAAGGCGAAGGTGAGCGTCTGGCTAACCCGACGGTCGCCATCAAAAATAAAGGGGTGTGCATTAAGCTACACCCCCATCCGCTAAAGGCTGTTGTCGAGTCCGAACAAGGCCTATAGGATTACCGTTTTGTTGCCGTAGACAAATACGTGGTCATTCACCACCTTGTTTAGGGCCTTACTCAGGACGTTCTTCTCTACATCACGACCGGCTTGAGCCATGTCTTTGGCGCTAAAGTTGTGATCCACAGGGATAACGTCCTGCTTGATGATTGGTCCCTCATCGAGATCATCGGTAACAAAGTGCGCAGTCGCACCTATGATTTTTACCCCGCGCTCATACGCTTGCTGATATGGCTTAGCCCCGATGAAGGCTGGTAGGAAGCTGTGGTGAATATTGATGATCTTATGCCTGTATTGGGCCACAAAGCCCGGGTTTAAGATACGCATATACTTGGCAAGCACAAGATAGTCTGGGGCAAACTCATTGATCGCTTCGCACAGCTTAGCCTCATGCTCGTCGCGATTTAATCCCTCATGGCTGACATGGCGAAATGGGATATCGAACTTTTCCGCTAGTGGCTGCAAAGTATCGTAGTTACCTACAATCGCTGCAATATCGATATTCAATGTACCGTCGAAGGTTTTGATCAGGATATCGCCTAGGCAGTGCGCCTCTTTGGTGACTAGGATAACCACCTTCTTCTTTGAAGAATCTACTAGCTTCTTGCTCGCCCCCTTAGGTAGCGCAAACTCAAGGTCTTCCATTAGTACAGCATCGTTGAAGTTACCCTCAAGCTCGGTACGCATAAAGAAATGACCGCTGGTATTATCAACAAACTCGTTGTTATGGATAATGTTTAGCTGATGCTTGTAACAGATGTTGGTAATCTTAGCGATAAGACCCGGCTCGTCTGAGCAATGGGTAAGCAGGGTTTTTCTTTCCATGAAACGGATTCCTTTGGTTACTTAATACCCTCACTATACTCAAGAATGCTTTTGATGCCAGCCCTTGTTAAAGGCGAGCATAGAATTCAAAAAGGAACTAAGTTGAAGATAAATAAGGTTTTTTCCACCGATGGAGCCCTAGGTAAGGCGATAAAGGGCTTTCAACCGCGTGATGCCCAGACCGAAATGGCGCAGGCGGTGATGGATACCATCAAGGAGAAAAGCCAGCTGGTGGTTGAGGCAGGTACGGGTACCGGTAAGACCTTTGCCTATCTAGCCCCTGCTTTATTAAGTGGTAAGAAAGCCATAGTCTCAACCGGTTCTAAAAACCTGCAAGAGCAGTTGTATCACCGTGACCTTCCGTTAATGAAAGACGCCCTAGGCTTTACTGGTCGAGTGGCACTTTTGAAGGGCAGGGCAAACTACCTTTGCCTAGATAGACTAAGTCGCCAGATGATAGAGAGTCATGGTCATCACGCCGATCCACAGCTTCTTAGCCAATTGGTCAAGGTGCGCTCTTGGTCCTCATCTACCCAGTCGGGAGACTTGGGTGAATGTGAGGACCTGCCAGAAGATAGCCCTGTAATTGCTGACATCACCTCGAACAACGATAACTGCTTAGGAAAAGAGTGTCCTAGCTACGATGACTGCTTTGTATTCAAGGCGAGAAACCGCGCACTAGAGGCAGACCTTGTGGTGGTGAACCATCACCTATTTTTAGCGGATATGGCGGTGAAAGAGACTGGCTTTGGTGAGCTATTACCAGAGGCAGAGGTATTTATCTTCGATGAGGCACACCAGATCCCAGACATCGCCAGTCAGTATTTTGGCCAATCACTGAGCTCGCGTCAGGTAAATGAGCTAGCTAAGGATATAGAGATTGGCTATCGCACTGAGGCCAAGGATATGCGTCAGTTGCAAAAGGTGGCGGATAAGCTAGTGAGTACGGCGGCAGAGCTTCGAATCTCTTTGGGTGAACCGGGCTTTCGCGGAAACTGGCGTGAGAGCATGAAAAATCTCGATGTTCAGCGGAATGTGGAGAGACTCAGTGATGCCCTGCAATTGGCACGTGAAGTACTCAAGGTTGCTCTTGGACGCTCCCAGCTTTTGGACACCGCCTTTGATAGGGTGACCGTGCTTCAGAACCGCCTTGAACGGGTCTGTGATACCTCCATCATGGGATATTCCTACTGGTTTGATTGCACCAGACGCCATTTCTCGTTGAACATCACGCCATTATCAGTGGCAGACAAATTTCAACAGCAGGTAACAGAGCAGGGTGGCAGTTGGGTTTTTACCTCAGCAACCCTGTCGGTTTCCAACGACTTTGGCCACTTTACCTCGCGCTTGGGTCTAAAACCGAAACAGCAGATAGCTTTAACCAGCCCATTTGATTATCAAACCCAGGCCAAATTGTGTGTGCCAAGATATCTGCCTGAGCCGAATAGTCCTATGATGTCGCAAAAGCTGGTTTCTATGCTTGGGCCGGTTATCGAGGCCAACAGAGGTCGCTGTTTCTTTCTCTGCACCTCACACGCTATGGTAAAAGATCTCACTGAACGTTTTCGTGAACGCCTCGACTTGCCGGTTCTGATGCAGGGGGAGAGCAGTAAGCAAGCCCTGCTACAAGAGTTCGTTTCTCTTGGAGATGCGCTGCTTATTGCAACAGGTGCATTCTGGGAGGGGGTTGATGTTAGAGGTGACACATTAAGCTGTGTTATCATCGACAAATTGCCCTTTACCGCCCCAGATGACCCGCTTCTTAAGGCCCGAATCGAGGATTGTAAACTCAGTGGAGGTGAGCCCTTCTCTGAGGTGCAACTGCCCGATGCCGTGATTGCATTAAAGCAGGGTGCGGGACGTTTGATTCGAGATACCAACGATAAGGGCGCATTGATCATCTGCGACAACCGCTTGGTAACTCGAGACTATGGCAAGCTGTTCTTATCTAGCTTGCCCCCAATGCCGAGAACCCGAAGTGTCTCGGTGGTAAAAGAATTTCTTCAGTCTGTCGACGGTGATCGACAGTAAGTTTGACTACGAATAATTGAGAGTTACATGAGCGCTAAAATCTTAGCTTTAGACACCTCTACCGAGTTTTGCTCGGCTGCTCTACTTGTAGATGGTGAACTGTTTCATCGTGGCGAGGTCTCACCGAGAGGCCACACAACAAAAATCCTGCCTATGGTGGATGCGATCCTAGCCGAGGCCGGTATCAAGCTGACTGACCTAGATGGCCTAGCATTTGGTCGTGGGCCAGGCAGCTTCACCGGTGTTCGTATCGGTATCGGTGTTGCCCAGGGTTTAGCCTTTGGCGCTGACCTGCCTATGCTGGGTGTATCGACCCTAAAAGCCATGGCTCAGGGTGCTTATCGCACATCCGGTGCAACTCATGTTGCTGCCGCCATCGATGCGCGAATGAGCGAGGTGTATTGGGGCCGCTTTAGCCGTCAGCAAGATAACAGTTGGTCTGAGGTTGACGCTGAGTGTGTTATCCCACCGGCTGAACTTAGTGAGCAAGTCACCGAAGACGGCAACAGCTGGACTCAAGTCGGCACAGGTTGGGATGCCTACAGCGAAGAGCTAGCTGGCCTTAAACTGAATCGCACCGAAAGCGGTGTGCTGTATCCAGAATCACAAGACATTGTCGCTGTTGCTTCCCAAGAGTGGAGTGAAGATAAACTGGTTGGCCCTGAAGAGGCATCTCCTGTTTATCTGCGTGACAAGGTTGCTTGGAAGAAGCTTCCAGGCCGAGAATAGAGGAAGTAAAAAATGGCAAAGAAGACCCTGTTTGTATTGGCTCTGGCACTGTTTCTTTCAGGTTGCGCCTCTTTGCCAGAATCCTTGAAAACTGAAGACCAGAATCTCGTCACGGATTATCAGACTTGGATTAACGCGCCTCAAGAGTCGCTGACCACAGTGCGACTTGGCGGTGTTATCGCTAAGGTTGATAATGAGGCTGAGCGCACTCGTATCGAGGTAGTGAATCTGCCTATCGAGAATAATGGCAAGCCAGATATCAACGTTGAGCCAGAGGGGCGCTTTGTGGCGTACATAGATGGTTTCGTTGACCCTGTGACCTACTCTAAAGGTCGCTTAGTGAGCATTTTGGGTAACTCAGATGGCTATGAGTTGGGTAAGGTAGGAGAGTACGAATATCGCTTCCCAGTGATGAAGGCTTCTGGTTACCACCTTTGGCAGATCAAGGAGAAGGTGATAGTTCACGACCAGCCAATCAACACCTTCCCTTGTCGCTCTCTATATTGTCGCGAGGTGCGCATTGGGCCTACCACTGGGCAAGTGATCCAGCAGGTAGAGTAGGTGCAATTTAACCTTAATGACTATCAGCTGAGTACTATTGAGGTCTCGAACGACTCACATGTAGAAACTGTTCTATTTCTGCATGGTTGGCTCGACAATGCGGCCTCATTCGAGCCTCTGATTGCACAGATGGTTACGCTCAATCCTCGCCTTAGATACATAGCCTTGGATCTTCCCGGTCATGGGTATAGTTCCCATGCAAAGTCGGGCTTTTACCCATTTCATGACTATCTCGATGTACTCAATCAGGTTATTACTGAGCTGAAAACGCCAGTGCATCTGGTGGGGCACTCAATGGGAGCGTTGATATCCAGTTGCTATAGTGCTGCCTTTTCAGAGCATGTGTTGAGTCTTACTCAAATAGAGGGCTATGGGCCCATGTTTGAGCCTGAGCACAATGCCATTTCTCGTCTTAAAAAGGGTATTCAGAGCCGCCAGCGAATCATTAATAAACCGCGACGCTTGTTTCCCGATATTGCTCCTATGTTAGCGCTTAGGGCATCAAGCACCGAATTGACCGAAGAGCAGATAGCACCCATTGTGCATCGTGACATCATCGAGCAAAAGTTTGGCTGGCAGTGGCGCCACGACCCGAGACTCAAAGCCGACTCTTTGTATCGAATGTCAGAGTCGCATGCAAAGCAGGTTCTTAATCTGCTTCCGAATAAAAATCTTCTGATTCTGGGTAAAACTGGCTTTGCTGGTTTACCTCACCACTTTGAGCAACATGGCAATCCAAATACCAAGCTCCTTGAGATTGAGGGCGGTCATCATTGCCACATTTCTACACCTGAGCCCATCGCTCGTGCATTTTTCGAGCTATTGAATGCTTAAATGTTCGCTTTTGTGAACGCAAATTAAACACATGTTCAATTTTCAGCTACCCTGATAGTTAAAATCTAATAATACAAGTGATTTCAATGCCCTAGCGCACTGACTTCACCTGACTTCTGGGTATATAATGCGCCCCTATTTTTTTCAGGAGTAATGACGTGAATAAACCTTGGCTCTCCCGTTATCCCGCTGACGTGCCAGAATCAATTGACCCGGATACCTATCCGTCTCTAGTGGAGATGTTTGAGAACGCAGTTCGCCGTTTCCCAGATCAACCAGCCTTTATCAATATGGGCTCGGTTATGACATATCGTAAGCTGGAAGAGCGTAGCCGAGCATTCGCTGCTTATCTTCAGAACGAATTGAAATTGAAAAAGGGTGACCGTGTCGCTCTTATGATGCCGAACCTGCTGCAATATCCGATTGCTCTGTTTGGTGTGCTTCGTGCTGGCTGTATCGCAGTAAACGTAAACCCGCTATACACCCCACGTGAACTAGAGCATCAGCTAAACGATGCCGAGGTTGAGACCATAGTTATTGTCTCGAACTTCGCCAATACCCTTGAGCAGATCGTAGATAACACCAAAGTGAAGAATGTGGTGCTGACTAGCCTAGGTCAGATGCTACCTACGGCTAAGGGTACGATCGTTGACTTCGTAGTTAAATACGTTAAGGGCATGGTGCCTAAGTATGACCTACCAGGTGCTATCTCATTCAAACAATCGCTACAGAAAGGCCGTCGCTTACAATATGTGAAGCCGTTTATGAGCGGTGAGGATATTGCTTTCTTGCAATACACTGGCGGTACCACCGGTGTGGCGAAAGGTGCGATTCTTACACACACCAATATGGTGGCAAACGTTCTTCAAGCGAAAGCTGCTTATGGCGCTAAGCTAGATGAAGGTCGTGAGCTAGTGGTAACTGCGCTTCCTCTGTATCACATCTTTGCGCTTACCGTGAACGGCTTGCTGTTTATGGAGCTAGGTGCGACCAACCTGCTTATCACTAACCCGCGTGATATCCCAACCTTTGTTAAAGAGTTGAAGAAGGTGCCGTTTACCGCTATCACAGGTGTAAACACACTATTTAACGCTCTGGTTAACAATGAAGACTTTCATGAGCTAGATTTCAGTCGTATGAAGCTCTCTGTTGGTGGTGGTATGGCGGTTCAGCAGGCTGTTGCTGACAAATGGAAGAAAACCACAGGCGTATTCCTGCTTGAGGGTTACGGTCTAACCGAGTGCTCGCCACTGGTTTCTGGTTGTCCGCACGATATGACGGACTACAACGGCTCTATCGGTCTGCCTGTGCCTTCTACTGAGGTGCGTGTGGTGGACGATGAGGGTAATCCACTGCCAAATACCGAAGTGGGCGAGCTTCAGGTTCGAGGCCCACAGGTGATGCAGGGCTATTACAAGCGTCCAGAAGCCACTCGTGAGGTTATCTCACAAGAGGGTTGGCTATCTACGGGTGATGTGGTGCGCTTTGACGATGAAGGCTTCCTGCATATCGTTGATCGTAAGAAAGACATGATTTTGGTTTCTGGCTTTAACGTGTATCCTAATGAGATTGAAGATGTGGTTGCTCTGCACGGTAAAGTGCTTGAGGTGGCTGCTATCGGCGAACCGCATGAGGTTTCTGGTGAGGTGGTGAAGATCTGCGTAGTGAAACGCGATCCATCTCTGACCAAGGATGAGCTGATCAACCATTGTCGTCAGCATCTGACCGGTTATAAAGTGCCTAAGATTGTTGAGTTTATGGAAGATCTGCCAAAAACCAACGTTGGTAAGATACTAAGGCGAGAGCTCAGAACCGAGCAAAGCCAAACAGCATAATCTTAAATCGCCCTTCAAGGGCGATTTTAATTTGTGAGAATACTTTGAATTATCAAATAATTACTAGCAACCAAGAGTTGCAAAACGTCTGCGATGTAGCCCGTAAGCACTCTGCGGTAATGCTAGATACTGAGTTTGTGCGCACCCGTACCTTTTACCCACAATTGGGTTTGGTACAGATGTTCGACGGTGAGATCTTATCCTTGGTGGACACCAATGTAATCACCGACGTGACGCCGATTGTGGAACTGCTACAAGACCAATCTGTGCTTAAGGTATTACATGCCTGCGGTGAAGATATCGAGGTGTTCCAACACCATTTCCAAACTGTGCCTAGCCCTATGGTGGACACTCAGGTAATGGCGGCCTTCCTTGGTCATGGTCTGTCGACTGGCTTTGCTGCTCTAGTGAACGAATACCTAGGCGTTGAGCTAGATAAGAGTGAGTCTCGTACCGATTGGCTTGCGCGTCCTCTGACACAGAAACAGCTAGATTACGCGGCAGCGGATGTGTTTTATCTGCTTCCTATGTATCAAAAGCTGCACGCCAAGATCGAGGAAATGGGCCTATGGCAAGATGCCATTCAAGAGACTGAGCTTCAGCTGTCTAAGCGTGTGCGCGATACCAATCCAGAGAATGCTTATCTAGATATCAAGGGTGCATGGCAGCTAAGCCCGCAACAACTGAGTATCCTAAAACCTCTTGCGACTTGGCGCTACGAGCAAGCGGTGAAGAAAGACCTGGCTTTGAACTTCGTGTTTAAAGAAGCCGACCTTTTGACCGTAGCCCGCTATAGCTTGACCTCATGGCGTGAGATGGAGCGTCGAGAGTGTGATGTGCGCTCGGTGAAGCGCTATGGTCGTGTCATTACCCAGATAGTCAACGATGCCAAAGAAACCCCTAAAGGTGAGTGGCCAGCTAAGATTGAGCGCCTTGTGGATATGACAGGCTATAAGCAGGTGTTCAAACTACTCAAAGATGAGCTTAAGCTGGTAGTGGATAAGTCTCATCTGGCTCCTGAATTTCTGGCGTCTAAAAAGCAGATTAATCAGCTAATCTCCTGGGTGTGGCGCAAGGATAAGAATCCAGAAGCCTTGCCAGATTTAATGCAAGGCTGGCGAAAGCCACTACTTGGTGACAAGCTTCTGGCAAAGCTTGAAGCGAATCGCTAAAAAGAAAACCCAGCTGATTGAGCTGGGTTTTTTATTACCTGAATTTCGGGCATAAAAAAATCCGAGTGCGAACACTCGGATTTCTTATCAAGCTTAATCAATAAGTGATTATTGAGTTGCTTGGATCGCAGTAAGAGCGATGGTGTAAACGATATCGTCTACTAGCGCGCCACGAGACAGGTCGTTAACTGGCTTGCGCATACCTTGCAGCATTGGACCGATAGATACTAGGTCAGCTGAACGTTGTACCGCTTTGTAAGTCGTGTTACCAGTGTTTAGATCTGGGAATACGAATACAGTTGCCTTACCTGCTACTGGAGAGTTTGGAGCTTTAGAAGCTGCAACGTTTTCCATGATAGCTGCGTCGTACTGTAGAGGACCGTCGATGATTAGATCAGGACGCTTCTCTTTCGCTAGCTTGGTCGCTTCACGTACTTTATCTACGTCTGCACCCTTACCAGATTCACCAGTAGAGTAAGAGATCATAGCAACGCGAGGGTCGATACCGAACGCCTCTGCAGATTCTGCAGATTGGATAGCGATTTCAGCAAGTTGCTCAGCTGTTGGATCTGGGTTGATCGCACAGTCACCGTATACAAGAACTTGATCAGGCAGAAGCATGAAGAAGATTGAAGATACGATAGACGTGTCTGGAGCTGTCTTGATGATTTGGAACGGAGGAACGATGGTGTTCGCAGTAGTGTGTACTGCACCCGAAACTAGGCCATCTACTTCGTTCGCTTCTAGCATCATAGTACCTAGGTAAACAGAGTCTTGTAGCTTCTCACGAGCAACAACCTCAGTCATACCTTTCTTACCACGAAGCTCAACTAGACGAGGAACGTACTTCTCACGTACTGCGTCAGAGTCGATGATCTCAACGCCAGCACCTAGCTCAACACCTTGCTGTGCAGCAACGCGTTTGATTTCTTCTGGGTTACCTAGAAGCACGCAGTTCGCGATACCGCGCTCAGCACAGATAGCTGCAGCTTTAACTGTGCGTGGCTCATCACCTTCTGGAAGGATGATGCGCTTGTTAGCACGACGAGCGAATTCAGTTAGCTGGTAACGGAATGCTGGTGGGCTTAGGCGACGAGATGCAACTGCACCTTCAGTTAGAGAGTCGATCCATTGGCCGTCGATGTTGCTTGCAACGTGTTCGTTAACGAACTCGATGCGCTCTTTATCGTCAGCTGGAACTTCTAGGCTGAAGCTCTGAAGGTTCAGAGAAGTCTGCCAAGTGTTACCTTGTGCTTTGAAGATTGGAAGACCAGTCTCTAGAGCAGGCTTACATAGAGTGTGGATTGACTCAGGGATGTCGTAGCCGCCAGTCAGTAGGATAGCACCGATGTCTACGCCGTTCATTGCTGCAAGAGATGCTGCAACGATTACGTCTGGACGGTCAGCAGAGGTTACTAGTAGTGAACCTGGCTTGAAGTGCTCGATCATGTTTGGCAGTGAACGTGCACAGAAAGTGATGCTCTTGATACGACGAGTAGATGCGTCACCTTCGTTGATGAAATCAGCGTTTAGGTGCTTAGCCATATCAACGGCACGAGTAGCGATTAGCTCAACGCTCCATGGCACGCAACCTAGTACGCGGATAGGGCTTGAGTTGATGATTTCCATCGCTTTAACGTCAGCTTGGTGCGCTGCGTCGTTCTCGTCAAAGATCTCTGATAGGTCAGGGCGAGTACGGCCTGCTTCATCAACTGGAGCGTTAAGCTTGTTGATGATAACACCAGAGATGTTTTTGTTCTTCTTACCACCGAAGTTAGACACTGCAACCTCGATACGCTCAGCAAGTTGTGCTGAGTTGTAAGTACCAGGAGTTGCAACGAATACGATCTCAGCACCAAGAGTCTTAGCGATCTCTTCGTTCACTTGGTTAGCGAATGGGTGCTTACGAGTAGGAACTAGACCTTCGATTAGAGTCACGTCTGCATCGTTGATTTGGTTGAAACGCTCAACGATGGTTTCAAGCAGAACGTCAGTTTGCTCATTACGAATAAGATCTTGTGCTTCGTTCATTGGAGTAGAAACACCGATCTTGATGTCGTTGTTTGACTCTAGGATAGTCGAAGTTAGATCTGGCTGACTGCCACCTGTGCGCGGTTGTGCGATTGGCTTGTAAAACGATACGTTTACGCCTTTACGCTCCATTGCGCGAATAATACCCATGCTAACACTGGTAAGACCTACACCAGCGCTAATTGGGACAAGCATAATGGTACGAGACATAGTCTGAAGACCTCGGGATATAGATAATTAATAGTCAGTTGAGGGGAACAACTGAACCAATAGAAAACAGGAGAGGCTAGCCTCTCCTGTTTCAGTCATTAAAGACCAGCTAGACGAGCTGTGTCTTCTGCAATTACTAGCTCTTCGTTAGTAGAGATAACCATTGCAGGGATGCGGCTGTCAGCAGTAGTGATAGTACCTTCACCACCGAAGCGCGCTTTAAGGTTAGCTTCGCCGTCAACTTCGATGCCGAATACGCCTAGACGGTTAAGAACCATCTCACGGATTGGGCCAGAGTTTTCGCCGATACCACCGGTAAATACGATAGCGTCTAGACGACCTTCTAGAGTCGCAGTGTAGCCAGCAACGTACTTGGCTAGACGGTGACAGAACACGTCCATTGCGCGAGTTGCTTCTTCTTTTCCACCGTAGTTGTCTTCAACGAAACGACAGTCAGAAGTCACTTCAGTTAGACCTTGTAGGCCAGACTCTTTAGTTAGCATAGTGTTGATTTGATCAACGGTGTAACCTAGAGAGTCGTGTAGGTGGAAGATGATAGCTGGGTCGATGTCACCACAACGAGTACCCATTACTAGACCTTCAAGAGGAGTTAGACCCATAGAAGTGTCTACAGACTCACCGTTTCTGATAGCACATACAGATGCGCCGTTACCTAGGTGGCAGTTAATGATGTTTAGTTCATTAGCTGGCTTGCCTAGTTGCTCAGCTGCTTCGCGAGCGATAAATAGGTGAGAAGTACCGTGCATGCCGTAGCGACGGATGCCGTGCTCTTTGTATAGGTTGTATGGTAGAGCGTATAGGTAAGCTTCCTGAGGCATAGTCTGGTGGAATGCAGTGTCGAATACTGCAGACATTGGTAGACTTGGGAAAGCTTTTTGAGCCGCTTTAATACCAACGATTGCAGCTGGGTTGTGAAGAGGTGCTAGAGCTGCACAGTCTTCGATACCTTTTAGTACGTCGTCAGTGATAAGCGCTGACTCAGTGAACTTCTCGCCGCCGTGTACAACACGGTGACCGATAGCTGCTAGGCTCTGAGATAGTTCTGGTTTAGAAGCTAGGATAGTGTCTACGATGAAAGATAGAGCTTCATCGTGAGCTGCACCGTTACCTAGTTCAGCTTCGTGTTTACCATCCAGTTTCCACTTGATACGTGCTTCAGGAAGGTGTAGACACTCCGCAAGACCGGTTAGGTGCTCATCACCGTTTTCCGCATCAACGATTGCGAACTTCAGAGATGAACTACCGCAGTTTAAAACTAAAACTAGCTTTGACATGATTAGATACCTGTTTATTATCTGAACAACTCAGAAACAATTGAATTTAGTCTTCAAGAATAGACGAAATTTTTTTCTGTTTTCGCCACTCTATTTAAATGTGCAACAAAATCCTTTTGCTGTCCGTATAACGATTACATTCCTTGCGATCGAACCTCGCCCTCGCCTAAGATGTAGGTAAGAGAGGCAAAGGCCTCAAATCGCGGACAAGGATAGCGATAATGGGGAAATATAACAAAAAAAATTGAAAAATCCTTATCCGTTATCAATTTTTTCTCGGTTTTTTTTAAATGTTCAACTTTTTTAGCAAGAAACGATATGGTTGAGAAAAGCGGTATGCTGCATAGATTAAGAGAAGGTCAGGTCTATATGGACCTTTGGCCAATGCGCAAAGAGTTGATGCCTATATTCCCAGAGCAGCGCATTATCAAAGCAACTCGATTCGGTATTAAGGTGATGCCTGCGGTAGCGGCCATCAGCGTGCTGACCCAAATGTCATTCCAAAACATGAGCGGTCTGCCTCAGGCGATCATCATTGCGGTATTCGCATTGAGTATGCCAATACAAGGTTTCTGGTGGTTGGGGACGCGCTCCAAGACCTTACTTCCGCCTTCACTCGCAAGCTGGTATAGAGAGATACATCAAAAGATTGCCGAGACAGGTATGGCGCTCGAGCCGCCTAAGGCTAAGCCAAGGTATAAAGAATTGGCACAGCTTCTAAACCGAGCCTTCCGCCAGTTGGATAAAACCGTGTTAGAGCGCTGGTTCTAACCTTTATTAAGACCTTTCAAAAGCAGTCCACAGTGACTGCTTTTTTTATGCCCAGTTCCTTCCAATATTGCGAAGTTACATTCCATTCCCGAAGTAGCACACATTTTTTGATATACCCAATCTCCTACATTCAAACGTTTGCGTTATTTGAACTAATTTATAACTTTTTAACCTTTTGCTTAAAAAGTGGTTACAAATGCGCTCAAAATATAGATTCATCGCACGATAACTGGTAATAATGGTTAAGTTTTCCACAGCTTTCTGCGTTTAGTGGACCAAGGACTCTTCAACCCAACTGGTTGTTACATCAAGGAGATAAGATGAAAACAAACAAAATACTCGCCGCAGCTTGCCTGATTGGTGCCACCTTAATCACTAGCACCAGCGTACTGGCTAAAACTGCAAAGGTTGCGGTTTCTCAGATCGTTGAACACCCTGCATTGGATGCTACCCGCCAAGGTTTAGTCGATGGCCTAAAAGCGCATGGCTATGAAGAGGGCAAAAACCTAGAGTTTGATTATAAAACCGCGCAGGGTAACCCAGCGATTGCCGTTCAGATTGCGCGCCAATATGTGGGTGAGCGCCCAGACGTGCTAGTGGGTATCGCTACCCCTACTGCTCAGGCACTAGTATCTGCAACCCGCGACATCCCAGTGGTATTTACCGCAGTAACTGACCCTGTGGGTGCAAAGCTAGTTAAACAACTAGAGCAACCGGGTAAGAACGTGACTGGCCTTTCTGACCTTTCTCCTGTTAATCAGCACGTTGAGCTTATCCAAGAGATCATGCCGGATGTGAAAACCATAGGTGTGGTGTACAACCCAGGTGAGGCGAATGCAGTGAGCCTAATGAAGCTTCTTAAAGAGAGTGCTGAGAAGCACGGTCTGAAAATTGTTGAAGCGACTGCGCTTAAGAGTGCAGATGTTCAGAGTGCTACCCAAGCGATCGTAGAGAATTCTGACGTTATCTATGCCCTTATCGACAACACGGTAGCCAGTGCCATCGAAGGTATGATCGTAACTGCCAACCAAGCTAAGACACCTGTATTTGGCGCAGCGACTTCTTATGTTGAGCGCGGCGCAATCGCAAGCCTTGGCTTTGATTACTATCAAATCGGTGTGCAAACAGCTGACTACGTAGCGGACATCCTGGATGGTAAGAAACCAGGTGAGATGGACGTTAAGGTAGCCAAAGGCTCAGACCTTGTTATCAATAAAACAGCGGCAGACAAGCTAGGGGTTAAAATCCCTGAAGCGGTAATGGCGCGCGCGACAAGCGTTAAATAATCGAACGGTGCGGAGCTTGCCTCCGCACTTTCCCAAGCTTGGCTTGGGGTTTAAGCAGAGAAGGAGTTTTTATGTCTGCTTTTGCGTTTTTTGGCGCTCTTGAAATTGGCCTTATCTATGGCCTAGTTGCCCTCGGGGTATACCTTACCTTCCGTGTTCTCGACTTTCCCGATCTTAGCGTTGACGGCTCTTTCCCTATGGGTGCAGCGGTAGCCGCTACCGCGATTGTAGCGGGTATTAACCCTTGGATTGCTACAGGTATGGCGATCATCGCCGGTGGCATGACAGGTTGGGTGACGGCTTTCCTAGCGGTGCGCTGTGGCATCCTGCATCTACTGGCATCCATCTTAACCATGATCGCAGCATTCTCGATCAATATCCGCATCATGGGTCGACCGAACATGGCATTACTTGGCGAAGATACCATCTTGACGCCATTTGAATCCCTTGGGGATCCTATGTTGATGCGCCCGCTGGTGGTGGGTGTATTAGTGCTTTTGTCGGCATTTTTTATTGTACGTCTACTCAATAGTGATTTTGGCCTTGGGCTACGAGCGACGGGCGTGAACGCCCGTATGGTTCGAGCGCAAGGTGGCAGCACGGCGTTTTATACCTACTTTGGTCTCGCACTGTCTAACGGTTTTGTTGGCTTTGCTGGTGCACTGTTCGCACAGACCAACAGCTTTGCAGATGTGACCTCAGGTGTGGGTACTATCGTGGTCGGTTTAGCGGCTGTGATTCTCGGTCAAACCTTGATTCCCGGTAGAAAGATCTGGGTGGCAGTAACCGCAGTTATTGTCGGCTCAGTGCTATACCGCCTTGCTGTGGCCTTTGCCCTTAGCACCGGCATGTTTGGCCTGCAGGCATCGGATCTAAACCTAGTCACAGCGGTTCTGGTTGCCGTTGCGCTCATCGCTCCGAAGATGAAGAGCCAATATAAAACCAAGCAGAGACTGAAAGCGGCGCGTAATTCATCGGAGGCAACATGATAGAGCTTAAAAATATTCAGGTTACCTTCAACCCCGGCACGATTTTGGAGAACCGCGCCCTGCGTGGGGTGGACCTTGTGGTGCCTGAGCATGAGTTTCTCACCGTTATCGGTTCCAACGGCGCGGGTAAATCCACTTTGCTAGGCGCAGTCACCGGTGAGACCCCTATGATTGATGGTCAGGTGATCATCGATGGCAATGATGTGACCCGTCGCAGTGTCGACCAAAGGGCTGATCTGTGCGCGCGAGTATTCCAAGACCCGCTAGCAGGGACCTGTGGTGACCTGACCATAGAGGAAAATATGGCACTGGCGTATCGCCGAGGTCTAAGACGCGGTTGGAGCTTAGCGCTTTCTAGCAAGCGCCGTAAGGTATTCCAAGACCGTATCGCTATTCTAGGTTTAGGCCTTGAAGACCGCCTTGGAGATAACATAGGTTTGCTTTCCGGTGGTCAACGTCAGGCAGTCAGTTTGGTTATGGCAACACTGTCTGAGAGTAAGCTACTGCTTTTGGATGAGCATACCGCAGCCCTTGACCCAAGAATGGCCGCTTTTGTTATCGACTTGACCAAGAAGATCATCAAGGAGTTTAACCTTACCGCCATGATGGTAACTCACTCGATGAAGGATGCTCTGGCTTGCGGTGACCGCACTGTGATGCTCCATCAGGGTGAGATTGTGTTGGATGTAGCAGGTGAGCAGCGTGCTAATATGCAGGTGCCGGATCTTCTTGAGATGTTCACTAAGGTTCGTGGTGAAGAGCTCACCGATGACAGCCTACTTCTGAGCTAGTTCCTTACTCAAATCAATAGCTCTACAAAGCGTGATCACGTGCAGACTTGTAACGAATCGCGCTTTTTTATATCCCTAACTTTCTCTACCTTGAGTGCAAATTGTTCCGCTCTGGAGTTTGCATGACAATGCCTTTCCTATTCCATCCGCAATCCGAGGATGGCTTATCGTTTGACGGCACACATCTGACCGTCACCCTGCACATTGAACCTATCCAAGACATCAGTAAGGTAGTGCTTAGGCACGAGCCGGATAACGAGCAGTTCTTCGTAGAAATGTCTCAGCTTGAGGATAAGGGTAGGCTACAAACTTGGCAGGCACGCTTTCCTATCAACCAAGATAGAGACGTGACCCACTATGTATTTAAGGTGCAAACCACAACGGCGCAATACTGGCTGGATGCCCGTGGCGTGACCAACCGCATTCCGCCAAAAGAGTATCACTTTAAGTTTAATGCTGAGCACCGTCCGGCTGATTGGGTACAAAGCCAGGTTTTCTATCAGATCTTCCCTGACCGTTTCTGCAATGGCAATCCAGGGATTGGCGTGCGCACTGGTGAATACGCCATTAAGGATGGTACGGTGCCGGCAGTGGAGTCCGAATGGGGCACGCCAATAAACCAAGATAGCTCAATGTCGGTACAGTTCTTTAACGGCGATATTGCGGGCGTATATTCCAAACTGGATTACCTGCAAGAGCTAGGCATCACCACCTTGTACCTAAATCCAGTATTTAGCTCGCTCAGTAACCACAAATACGACACCACAGACTACTTTAACGTCGACCCGCACATCGGCACCAATGAGGAGTTGGCTGAGCTTTGCCAAGAGGTGCATCGCCGCGGTATGCGTATCGTGCTAGATGCGGTATTTAACCATACGTCAGCGGAGCACCCTTGGTTTGATAAGAGTGGCCGTTTTGAGGGTGGGGCTTTCCATAACACAGACTCTAAATATCGCGACTATTACTTCTTCGATGGTGATAGCCAGAACTATGAAGGTTGGAATGGGGTGTCCAATCTTCCCGTGCTCAACTTCGACAATCCAGAAGTACGTGAGTACATCTATGACTCACAAGATGCAGTGATCAAGCACTGGCTACGACCGCCTTACAATATCGATGGCTGGCGTTTCGATGTGATACATATGTTGGGTGAGGGTAAGGGCGCGTATAACAATGCTCACTATGTGAAGGCATTCCGCGAAGCCACCAAACAAGAAAACCAAGACGCCTTGGTGCTTGGTGAGCACTTCTTTGAGGCAACTTCATGGTTGCAAGGTGATCAGGAAGACGGCGCCATGAACTACTATGGCTTTGCTCATCCGGTGCGTGCTTTCTTTGCTAACCAAGATATCGCTTATGATCCTATCTCGCTGACCTGCGAAGAGTTTAAGCAGTGGCTACTAGAAGCAAAAGCTAAGGTGCCTTGGCATAACCAGTTGGCGCAACTTAATCAGCTGGATAGCCACGATACCGCTAGATTCATTACTCTTCTTGAGGGTGATGAGCAGCTGATGAGTCAAGCAAGTCTATTCTTGATGGCTTACGTAGGCGTACCTTGTCTCTACTACGGCACTGAGGTGGGTCTTGAGGGTGAAAACGATCCAGATAACCGTCGCACCTTCCCATGGGAGCGAGTAGAAACCTCAAAATGGCTTCCTTACTACAAGAAGATGCTGGAGCTTCGCCATCAGTACAAGGCACTACAAAGTGGTGACATTCTATTCTTGGATGCGGAAGAGCAGTTGGTGTTTGCCCGCAGTCTCGGTGATGAGAAGCTAATTACTGTGCTCAATACCAAGTCTGATAGTGCTGAGATTCGTATCCCAGTATGGCAACTGGGTATTGAGAGCGGGGATGCAACCTCTGTTCTGACTAACTCATCTTTCAAGATTGAAAATGGTGAGCTGGTGGCCAAGCTAGAAGGAAAGGGCGCCGAGCTTATCAAGCTATAGAATGAAAATTGCCAGCATCTAGCTGGCAATTTTTCGATTGTTCGAATCTTTAAACGGTAGCCATCAGCTCTTGATGGTAGGCCTGAATATGTTCCACGATAGGAGCGGCCTTGTTAAAGGTGCGGATGTTGTGGAACAGCTCTTTCGCTTCAGGGTACTGCTGGCGTAGATAAGCAAACCACTGTTTGACGCGGTTAGGGTAGTAAAGTCCCTTGTCACCCTTCATCTCATATTCTGAGTATTTCAGCAGTAGCGTCACTACCTCAGTCCAAGGCATTACGGCCTGATTGTGTTTTACCACATTGCCAAGGTTAGGCACGTTAAACGCGCCACGGCACACCATCAGCGAGTCGATACCCGTGCTTTCGATGCAGCGCTGACCATCTTCAAAATTCCAGATTTCACCATTAGCGATAAGTGGCATCTTGGTGTGTTGACGGATCTTAGCGAGATAGTCCCAGCGGATCTGATCGGCGCGATAGCCACCCTCTTTGGTGCGGGCATGCACAGTAAGCTCATTTGCGCCTGCGCTTTCTACCGCACTTACGATCTCAAAGCAGTCGTCTGGGTTTTCCCAACCAAGGCGGATCTTAGCCGTAATTGGTACCTCAGATGGCACTGCCTCGCGACACGCCTTGATGATTTGATACATCAGCTCAGGCTCTTTTAGAAGCACAGCGCCGCCCTTGCTCTTGTTAACCAAGCGGGCAGGGCAACCAAAGTTTAGGTCGATACCGGCAGCACCTAGCTGATAGGCCTTATAGGCATTCTCTGCCATCCACTCTGGGCGTTGACCGAGAAGCTGAAGGTGTACTGGTGTGCCTGATTTGGTTTTAGAACCCGTTAGTAGCTCTGGGCAGAGCTTATAGAAGGAACGGTCTGGTAGCAGCTGGTCACTGACGCGCACGAACTCAGTGACGCATAGGTCATAGTCGTTAATGTCAGTAAGGATTTCTCGCATTAGGTGATCGAGAACGCCCTCCATAGGGCCGAGTACAAGACGCATTGGGTTCTACCTTCAATTTAGGGACGGGCGATTTTAGATGCTTTTGCCTAAAATGTCACCGACATTATCCCGCCCTATAGCGAGCCAAGGCTTTTTCACTCATACTAGGCGCAAATTCGAGTTTGGAATAAGAAAATGAGCGATTTGATTAGCTTTGCTGACGACTATCAGGGTGAGAGTGGCTATTTTTGGGAAGGGGCAATACTGGCTTCGAACCTGACGGTTAAGCCGTTAGAGCCCGAGAACTGGGCTGCAGACCTGTTTGGCGAGGATTTTGAACAGGCTAAGCCGACTATCGTTGAGCACATCAATGGTCAATTTGCCAAGCTCAAGGCGAACCAGTATTCGGCCCTAGAGTTAGCATCAGGCAATCAAGATAATCTAGCTGATTTTGCCGAGGGCTTTCTGTCGGTATGGCCGACCGTAGAGCAAGACTGGCAACAGCTAGAGATCGCAGACGGTACCATGCGTATGCTATCGGCGCTGTTAACGACTATGTCGCTATTGATGGATGAAGCTCAGACCCATGAGCAGATGAAGCAAGCGGGCTTTGAAGAGCTGCCACGGCTTAGTGACCTTCAGCCTCAGCTAGACCTTATGATCAACGAGGTAGCGCAAGCGGCAGACGAGTTGATGGTAGGGAACAAGAGTCAGTCTCTAAACCCATACAAGGATGTGGGTCGAAACGACCCATGCCCATGCGGAAGCGGCAAGAAATTCAAAAAGTGCCACGGCGCTTAAAACAAAAAACGCACCTAGGTAGGTGCGTTTTTTAATGCTTATTCTTCCTCAGGAAGCTTAACGTTGAGCTCCAAAACAGCGATATCATCGTGCTTGTGCTCAAAGCTCACATCGACCATGTTCGGGTCAACATCAACGTACTTACTGATCACCTTCAGGATATCAGCCTTAAGCTCAGGCAGATACGCTGGCGCTGGGTCGTCTTGACTGCGACGCTCAGCAACGATGATCTGCAGGCGCTCCTTAGCAAGGTTCGCCGAGGTCTTCTTTTTTGGGCGGAAAAACTCAAGTAGTGACATAGATTAACCCCCGAATAGACGCTGGAAGATGCCTTTTTTAGGCTCGGTTAGGAAGCGGAACTCAATGGTCTCGCCAAGCAGACGCTGAATGGTATCTGAATAAGCCATACCTGCGTCAGATTCATTATCAAAGATAACCGGCACACCCTTGTTAGACGCATTTAGAACTGCTTGGCTCTCAGGGATAACACCTACAAGGTCGATGTGAAGGATCTCTTCTACGTCTTGTACGCTCAGCATCTCACCTTGGTTAACGCGCGTCGGGTTATAGCGAGTCAATAGCAGGTGGGTTTTAACTGGGTCTAGGCCAAGTTCAGCGCGGCGAGATTTAGAATCCAGAATGCCTAGGATACGATCTGAGTCACGTACCGAAGAAACCTCAGGGTTAGTGGTCACGATGGCTTCATCAGCGAAGTAAAGCGCCATTAGAGCACCTTGCTCGATACCTGCCGGTGAGTCACAGATGATGAAGTCAAAACCCATTTCGTCCAGATCATCTAGAACCGCTTGAACGCCTTCTTTTGATAGCGCGTCTTTGTCACGGGTCTGAGATGCAGGAAGAATAAATAGATTATCGGTGCGCTTGTCTTTGATTAGCGCTTGGTTAAGAGTCGCTTCGCCGTTGATTACGTTAACGAAGTCATACACCACGCGGCGCTCACAGCCCATGATAAGGTCTAGGTTTCGTAGGCCGATATCGAAATCGATAACAGCGGTTTTTTTGCCTGCTAGCGCAAGGCCTGACGCGATTGCGGCACTGGAGGTGGTTTTCCCTACGCCGCCTTTGCCTGAAGTAACAACAATGATACGTGCCATCATTTTATCCTTAGTTAAATTTTGAGGAGCTCGCTGTGAAGAGTTTCATCCTTCAAACTCAGAATCACCTTTTCTCCCCAGTGGTTTGAATCGATTTGCTCGCTAAGCCAATAGTTTCCTGCGATGGAAACTAATTCTGCTTGCATGTTGTGGCAGATTATTGAGGCGCCCTGCCCGGTTGCGCCCGCAAGAGCACGACCACGCAAAGTGCCGTAAATATGTATGCTTCCGTCTGCGATAACCTCAGCGCCTGCGCTCACATGGCTCAGGATTATCAGATCGCTGTCTTTAGCGTATATCTGCTGGCCAGAGCGCACCGGCGTGCGAACTATCTTGGTTGGAGTGATAGGTGCAGGGGCTTTGTCTGGACGGTTGGTTCCCGTCATTACTGCAAGGCCTGACTCGCGAGCCAATTTCTCGAGATGCTTATCGCTGCATTCGGTCACGCCCACAGGGATCATGCCGACGTTTTCAATGCCTTGCTTGAGTAGAAAGAGGTCGAGGTCAGAGGAAGCGTTCGATAGATTGATCACCAAGGGCGCCGAATTAAAAAATGCAGGAGCCTTGGATACCTTTTGGTCAAGGTATGCGATTGCAGATTGAGCGTCATGCTGGTGCATATGAAGCACGGTTAGTGGAAAGCTACTGCCTTTCAGATCTGGAGATTGAGACATGGAACCTAGCCTTGGCATATAATCAATTTCAGAGTATTCATGTTATATTTCATCGGGTGGGTCGACAAGTAATCTTATTGTCAAATGGTGCTTTTAGCTTCAAAATCCCTATAAAGCGGTGTTTTTAACATTTTTGTATTCTCAGTTTTAGAAAATCACTCGATATATCAAGGCATCTTATGATTTGCGCAATTTATAAAAGT
Source organism: Vibrio ishigakensis (assembly GCF_024347675.1). Classification (NCBI taxonomy): domain Bacteria; kingdom Pseudomonadati; phylum Pseudomonadota; class Gammaproteobacteria; order Vibrionales; family Vibrionaceae; genus Vibrio; species Vibrio ishigakensis. The sequence continues at coordinate 2,124,922 of NZ_AP024881.1, read as the reverse complement.
AGTAAAAAAGAGGGTATGTACCTCTACGTTCCTAAGAAGGATGATTTCAGTCAGGTGCCAGATCAGTTGATGCAGATGTTTGGTAAGCCTGTCATTGTGATGATGATCAATTTAGCCACACGTTCTTTGGCACTTGTTGACGTAGAAAAGGTCAAAGAGTCTATGAACAAAGATGGTTACTTTTTGCAGCTTCCACCTCCAACGGAAAACGAGCTGGAAAAATACAAACAAAGAAAGCAACAAGGCGATAAGCCTGTGGAGTAGTAAATGGATTTTAAGCTGAGAACAGGGACGTTCGGATTGTTGTTAGGGGCACTGATTGCCCCAGTCCACGCAGACACCAGTTTGGTGGATCGTGATATTACCTTTGAGGCCTATGTAGAGACCTTAAAGAGCCAAGCCATAGAAGAGGGCATTCGCCCTGACACCGTTAATCAAGCCTTTGAAAACGTCACCTTTAAACACAGGGCTGTAAAGGCGGATCGCTCTCAACCAGAGCAAAAAATTACTCTAGAAGAGTACCTTCCCCGCGCTGTTCCCGGCTGGAAAGTCAAACAAGCGAAACAGCAATACAACAAACACAGAAAAGAGCTAGAGCGTATTGGCGATGAATATGGCGTACAGCCGCGCTTTATCGTTGCTCTGTGGGGGGTTGAGAGTAACTTTGGTTCTCTCACTGGTGGCTACAGCGTAGTGGATGCGCTGACCACTATGGCATTCGAAGGAAGACGCGAGACCTTTTTCCGCAATGAGTTGATGGATGCGCTTACCATTCTCGACCAAGGCCATATCACGGCAGATAAGATGAAGGGCTCATGGGCGGGTGCTATGGGACAACCCCAGTTTATGCCAAGCTCATTTTTGAATTATGCCGCTGATGGCAACGGTGATGGCACTAAAAACATCTGGACCAATGAAACGGATGTGTTTGCTTCGGCTGCCAACTATCTGCGCCAATCAGGTTGGAATGACAAATATACTTGGGGACGTGAGGTTAAGGTTACCAAACCTTTATCTGATCAGCTTTACGGTCGCCAGAAATCTCAATCCAAGACATTAGCAGAATGGCAAGCCCTTGGGGTTCGCAATCAGCAGGGCTTTGATTTGCCTGTGCTAACCGAGGACATAAATGCTTGGTTGATAGCGCCGGATTCACCCAATGGTCGCACCTATCTTGTGTATGACAACTATCAGGTGTTGATGAAATGGAATCGCTCCTATTACTTTGGGCTAGCTGTAAGTAAGCTAGCTGATTCACTGAAATAAAAAAGAGGCCGCTTGGCCTCTTTTAGCATCTCTAGACTTACTTTCCGTATTGCTCGCAAGCAATCATGGTGTTCTCAATAAGAGAGGCTACCGTCATTGGGCCAACGCCACCTGGTACAGGAGTGATATAGCTTGCGTTCTCTTTTGCTACGTCGTATTCCACATCACCAACAAGCTTGCCGCTATCTAGGCGGTTGATGCCTACATCGATAACCACAGCGCCCGGTTTCACCCAGTCACCTGGAATAAAGTTTGGCTTACCAACAGCAACTACCAGTAGGTCTGCTTGACGCACGTGACCTTCAAGGTCCTTGGTAAAGCGGTGACACGTAGTAGTTGTACAACCTGCCAGCAAAAGCTCTAGAGTCATAGGACGACCAACGATGTTAGATGCGCCTACGATCACAGCGTGCTTGCCGTGAGTTGGGATGTTGTAACGCTCAAGCAGAGTCACGATACCCTTAGGCGTACAAGAGCGCAGCTTTGGGATACGCTGTGCCAGACGACCAACGTTATATGGGTGGAAACCATCCACATCCTTCTCTGGAGTGATACGCTCAAGCACTAGAGTCGAGTCGATACCCGCTGGCAGTGGCAACTGAACTAGGATGCCATCGATCTCATTGTCTTGGTTTAGCTCATCGATAAGGTCTAGAAGCTGTTGCTCTGACGTTGTCGCAGGCAGGTCATAAGACTTAGATACAAAGCCCACCTCGTCACATGCACGGCGCTTACTGCCAACATAAACCTGAGAGGCTGGGTCTTCACCCACTAGCACTACCGCAAGACCAGGCGCACGCAGGCCGGCTTCGGTTCTCGCTTTCACTCGAGCGGCAACTTCTGAGCGAACAGTTTGTGAAATCAGTTTTCCGTCGATATTTTGAGCAGTCATCACATTTCCTAAAGTTTGGCGGTTCAAAATTTTGGCGCATTGTCGCAAAAATGTTTACGTTTTGCTACAGCGCAATCGTTTGCTTTGAGTAAAAGTTACACGCAGTGGATCTTTCTGGTTCAAAATTCAGCACTTAGATCATAATGCTATACAAAGCCGTTGACCATTGGATTACAGCGCTTATAATTCTTTTCTTGTAGCGCGCCCTTAGCTCAGCTGGATAGAGCACGTCCCTTCTAAGGATGTGGTCGTAGGTTCGAATCCTACAGGGCGTGCCATTCTTCAATGAAAGGCCAGATAATTCAATGAGTTATCTGGCCTTTTGCTTTTCTGTGGTGCCGTGGTGGTGCCGGTGGCAATAAGCCTGTTCAGCGTCCCTGCTTGAGAAAATCTAAATAGTCGAGAGTCATCGTGCTTATGTGACGTTTCATTGTTTTCTGTCCAGACTACATTAATGGGTTTGCATAAATAATCTTTGTTCGATGAACGATTCCAAGTCAACCACTCTATAAAAAACTTTTCTCCCAATTTTTACAAACGGGAGTTGATACCTACCTGTTGAAGCCCAAACCGCAAGTGTTCCTGGAGAAACTCCCAAGTACTCAGCAGCTTGGTTTCGATTCAGCATTTTCGTTTGAGTCAAAATGTCCATCATTTTAATTCACTTCCTTTAAAGACTATGGAATCTCAATTACCGTGCTTTTTAAGATAAAAGTCAGATTTACGAATGAGTTTCTAGATCCTGCTCCAGAAAATAACTGGTTAGTATGGTGGTGAATCTGATGTCAAGGCAGAGGCAACTCAGACTTCTCATGTTTTGTGCTCATTGAATATGAATGTAACGTTCTGTTTATGGTGGCACATTTCATTGTTTTTAAAGAGATTGGATTACTCCTTATTGAAGCGCACACAGTGCGAACCAAAGTGTCTTAGGACATTCCGCGTAACAGCACCAAAGGAGAAAGCCATGGGTACGATGACTCAATTTTCAAACCAAACTCACGCTCGAGTTGAGTATATGAAGTGGCCAGTGCATGAGCTCGTCAGAGCGAATAAAAAGCACTGGCAAAACGAGGGACAGGCCCCGCCTTTTACTTCGTCTAATTATCGCAAGCGAAATTAGACGAAGTACCCTTGAAGACACGAGCCCAGCATTGACAGGGCTCCCAGCAAAAACTCTTGGAAGTTTTTGGAAGTCAGTGGTCACCAACAAGACTTGGCCAGGTGATAAGACCTATAACGGTTTTCGTTATCACTCGAACGCAACCCAAGTAGACCAATGACTTAGCAACACAATAGCGAAACTGTAGATAGAGGATGCAATAAGCCGCTTACTGATGCCAACAGTACTGTCTACCGCTCCAGTAGAAGCACACAAATACGAGCATGCAATAAGGCCACTGGCCCCGCGATGGGGAAGCGTATTGTATTAAAGAGGCGTAATCATTTATCGATACAGAAGTGTGATTCTTCTGCGCAACATTCGCTATGTTGAGGGTTTACCCCAAAATAAAACGTAACTCGTCTACTTCGACTCTCTGGTTTGTTTACGTCTAATACCGAAACAATGGAGATGGTACGATGAAAAAGACCTACAAAGGTGTAATTCTGAAGGGATTACGCGATTTTTCTAAACTTAACTTTGGCTTACAGGCTCGTCAGTTGGATAGAGCACTGATAAACGCGAGCTTAGAGCAAGTTGGGGGGACAAAAAACAACACCCACTTGGCGAGGTTGGCAGCATGCCGTGATTTTGCCCAATTTGTTAAAACTGAGACGGACGTAAAACGTCTCGAGCACCTATCTAAATCCCACATAACCCAGTATGGGGAGTACCTGAGAGAGCGCTTTGAGCGTGAACACATCAGTTGCAGCACCGCTAGAGATTATTTGAGTCACGTAAACAAGTGCTTAGAGCAGGCCAGAGGTGACGATTCTCTCAGAGTCCGTGCCACTAAAGAACTGGCTTTTCCGCCCAAGTCTGGCATTGCCCTAGAAGATAAGAGTGTGCCTGAATCCCTCCACAAGAAGGTGCTGGGCCAAGTGAGTGAGCCTGTGGCGGTGGTATGCAGTCTGCAACGTGCATTCGGCCTACGAATGCGAGAAGGCTCGTTGCTTGATTGTGAGAAAGCTCTACAGGAGGCTATGCGCGATAACCAGATTAGTATTAAACGAGGAACCAAAGGGGGCCAAGCACGTGTCGTGCCGATAACAAACACCGAGCAGCTTAATGTTCTTGAGCGAGGTAAAGCGCTTCAACAGCGCATCAATCACGACAACGCTACTCCAAGCTCTTTGAGCTTCAAGGCTTTTCAAACCTCAGCCTACAGGGAGACCAAAAACGCAGATGAGACCTACCTCTCTCATGGAGAGCGTAAGCATTTCGCGAATACACAATACGAGTTAAAAATGGGCGCATTGTCACCCGTAAGAGCAGGGATAGCGCATGGCAAAGCACATCATGAATACCTTGCGAAAACGCTCAATGTCTCCCTTTCTGAGGCGAAAGTAAGAGATAAATCAGTCCGACTCGAAATCTCTAAGATGCTTGGGCACCATCGTATCGGAATCACCAATGCCTACTTGGGTTGACGGGTAAATCCCTAGGGGAAATAACGTTTAACGTTAAATGTTATATAACGATTTTCGTGTCAACAAATACGGTAAATCGTTATAGGTTTGGAGAGGTTAGAGCAAGATAAAGTCGCAACACTGTCTGCTCGCTCTGTCAGTTTGACTATAGGGGTTGAGTTCACTGAAATGAGGGATGCATGTGAATCAACATACTTATAGACAGATTAAAACCATTATGGCGCCTTACACTAAAAAAGGGCTGCCCTACAGAACTAAACAAGTGAAAAGGCTGACAAGCATATTTGAGGACATCTTTGAGCATGAGCCTTATCTGCATGAAAAAATAGAAGGGGTGGGTCATCGACAAATCACCGGCTATTTTCGAAGGATAAGCGACCAATCTTTAAAGACTCGTAAAGAAAAATACCGAGTATTGCGACTGTTTTTTGCCTTTGCAAACATCAAAGTTCGAATTCCACTACAACATTAAGCCAAAAAAGGGCATAGCACTGTTGCTATGCCCTTTCTTCATCTATTTGCGATAGCCTGTTGCACAAACAACGAATGCACAGGTCGGAATGGTAAGGTTTGTAGACACGCCAGCAAAACACCAATCTGTGCGAACATCGTTTTTGTCCTTCGTGGTTACCATTGGGAAGTGCATCGAAACTATGGTGTGTCCTTCAAGTCCTAGCTTAAACACAGCATTATTGAACGCATCTTCAGAGTAGTAAGGCTCTCTCGGCTCTTTATCTAGTTCAACACAATAGTAAGGTGAACCTTTGGTGCTTTGCGGTAGGTCGAAAGCAAAATTTGTTCTTTTCATAATAAACGTCCCATGTAATTGATGTTTGATATGCGAGATGGCCATCTACACAATCACCATACATGAGTCGGAAAGAGCACCAAATTGATGGCTTACAGGTGTTGGTAGTTTCTGTCAAAGCGGTCTCAATGCGATGTTCTTAGTTAACTCATAAAAAAGCGTGACAAACATTTTTTATGTCGTGCGAATGCATACGTCGACGTATGTGCAAACTGATTTTTTCAGTTTGAGGGGCTTGAACCTTATGTTCGTCAGTCACTCTACACCCAATTTGGAATCAAGATGTATTGTATGGGGGCATGTGCACTACCGTCGAATCAAGGGATATCCCAATGGCGGAAGTAAAGGTCGGTAGCCAAATGACGAAATAAGTTGCCTCACTGTATCTGCTAGGTGAGGAGTTGCAACAAATGATAATAAACTACCGATTGTGTGACTGGGATGGGGCGAGGGCTTTACACACAGCGCAGGGCAGACCGAAATGCTAGTTGGAAAAAAGCAGATTGGCCGCGACCAAACTTGTATCTAAATCGTAAGTTTTATCGATTTTGGGTAGGGGCGGTGTAGCCGAAATAGGCTAAAATACTCAAGTACTGCCTAGAGTTTTGTTAAGAATAGATACCTTTAAGTTATCTAGTAAAGCAAGAGGTCATCTTTGTATATTTGACATATGATTGTTTTCTTACCAGAAAAGATGCGATTGTAGGTTCAGTTCATGTGATGCATTGGAATCGAACAGAGGATCACTTTAAAGACACCGTTTGGATATGCGCATTTCATCATCGATGAGTCAGGAGGCTATGATGTCAGAGAAAGAAAGGAAAAATAAAACAACTGACATTTGGCCCCTTACTCCATCAATTGAGCGACTTAATATCGAAATACTTCGTATCATTAAAGAAACGGGGCAAGAAGGGAAAATTCGAGAACCAGACATTGAAGTATTGGTTGACTTGTTGGCAGCCATTGCGAGAGAAAATAGCCTTGGTGAATTAGCAGATAAAACAACGCCTATGATCGAGTCTGATTTGCTTAAATTCAAACATGCGGTAAAGCCTTTTGAGTATTCTTCGCTTCAATACAAACTCGTACAAGACCTAAATAGCATTGAGCGCAGAGCTGAAGAATATCCACTCCTTTCACCACAGAATGTCGGTGAGCTTTGTCGGCTTCCTAACCCTTCTTATGACGTTTTTAAACTGATTAGAGAGCAAAAACTACTTTCTTTCACGTTCGGTGAATCAAACACGTTTTTATTACCTGAATTTCAATTTAACTTGGCTTCCAACGAAACGTGGGAGCCCGTACCGTATCTTTGTGTGTTGTTCGCCGAAGTCAGTGATTGGATAGCTTTTGAATGGTTTACCACATATACAGCTGACCTAGGTATGACTCCTGCGGCAGCACTTCAAAACACTCACTTGCATGAGGAGCTAGCTGATTTAGCCGGCTTGTATGTTGGCGAATGTCGGTGTGCACATCTGAGCTTCTTAGGTTAAGAAATGCCTGTCCTTTTATCAGGCTACTGCTAGGGTTCTTTGGACCCATGCGCAAGTATGACGTTTTGCTTTTGATAGGGTTAGTTACTTAAAATCGAAAGAAATCTGATACTTTTTGAAACTACGCTTTCACTTTTTAATTAATAATGGAAATACAACTTCAATATGAGTTCACGTCGCAGAGCAGTGATTTTCCCCAGACACCAACGCATTCTCGAACAATTCGGTAAGAATATTGAGTTAGCTCTCAAGAGGCGGCGTATCTCACAGGAACTGTTACATCAGCGAACAGGGATATCAAAACCAACCTTACGAAGGGTTGTCAAAGGTGATTCAACGGTCTCTATTGGGCACTATATGGTTGTTTTGACAGTGCTGGGACTTGAGAGTGACCTCAGCATGGTCGCGAATGATTGTGAGCTAGCTCGTAAACTTGAGCTGATAGCCCAGCTCAAAAGTAATTCAAATAAATGAAACTTAATTGTTGAGTGGTTAAGCGAGTCTGGCTTGCTTAATCATCTAGAGGTTGAGTAGGGCTTTGCAGGTCGCCACAACAACATTAGACACATTTTCTTCGGTAAAATATAGAGTACAGTAACACTGACTGCATTGGATCTGCTTCATTCTATATCTTGGTTTTCTTGAAGGGATCTTTTAACTCTCTCCAAAACGTAATTTCAATGTTTGAGTGGCCTCGGGGCAGGTTGCTTGTTACTTATTTCATCAATCCAATACCGAGATACGATCATTTCGACTTCTGTTGAGTTCGCATCAACTGTGTTGATTTTTATGTTTGGTTGAGTGAAGATTCGAGGCTTGATCATCTACTGTCACGGACAGAGAACCAGTTATTTATGTTCACATAGAGCAATGCTCCATCTCAAACGCTAGTTTGTCCTAGACCTTTCTGAGTACTTTCAGGTTTTTGTCCTTCGTAGGTAACGTTACAGAATACCTCTTCTTAGCTTACCAATGAGTATCCATCAATAGTTATTTCCTATGTGATACCTCACTTTCCCTGCTAAAACGGTAGGTCCGATCCGCTGAAGTGGATTAATTCGTATTGTGTTCTAATATTATGATTCTCTTTGCCTAAATACGCCTAACTAATAAATAGGCGGTATCGGCTTGGTAGTGAGGGTGACTCCTTTGCCGAGACCCGGCTGAGAGAATGCTCTAAGTATCAATATCTATTTATCATTAGGACGTTACAAGCATGAAAGCAAACAACAAAACCGTGGGTAAAGTGGATTCAGAAAAACAGAGTCAAGTAGGCGCGGTTGACGACTCTCGTCGCTCTTTACTTAAAGCCAGTGCAGCAGTAGCAGCAGCGGCGACTGCGGCAGGTATTTCCGGAGTGGCAAGTGCTGCGACCCCAGAGGCTGAGAAAAAGTACGCGGATCCCAAGAAAGGGGTTTTACCACCAACAAAAATGAAGATTGATACCAATCGAACAGCTTTGGTGGTGGTCGATCCACAAATCGACTTTTTATCTCCAAATGGCACTGCATGGCCAGTAGTAGGCAAGAGTGTTGAGGAAAACCAAACAGTTTCAAATATTGAAAGCATGTTTAAAGTGGCGAAAGAGGTTGGTATGCCTGTACTTATCTCACCTCATTACTATTATCCTTGGGATAATGAACACCACTTTGGCGGCCCACTTGAAAAAGTCATGCACAACTTACCGATGTTTGTGCGCAAGGACCCATTGAGCTTAGATGGTTTTGAAGGCTCTGGGGCTGACTGGATGCCAGAGTTTAAAAAGTATATTAATGACGGGAAGACAATTGTTTGCAGTCCACACAAGGTTTATTCACTCCAACAGAATGACTTGAACCTGCAAATGAGAAAAATAGGTATTGATAAAGTAATTCTATGTGGGATGTCGGCTAACCTCTGTGTCCAGGCTCACCTATACGAGATGCTGGAGTTGGGTTATGAGGTGGCGGTTGTGCGAGATGCTACAGCGGCGGCTCAAATACCAGAGGGTGACGGTTATATGGCGGCACTGATTAATTACCGGATGGTTGCCAACGATTTGTGGTGGACCAAAGATGCGGTTGAGGTTGTTAAGGCGGCTTACAAAGCTAATCCTCCAACAATGAAGGACGATCATGGTCATTAGTCGTAGTAATGCGAATGTTTGATATGCAGGTAGTGAAGCGCTCGATGAATATCGAGCGCTTTTTTTGTGCTTGTAGTTAGAGTTCTATCCAAAAATAAAGCCCTAGCACTCGCGATTGCTGCTTGGTTAGCAATGATGGTTGTACTAATGCCTCTGGCTAACCTCGGGCTGTTTTGCTTGGCATTGGACATCAAGGTACCAGTAATGACATTTGTCCTTCACTTGGTGTTTGGCGTTGCGCTAGGTGTTTCGTACTCGAAGCTTACCAAGGGCTAATGGCTTACCAGGTGGCAATAAAGGAATTATTTGTGAATAGGCAAGGTACCTAACAGGATGAGATTCACATCTTCAAGCTGTAATGGACCAGCACCTTACTGTTCACTTTGTAAATTCATCTATATGCAACTAGCGTTAATACTGCATTTAAATTGGTGGAAGAGAGCTGTAAATGACCCACTAAATCGACACATAGATTGAAATCAATGAGTTAGAAAAAGAAGGTTCTAATGAAAGCATCAGACTTATTTGTAAAGGCACTCGAAAACGAAGGTGTGGAGTTTATTTTTGGCGTCCCGGGTGAAGAGAATCTCGATATGGTCGAGTCTTTGAGAAACTCTAACATTAAACTGGTGTTAACGCGTCATGAGCAAGGAGCAGCCTTCATGGCGGCAACCTATGGTCGGTTAACGGGCAAAGCCGGCGTTTGCATGGCGACGCTAGGGCCAGGAGCAACAAACTTCGCAACGCCTGCAGCTTATGCACACTTAGGCGCGTTCCCCTTGGTCATGCTGACAGGTCAAAAACCGATAAAGAAATCTAAGCAGGGTCAATTTCAAATCATTGATGTCGTAGGTTTGTTTGATCCCGTTTGCAAAATGTCTAAGCAAATCGTTCATGGTAATACTATCCCATCCATCGTTAGAGAAGCCTTCCGCCTTGCCGAGGAAGAGAGACCAGGTGCGGTACTGCTCGAGTTACCCGAGGATATTGCTAGAGAGGATTGTGATGCAAGCGTGATCACACCGCATCCTCGTTGGTATGCAAGGCCAGAGGATAATGTTATACAGCAGGCTGCAGACCTTATCCGTTCGGCAAAATTTCCTCTTGTGCTAGTAGGTGCAGGTGCCAACCGTAAAGCAACTTGTAAAACCCTGCAAAGTTTTGTCGAGCACCTTCAAATTCCTTTTTTCAATACACAAATGGGCAAAGGGGTTGTCGATGAACGACTTGATATGTGTTTGGGTACAGCCGCGCTCTCCACAGGAGATTATCTGCACGAAGCAATCGCTAATGCCGATTTGATTATCAATATTGGTCACGACGTGGTTGAGAAACCACCTTTCTTTATGCATGAAGACGATGAGAGAAAGGTTATTCACATCAACTATAAATCCGCTCAAGTCGATCAGGTCTATTTCCCACAGTTAGAAATTGTCGGTGATATCTCTGCCTCTATCGAACTCCTTAAGAACCACTTTGAACAGCCAATTGATTTCGACCGTTCCATCTTTAACCTGGTTAAAACCGAGGTAGAAAAACATCTGCTTGAGGGAGTGGATGATCCGAGATTTCCGATCGTGCCTCAAAGGCTGGTGGCGGATGTCCGTCGAGTGATGGCCGCTGGAGATGTCATTGCCCTCGATAATGGTATTTACAAGATTTGGTTCGCTAGAAACTACAAGGCATACCAGTCAAATACTGTACTTCTCGATAACGCATTAGCCACTATGGGGGCGGGTTTACCGTCTGCAATGATGGTTGCGAAAATGCACCCTAATAAGCGAGTAATGGCAATTTGCGGCGATGGCGGTTTTATGATGAACAGCCAAGAAATGGAAACCGCAGTGCGCTTGGGGCTCAACTTGGTTGTTGCTGTCCTTAACGACAGCTCCTACGGCATGATTCGTTGGAAGCAAGCCGCCGCTGGTTTTCAGGATTGGGGATTGGAGTTTAACAACCCAGATTTCGTTAAATACGCTGAATCTTATGGTGCAAAAGCAAGTCGTGTTCCGAGTGCAGAACAGTTAGTGCCCATTTTAAATGATGCTTTTGAGCAAGGCGGTGTTCACCTTATTGAAATCCCGGTGGACTATTCGGAAAACCAAAAGGTTCTGATTGATGAACTCTCCAAGAGAGCGTGTGTCGTATGCAAAAAATAGCCAAAGTTCGTAACCCTTTTGACCTCTCTGAAATAGGAGAAGTGCCTTTCACTGATTGGGACACGGTTGAAGGATTTCTAGCCGAAGCTTACCACCTGTATCGTCATCGAGCGCATTGGCAACCGAAACATAGACGCATTACGATTCTTGGCAACATTGCCAGAATTATGCAGGAAGAGTTTGAGCAGCTCGCTATGTTGATCGCTTCAGAGGGTGGGAAACCGCTTATCGATGCGAGAATCGAAGTAGACCGAGCAATTGCAGGCGTTCAGCTATGTATTTCGGAGTTGCAGAGTGAACGTGGTGTGGAGATTCCGATGGATCTTACTGCAGCAGGTGCTGGCAGAACGGCTTTCACCTCACGAGAGCCAATAGGGGTTGTGGTCGCTGTCTCTGCGTTTAATCACCCTTTGAATTTGATTGTTCACCAAGTTGCTCCTGCTATTGCTGTCGGTTGCCCAGTGATTGTTAAGCCAGCTATGGATACACCTTTAAGTTGTCAGCGCTTTGTTGAAATTGTCTATGAAGCGGGATTGGACGAGAGTTGGTGCCGAATGGTTTACCTTGAAAATGAGGTAGCATCGAAATTGATTACCGACCAAAGAGTCGCTTTCCTGACGTTTATTGGCTCAGCAAGAGTTGGTTGGATGCTCCGTTCACAATTAGCTCCCGGTACACGTTGTGCGCTGGAGCATGGGGGTGCTGCTCCAGTTATCATGGCTGAAGATGCAGATCTCAACAATGCCTTACCAGCTTTGATGAAAGGTGGGTTCTATCACTCTGGACAAGTGTGTGTCTCAGTGCAACGTGTGTTTGCTCCAAAAAAGTACGCAAGAGAGCTAGCGCAGCTAATGGCATCTGAGGCCAATAAGCTCGTTGTGGGTGATGCGAGAGAAGAGGCAACACAATGCGGTCCTCTGATTCGACCCGCAGAAGTGACCAGAGTTGCGCAGTGGGTCGATGAGGCGGTTCAAGAGGGAGCTGAAGTACTCTCTGGAGGGAAAGCTCTATCAGAAACCACCTATGCACCCACCATACTGTTTGAGCCTTCGCAGCAAAGCAAAGTTTCCCAAAAAGAGATTTTTGGGCCGGTGGTGTGTGTATACACCTACGATGACATCGATCAGGCTATTGAGTTAGCAAACTCTTTGGATGTGGCGTTTCAAGCTTCTGTCTTTACCGAAAACCAGGCCATAGCACAGCACTGTATAAAACACCTGGATGCTACCGCAGTTATGGTGAACGACCATACAGCGTTTCGGGTTGACTGGATGCCATTTGCTGGCCGACATACCTCGGGATATGGAACCGGTGGTATCGGCTACACAATGCATGACATGACCCAAGACAAAATGGCGGTGTTTAAACATGGCTAATTACCAATTTGTTGTAACAAAACTGACCGTTTTTTTAGTGATTTCATAAGGAGTTAAAATGGGTGATTTCATGTTTTCTGCCACCACTTTTTTAGCGAGTATGCTGATAGTCGTAATAGGTATCGTAATTCTGGCCGTCATATACATGTATATTGTGGATAAGAATCAGTACGAGCACGCGATTCGTAGGAACTATCCTTTTATAGGGCGTTTCCGATACCTATTTGAAAAACAGGGTGAATTCTTTCGCCAATACTTTTTCGCTCTAGATAGAGAAGAGATGCCATTTAACAGAGCAGAGCGTTCATGGGTGTATAAGGCCGCAAAAAACGAGGATCGCACCATTGCGTTTGGCTCGACACGCAGTCTAGACCCATCCGGTACGATCTTATTTTTGAATCACGCTTTTCCGGTAATGACTGAGGACGCCGTTCAACCTGCGGCTGTCACTATTGGTGAGTACAGCCGAACACCCTATACAACTAAATCTGTTTTCAACATATCGGGAATGAGCTTTGGCGCTTTGTCTGCACCTGCTGTGCGAGCACTTTCTAGTGGTGCGAAAATTGCGGGGTGTTGGATGAATACCGGAGAAGGGGGCCTGAGCTCATATCATCTTGAAGGTGGAGGCGATTTGGTCTTTCAGATAGGTACAGCCAAGTATGGAGTTCGAGATGAAAACGGTAAGCTCAGTGATGAGAAGCTAAAAGAGGTAGCAGCTCACGAACAAGTACGAATGTTTGAAATCAAGATGAGTCAAGGAGCTAAACCTGGGAAGGGAGGAATACTGCCAGGTCGTAAAGTGACTGCCGAGATAGCTCAGATTCGTGGCATCGAGGCGGGTAAAGATTCTATCAGCCCCAATGGACACCCAGAGATTAAGTCTGCTGCGGATCTGCTCGATATGATAGCTCACGTCCGAGAGGTGACAGGCAAGCCGGTTGGGTTCAAGTTTGTCATGGGTAATTCAGCTTGGTTAGAAGAGTTATTCGATGAAATAGAATCGCGTGGTATTGAGTCTGCTCCGGACTTTATTACGCTAGACAGTGCCGACGGGGGGACAGGGGCTGCTCCACAACCCTTGATGGATTATATGGGTTTACCTTTGAAAGACAGCCTACCTTTGATGGCAAAATTGTTGCGGGAAAGAGGCCTTGTGCCCCGAACTAAGTTGATCGCATCTGGCAAATTGATCACGCCGAGTAAAGTTGCTTGGGCATTGGCTTTAGGGGCTGACTTTGTTGTATCAGCCCGTGGTCACATGTTTTCACTGGGTTGTATTCAAGCACTTAAGTGCAATAAGGATACTTGTCCGACTGGCATTACGACACAGAATAAATCGCTACAAAAAGGATTGAATGTCGAAGACAAAAAGCAACGTGTAGCAAACTACAACAAGTATATCCATTACGGCGTCGGACTTATTGCGCACTCGTGCGGAGTGACCAATGCAAGAGACATTAAGATGGATCACGTTAGGGTTGTCACTGAGAATGGTTTGTCCATTGCACTTGATAAGCTCTATCAGCATCATGTGTGATCATGACGCGATTCGATCACATCTTAAGTTCCGACGGGCTTTATTATTACGGTACCTATAAAGGTTTTTCGGGACTAATAAACCAATACGTTATGATCTGAACGGCTACATCCATTAATGCTTGTAGCCGTATTGCAAACTTCGTTTCGAAACAACAAACTGAAAACGGCGCACAAAGCCTTAACAAAAGGTAGTTATCTAACCTTTGAAATTGGTTAGGAAGCGATAACAAAGTGGAAATAAAATCAACAACATAAGCGCAGTAGGTCTAGCCAAGGTAGTGATTTATCCATTCTTACTACACTGATAATGAAAAAGTTTGCCTATGTCATCAAGAGCGCTGTTTCTTTCTACCTACCAAGAGAGGGGCAAGCTTCTGGAGGTATTGGCATCCTCGCAAGTTGACGTTAGCTTACCAAAAGCTCTGCAGCTACAACAAGAGTAAAAAAACAGTATGGATATTATAAGCACTCTCTTTCAGGCACAACAATGTAATTAGTAAAACAGATGCCATATGTAATAGTGGTGTTACTTTGCTTAGGTAGAAACTAAGTTCCCTCTTAGGAGTCGTTGACAACAAAGTGAGAAAACCGATAGGAAAAAAGACACTTTCAGAGTCACTTATTACACATATTGGAACTTAGTATTGGCTCATATTGATTAGCAATTATCACTATAAACGTTATTTTGGAGTTAAATCATGTCAGTCCCTCAATCTGCAATTCTTCCTGGAAATGAACGCTTTGCACATTTTGTTTTATTAAATATCACGTCTAGCCATCAACAGGTCATTGAGTCATTAAAGACTCTATATAAAAGTACACAACAGATAAGAGCCGACAATGAACAATCGAGTATTCACTTAGCTATTTCATTTTCTGCGGATTTTTGGTCTGACATTCATTCTGCTTCGCCAAGTGAGCTGATTACTTTCCCCGGCTATGGTAAGAATAACATAGTGGCTCCCGCTACTGATGCGCATGTATTTTTGCATTTCCATTCTGCTCGGCCTGACCTTCACTTTGAACTTATGCAATCATTTTTGAAGCAGGTTGGTGAACACGTGAAAATTGTCGACGAAGTACAAGGTTACCGTTATCTAGACGACCGAGATATGACCGGTTTCATTGATGGTACAGAAAACCCAACGGACGATGATCGCGCAACCGTTGCCCTAATAGCTGAAGGTAAGTTTGCCGGAGGCAGTTATGTGATGGTACAAAAATTTGCCCATAATCTAAAGCCATGGCATAAACTCGAACAAAACAAGCAAGAGCGTATGATTGGCCGCACAAAACCGGATTCTGTAGAGTTGGATGATGTACCTAACAACTCACATGTGGGAAGAGTAGATCTCAAAGAGAATGGCAAAGGTTTAAAAATGCTTCGTCATAGTATGCCTTATGGCATGGTGAGTGAAGATCATGGACTCTATTTTGTTGGGTACTGCGCGCGGTTGTACAACATGGATAAAATGCTTAAGAGCATGTATGGTGAAATCGATGGGGTAACGGATATGATACTTAACTTTTCACAAGCCAAAACAGGTGCTTATTTCTTTGCACCAAGTGAAAGCTTGCTACTTTCAATATAGCCAATAGTTTTTTGACTATGGTCTCCTTCACAGCGTAATCTGCCTATATTATTGGGCAGATTGTTTTTACTCAAGTGAAATAAGCGGTGTGCTTCTAACTGTCTTGTTTTTTCTCAATTGACACGCCCCTTTAACAAGATTTCATGTCTTCAGCGTCAAACGGTTTTCGATCTTTAGAAGTGCTTGGTCAGAAATGACTGCGATTAATGCCACGATGACACCTCCTTGCAGAATAAACGCCATGTTGTCAGTTAAGAGTCCTGCAATAATAACTTCACCCAAACCTTTAGAAGCAACTGTAGATCCAATTGTTGCCGTACCAATACTTATGATCATTGAGGTTCGAATTCCCGAAATAATCAGAGGTAGTGCCAAAGGTAACTCTACTTTACGTAGTTGTTGAAGAGGACTCATCCCCATTCCTTTAGCTGCTTCTAAAATACTTTTAGGCGTTTGCTGGAGCCCTGTTACGGTGTTTTCAAAAATAGGTAATAACCCATAGAGAAACAACGCAACTAACGTGGGTTTCAATCCGAAGCCTAGAGAAGGGATAGCTAAGGCGAGTACGGCAACGGGTGGAAATGTTTGTCCTAGATTGGCTAACGCTCTAGCCAATGGTAGAAAATCTCGGCCAAAATCACGAGTAACAAAAATACCACAAAGCAAAGCAACAATCGTTGCTAAACCTATCGCGAGAAAAACAATCAACATATGCCAAAATACAAGGTTTGCGAAGGTGTCCCTATAGTAAATAGCGGGGGCGTCGTTGTGGTTGAAATAAGTGAGTACAGGTTCGAGTAACTCTATCCATGTTATGAGGGTAACTAACACCATTAGCGGTAGTAATAAAGCAAACCAAGATCTAAAACGGGGTTTGCTCATAACTTGGCTCCCCTTTTGAGTATATCTTCAAGAGAAACAGTTCCTATAACGTGTCCATCGGCGTTAGCCACCGCCAAATTGTGTACACCTTCCCAGATATGCATAGAGACTGCGTCTCTTAAGTTAGTATCAGCAGATATTAGAGGTAATCCTGTGCTGTTTGATAAGTTGGTTGACATAATGTCACCAACTTGGCTTAAAGTAAGTAGCCTTAAAGAACGATCTAGTCCTCCAACCATGTTACTTACAAAACCTGGACGAGGGTTTCGTAGTAAATTTTCTGGACTATCAAATTGCAGCAACGAGCCCTTATCCATAACGGCAACAACATCGGCCATTTTTATTGCTTCGTCTATGTCGTGCGTGACCATGATAGTCGTGATACCGAGTATCTTTTGGATGCTGCGTATTTCATCTTGTAATCGATCTCGAGTGAGTGGGTCTAAAGCACCGAACGGTTCATCCATTAATAGTAATTCAGGCTTTGCCGCTAACGCTCTGGCTACACCCACGCGTTGTTGCTCTCCCCCTGAAAGCTGGTGGGGATACTTAGTAGCAAAGCGTGCGTAATCTAAATGGAATAGCCCAAGCAGTTCTTCAACGCGTTCAGTGATCTGTTGTTTATCCCACCCTAAAAGCGAAGGAACAGTGGCGATATTGTCGAAAGTATTGCGATGTGGAAAAAGGCCAACCCCTTGGATGGCATAGCCAACTCTGCGGCGCAGTGACTCTGCAGGTAAAGAAGATGCGTCTTGCCCGTTGATTAAAACGTTACCTGAAGTTGGTTCAATTAATCGGTTGATCATTTTTAGTGTCGTCGATTTGCCGCAACCTGATGTACCTATTAAGGTGCAAAACTGGCCTGTTTCCACGGTCAAAGAGACGTTTTCAACAGCATTTTGTTGACCGAAGCGTTTATTTAGTGCTCGAAGTTCAATCATGATCGTTTGTCTTTGGTCACTTCAATGATGGCATCAATTATGACAGCAGAGAGAAAAGATAAAAAGAGAGTAGGAAGCGCACCTAAAATAATTAGGTCTGTCGCTGTTTGCCCTAACCCTTGGAAAATATAAGTGCCGAATCCACCACCCCCAATTAAACCTGCAACGGCCACTAAACCAATATTCATGGTTACGACAATACGGATCCCGGATAAAATGGTGGGTATTGAGAGTGGAAGTTCAATTCGATAGAGTAACTGCCTATCATTCATTCCCATTCCTCGGGCTGCATCGCGTGTTTTTGCATCAAGCTTGTCGAACCCAGCGGTGGTATTACTGACAACGGGTAAGAGAGAATAGAAAAATAGAGCAATTACAGCAGGTGCGGCTCCAATGCCTTTGATTCCAAACTCAGCCGCTATGGGGAAATTTGAAGCAACATAGCTCAAAGGAATCATTAAAATACCAAACATAGCTAAACTTGGGATAGTTTGCAGTATGTTTAAGATGGGCATAACAGCGCTTCGAATCGTGGGCGAACGGTGGCATTTTATACCGAGTGGAATACCGATGATTACGGCTGGGATTAAGCTACCGAAAGATAGCTGGAGGTGGCGAATAGCTTGTTGCCAGAAAGTAGTTTGGTTTTGGTACTCCTTGATAAGTGATAAGTTGTCCAAGAGGCCGAGACTAAGGGCAGCTAATACAATACTGACTGTCAAAGTGACGAATAGTAGACGTTTTAAACCACTAATACCTAGCTTTATGATAGCATCAGTAATCAGTAATCCAATCAAAAATAAGCTTGTCCAGAAAGCGCTACCTAAGGAAACTCGAGCAAAAGGAGTGGAGTCACTAAGTAATTCATTGGCACTGCTTCCTGAGTTAATAAGTAGAAACAAAGCGGTAATAAAGCAAATGGCAAGTTGTGGCGTAGCTATTCTGGTGATTGAAGAACACAAAATCATCAGTAGTGCTAGCGCTAAAAAAATCAAATATACGGGCATTGGTGTTACCTCAATAAGATAGTAACCCTCACCAGGCATGATTCGATTAGGTTGTAGCTGGACAAAAGGCAGAGCGAACAGAGAGAGTAAAGTTAACATGCTCACTGTCAGCCCCAACTTGTTTATGGAAGAAAAGCTCAATTTGGAACCTGAATTGACCCTGTTACTGACAATTATTGAACAAAACCATTGTTTTGGAGGTAACTTTTAGCTACGGCTTCTGCACTCTCACCACCAATAGCTATGCGGCTGTTAAGGTTTTGCAGTGTATAGAGGTCTAAGGAGGCAAAAATTGGCGTTAGGATATCTTCAATTTGTGGGTTGGCTTTGAGCACACTTTCACGGACAACTGGCGAAGGAGCGTATACCGGTTGAACACCTTTATCATCTTCCATTACAACCAGTCCTACCGATGCGATAGCACCATCTGTACCATAAACCATAGCCGTATTGGTGTTATCAGTTTGTAGTGCGGCTGCTCGAATGGTTGCTGCTGTATTCCCTCCCGATAGAACTAGGATTTGCTGATCTTTTAGCTCGAAGCCATAGGCCTCTTGAAACGCAGGAAGAACAGTTGGAGTGGAAACAAACTCCGCTGATGCTGCGAGCTTAATCTCACCACCTTCAGTTACATACTGACCAAAGTCTGACATGGTCTTGAGGTTGTTTGCTACTGAGATTTCTTTTCTTATTGCGAGTGCCCAAGTGTTGTTTGCATTGGCGGGTGAAAGCCAGACCAACTTATTTGCATCGTAATCTAATGATTTGGCTAAATCATAGCCGTCTTGGAAGTTTTTCCAAGCATCGTCTGCTGTTCTATTGAAGAAGAAGGCAGCGTTACCAGTATACTCAGGATAAATGTCTATCTCTCCAGAGATAATTGCTTTGCGTAGGATAGAAGTCCCGCCCAATTGGATACGGTTTTCAACGTCAAATTCAGCGTTTTTCAAAGACTGATAAATAATTTGACCAAGAAGCCCACCCTCCGTATCTATTTTTGAAGAAACAACAATTTTTCCACCTGAGAATGCAGCAGGGGAGACAGCTAATAGAGTGGCTAAAGTAGCGTTACGTATTATTTTACTTATCAACTTTATATCCTTATTTGTTGATTTAATGAGAACTTGAATTCGCGCGGTAACTAATGTAGCGAGTGTAACGCAGGGTTTATAATTCTGAAAGTGATATCAGAATTATACTCGTAGCCTACAGTTGTAAAGGTATCAAAACAGATAGAGGGCGTGAACTTTTTTCTGAGAAAGTCCAGAAGCTACTTGTGGCTTATGGAATCAAGTTTTGCCCAAATAAAACTGGTTCACTTCACTTAGATGGCAAAGTGGAGCGTTCGCAGAAAAGCGAAAAAAGCGTCTATCCGACTATAGGTATCTCAGTGGGGCTTGAAGAACTGGATTTGGCGCTAGCTGAATGGCAACACTATTAAAGCTGGAACGTCCCTACAGGCTGTTAAAGGGTTTAACTCCGATAGACAGGATTACTCAGGTATCTAACCGACTCCCTTTTGTATGAAGAGATATCTCAGCGCTACGAGGCAAGAAAGAGCGAATCCTAGAGCAGAATTACAAGTTCGATCTTTAGGTAGATAATTGAAACATCCCTACGTATCAAATAGCCTATGTGACTAACGTTAGACTTACTGAATATATACAATCCCGACAGTTACACAGAATCTGTTACAGCCTCGGAAGAATCGCTAAACGGCTTCTTTCTATCTTTTCCTACCGCTTCAACGTTTATCCTAACTCGACGAAGCGATTTCAGGCGAGCAATCTTACCTTCCTCGTTTTAGTCGCGGCATCCTGTCACTCACCCCAATCTAGTACACTTTTTATAGCTTCTTAGACACATCCAAACGAGTCACTCCCGGATAGACTGTAAACCAAATCAAGACACCGGATAATAATGGAGTGACCGACATGTTTAACATAAATAATCTAATTCGTGGTTTCTTTGCAGGTTTTATTGCAACACTTGCACTTACCTCAGTAATGATGATCAAAAGTGCTCTAGGGGTTATGCCCGAGTTTAATCCAATTCATATTCTTGCCAACCTAGCTACTGAACAAATAGGTTTGAGCATGAGTATCGGGGTTGGTTGGGCGATACACTTTCTATTAGGTAGCGCTATATGGGGTGGGGCGCTAGTAATTTTAAATAGTATTCTTCCTGGAAGTAAGCAATTAACTAAAGCCTTGGTGCTTTCGACAGCGGCATGGCTTGCAATGATGGTCGTATTGATGCCTCTAGCAAATCTAGGACTATTTGGACTAACCCTAGGAATTAAAGTGCCAGTGATGACATTAATTCTTCACCTAGTGTTTGGTATAGCCTTGGGCGTATCTTACTCGAAACTTAACAAAGATTAGGTCTGATTTTTAGTTAACCAAAATCTAAGAAAATATTTATTAATGAAAGACGTAAGCAACTTGAGGAAATGATTATGAGCAACTCAAAGAACTTGAACTTAGCACTATACTACTTCGATGGATGTCCTTTCTGTACAGTAGTTAGAAGAGCCATCGATCAGCTCGGACTCGATGTAGAGTTGAGAAATACTATGACAGAACCAAAATATCGTGAAGAACTCCTAGAGGCAAGAAAGAGAGGTACTGTTCCTGTGCTTAAGATTACCAATGAACAGGGAAGTGAAACCTGGATGCCTGAATCAATGGATATTGTAGAATATCTGAGAAGCCTGAAATAATTTCTGTAGTAAGAGAAAATAACTGTAACGATAACGCCTTAATGTGTAGAGAGTTTAATAATGAACAAGCAATTTGATCTAATTTGGATAGGAACTGGTCAAGCAACGATGAGTATTTTGCCTCGCATTCTTAAGGCGGGAAAAACGGTAGCGATTATTGAAGAAGATAAATTTGGAGGAACATGTGTCAACAGTGGCTGTACACCAACAAAAGCACTGGTTGCAGCTGCCAAGGCGATACATCAAGCCAAGCGTGGTTCTGATTTCGGTTTTGACATAGGCGAGCTCAAAGTTGATTTTGAGAAAGTAATGGAGCCACAGAAAAAGACTCGCTCTAAGTCAACTCAAGGTATCGAGTCATGGCTTCAAAACGCAAAAAACTGTACGGTTTTTAAAGGCTCGGGGGAGTTTACTGGCAGTCACACTGTAAAGGTTGGTTCCGAGGAGCTTTATGGTAAACATATTGTCATCAATGTCGGTTCAAGACCAAGGCAAGTAGCGACTCCAGGGGCAGAAGCAGTCAATTGTCTAACCAATAAAAGCTTATTGAATCTGAATACCTTACCAGAGCACCTTGCGGTTGTTGGGGGAAGCTATATTGGACTCGAATTTGCTCAAATCTTTCGACGCTTGGGCAGTAAAGTAACTGTCTTTGAGCGAGGTGAGCAGTTGGTTTTTCGGGAAGACCCTGATATAGCCGAAATTGTAAGAGATGTCTTGTCCTCTGAAGGCATCGATATTGTCTATAACAGCGATGTGGAACAGGTTGAGCCAAAAGATTCTGGAGACTCTGTGCTGGTAGCGTATTCTGAGTCAGGGATAAAAAAGACCTTGAAGGCATCACACATATTATTTGCCGTTGGACGAGAGCCAAATAGCGATAAGTTAGGGTTAAGTAAGGCAGGTGTAGAGGTTGATAGAAGGGGGTTTATTGAGGTTAACCAAACCGTTCAAACAAGCCAGAGTCACATCTATGCCGTTGGTGATGTAAATGGAGAAGGCGCCTTTACTCATACTTCTGTAAATGATGGTGAGATTTTTTGGGATCATTACAGTCGCTTGATGGATATGAACCCTGAGCCTAAGGAGCTCGATAGAACCTTATCTATGCGAACTACCATCTATTCCATGTTTATTGATCCGCCACTTGCTAGAGTTGGAATGAGTGAGACTGAAGCGAGAAAATCGAAACGAAATATACTCATGGCAACGCTACCTATGGAGCGCATTGCGCGCGCTCGGGAGAAACAAGAAACTTACGGGATCGTTAAAATCTTTGTTGATAAAGACAGCGAGCAAATTGTTGGTGCAACAGTATTTGGTACTGGGGGAGACGAAGTGATTGGCATCTTTGCGGCCTTTATGCAGACAAAATTATCATACAAAGTGCTGCGAAGGACTGTTTTCCCTCATCCTACAGTGGGCGAGTTAATGCCTTGGATTATGGATGACTTAAAACCTTTAAATAATTAACAAGATTTGTAGTTTATAAACTAGTTTCCTGGTTGATTTAAAAACAAAGGCTCATTGCAACTACGATGAGCCTTTGTTTTTCATAGAGGTAAATAATTGATTTAAGCATGGCTAGGTAGGATTAAAATCCGTGTGAATTAAGTTAACAATAACTTTGCACACAACTTGCTAAATTTCTCACACATAAATAAGGGGCAGTCCAATTCATAATTAATCTCATAGCTGACAAGAATACCTCAGTTAAAGCAATAGATAGTGAAAAGGTAGGTAAATTATGACTATGAGAGCACACCCAGACGCAGAGTTGATGTCCACTGAAGTTGAAACTATTTCAAATTCTTTATTGAGTTTGAAAGAAGAGATTGATGCTCAAAATTCAGTCCATTTAGCCAATGCAATGAAAAAGTATGATTGCTCTTTGACTGACTTTGCAGACGCAGCAAGTCAATCAGAGCAAAGCTACAAGTCTCTTATTTTATTAAATAATAATAAAGAAAAGCTGCGATTAGTTGAGCGGGCGATAGCTAAATTAAAAAAGGGAACATACGGAGTAAGTGAATTAACTGGAATGCCAATTCCTTTTGAGAGACTAAAGTTAGTTCCATGGGCAACAACCTGCATTAATGATTAAGTGAGGAATACTCTAATGTTAATTTTTACTTTATGCTCTCTTATATTAAATAATTTCTAATGTTGTGATTTATTGATTATTGATTAATGAAGGAAGACCACGGACACTAGGGACTTTGAATCTAGCTCAAACTAGTTTTGCAGTCTGATTTTGACTGGCAAACCGACCTCAAGGCGCTCGATTAACATCGAGCGTTTTTTTATTTCAACCGATACCAACGCAAAGGTGATGGTGATTATTTTTTAGCCTGTATCATCCCCTCGAACCATAGAGCTATCTTTTGGCTATATAGTAACTGTTAAAGGATTCTCTATTTACACCACTGAACTAAATAGACTCCCCCATCACTGTTCGTTGGAATACACAGCTTGCTTGCTAACAGGCTATAGATTACTTTAAAGAAATTGTAGAACACCGAGGGTTTAAGGGGACGACTTTTTTGGTTCACTTACTTTTCATATACGGAGGAAAGCCGGCTCTTATAGATGTTTATACGATACTATTGACTAACACTGGGAGAGGCCACGAGTAGCTTAGTCGAAGGCCTAGATAGTAGCTCGGTAGAAGAAGTCGGTGTGGTAGGTATTGGATTATCTTCGCGATAGAGCGCTGTTATAGGTTGAAGGTGGGCTTTTTATTAGTGTTGTATTGAACTCTTCTTAACAGTCATTTTGTTATGTAATTTAGCTTTCTCCCTATGTTTTAAATAACTATATATGACACCATATAAGAAGAAAGCCTTATATTTTCATATAGGGCTTTCGGATGCGATATTGTTGTTGATGGTATGTTTCTCCTTATTAAAAGTATTAGCGATGGCGATTTTTATCTTCTGATGGTTGTAGCGAGTATCCACCTCCTGTTTTGTTTGATTGGTCTTCAAAAATTCCACCGCCACTCTTATTAGATGGGTCTTGCCAAGTGTATTGTGAAAGACTATCAGTTGAGTTTCCAGAATTGCTTTCTGCATATGCAACACCAGCGGTAGAGGCGATTGTAATTAGAATTAGGTTTAGTGTATTGAATTTCATGATGCTGTCCTTAAATAGATGTTTGCTGTGTTTGTCTGTTTACGGGTTCTATTATTGTCGAATTTAAGGTTTGAGTATGTGCTCTTATTTAGAGAGGATGTGACTATATCAATTAGTTTTGGGTGCATGGATTGCTATTCATACTTGAGATGAGTTAGATAAATTTTGACTGATGCGTATGGGGTTCGTTCTCTGGGGAAATATCGCACAACGTCTGTGTAGAGAGCGGGGATCGATATAGAACAAGATGTCACTGATAGACAGCCTGGCCTATATATGCTCGACTAATCAATTTTGTTAGTGGAAGTATGGGCTGCACAGTGTTTTTGGAATGCAGATAGGCTTATTTGAGATAGATAACTATTGAGTTGGTTTTTGCAGGATGAGATTGGATTAATGCCATAAAATAAAAAAGACCCTATGTCAGTATAGGGTCTTTAGAAATTACTTTTAAGCGAGAGCTTGGAATAAATAGCTATCTGTGTATTTTTTAAATGGGTCTTCCCATCGCAATTTAGTAGAGGTGAAACTCTCTGAAGTGTTTCTTTGTCCATGTTTTATGTACATATTAAAGGTGTGATAGAACGTAGAAAACGCAAAGCTAAAAAAATCCTTGTTCATAATGTTGAGATCCTAAAAATATTCAATTTTTTGTATGGTTCTGTATTAAGTTGCCGATTGTAATTCCATGCCCAATTATAATCGGCAGCCTAGATTAACGATGACGATTTTTTGATTGATTGTTTTTGCTAGGGTCTTCTAACCAATAGCCACCGCCAGTTTTATTTGATGGGTCTGCCCAGTAACCGCCACCGGTTTTGTTTGATGGGTCTTCCCAATATCCGCCACCGCTTTTATTTGAAGGGTCTTCCCAAGTGTATTGAGATAGATTGCTATTAATTGATGCTGTTACAGAGTTGATTGCTGGAGCAGCTGCGTGTGCAAGACTTGCACTAGAAGCAAGAGTAACTAGAGCTAGAGTTAGTGATTTGATTTTCATAATGTGTTCCTCAATTTCTAGATGTTTGGTGTGTTTTGTTTACGAGGCTCATTATTGTCGATAGTGGGGCAGGGGTATGTGTTCTTATTTGTTGCTGTTGTGCCTATTCTGGAACACTATGGAGGCTACAAAGAACTAGCTACCTAGAGTCGCCGAAGCGCGGTGTGACGCTCCCAGTTTCTGTGGCACTTTAAATTAGAGCCTTTCCTACTTTCATATCTTGCCAAACACTCCTAGGGAGTCAGATCATCGAGTGAGTCATGAGGGTGTTCATCGTTGTATTCCTTCATCCACTTTTCTGTCAGTTCTCGGACTTCGCATAGGGTTTTAAATACGTACATGTTGAGTATTTCTGTCCGATAAGTGCGGTTAAATCGCTCTATGTAAGAGTTCTCCTTGGGTTTCCATGGACGGGTAAACTCCAGTTCAACCTTGTTCTCTTTCGTCCAATCAGCCAGAGTGGTTGAAATAAATTCAGGACCATTATCCATGCGCAGCTTACTGGGTAGCCCTCGCCATGCAATAATACGCTTGAGCACCCTTATGATGCGTGGTGCTGACAGGTTTAAATCTACTTCAATAGCCAGTACTTCACGATTGAAATCGTCCACAACATTGAACGTACGAAAGCGCCTGCCGCAGATCAATGCGTCACTCATGAAGTCGATAGACAAGCAACTGTTGATCCACTCTGGACATACAAGTGGCGTTGGATTTCGTTTAGGTAGGCGGTTTTTTCCCTTACGCTGTAGGTTTAACTTGAGTGAACAGTACACACGGCAGGCTCGTTTATGATTCCATCAGTGTCTCTAACGCCTGAGTACTTTAAATCATTTGCCAAATCCGTACGCAGGATAGCACTCTGTGGCCTCCTGTAACTTCGCTATAACCTCATCATCTCCGTGAGGACCTGGTCGGTAGCGATAAACTGAGTCGCTAATGCCAACGGCGCGGCAGGCCATTCGTAAACTAACCTGATATTGTTTGCGAGCGTATTCGAAAAGCTCGCGCTTAACCGATGGCCTTACAGCTTTTTTCTAGAATATCTTTAACGATATGGTGCTCGAGGCTGAGATCGGCAAACATTTGTTTGAGTCTTCGATTCTCATCCTCGAGTTCTTTTAGTCGTTCAACATCTGACGCATCCATACCACCATACTCGGACTTCCATTTGTAATATGTGGCATCAGAGATAACATATTCACGACAGATTTCGCTGACCTTTCGGCCTGCTTCCATCTCCTTCAGGATCTTTACGATTTGTGTTTCTGTGCAGCGTGATTTTTTCATCATGCGTTCTACGTTTGTTTCAGCCTAAACGGAAAACTCTAATTGCTAGCGACCAGTTTTTTGGGGAGGGTTACACCTCATTCATATCTTCGACGGACTCAGATTGTCTAGTTGAAGACTGAAACTTCTGAACGTTGGTATGATAGAAATGAAGGTCTGATGTTAACCAAATCCTACCTTTGAGGTTTTCACTACGTAATTTCTGCCCGAATTTAATGTTCATCTAAGTACTGAATAATCTCCAATCTAAGGTTAATAATCTAGCATAGTGAAATTGGAATGGCGGTGAGTCAGTGTACTCTAACCCTTTTACTCCTAACAAAAATCTGTCCAAAGACGTGTTGGTGTCTCAGTACTAACACGCCTTTGCCTTGAAGTTTGTTAGAGATTTAAACCAATGCACACTACTCTTCATTCAGTGTATCAATAAACGCTTCATATAATAATTCAGTTGTTGGTACGCTTTATGTCAACTTTTTATGAGATTAATTCGAACGTTCAGATAGCTATGGAGGAGAAATGACTCTTTTGGAATATGTCATTATTGCGATTGTCGGGATTGTATTGATTGTGTCATATGTCGGAGTCCACCTTGTTTGGGCTATTGCTACTATTCTCGGTGTTGTTTCTTTTATGGTACATAGATTAGTTGGTGTTGCTCTGTGTATCGCTATTTTAGCTTTGTACTTCATGTTTAATTGAAGTTAATTTGAAGCGAGTACACATGAATATCATGTTCTTCATAGTGGCCACTTCGTAACTCTGAAGTGTCCAAAAACGTTGCAGTTGAACTTGCCCGGAGCCCTTTGATCTCGTTACGATTTAAAAAACTCCTACTTTATTCATACCAGACGGGATTCACCTGATACTAGAGTTGAAGTCTAAATAATAGAGAAGGAGATCTTATGACGGATGCACTATTGCAGGAAGAGCAGATATTCTTACATGAGTTACAAGAGTTGTATTTAAAACTCAAAGAAACAAGCACAGAAATACAACAACACGAAGACAACCTCAGAACTGAAGAAACAGGGTCATGATTCGTTTACTCGTAATTCTTGCCATTCTTGGTTTGCCATCTACCTCATTGGCGCGAATACTTAGCTTTGATATTGAGCCAAAACAAATCCTTAGATTCACATCTCACAATGATGGTAGCAGCATTACAGTTTCGGCTTCTGTAGCAGACGAATTTTTAAAATTGACACAAAATCACGTGGGCCAAACAGTTGCAGTGACCATTGATGGGCACCCATACGCAGTCTTCACTATTCAAACAACATACAGAGCAGAATCCTTTCGTGGCAACCAATTGCCTGAAAGGATCGCTGAATATATCCATTACTATCAGTGGTTCGCCTACCCAATACACTCGAGTAAGGTCATACACCACAGCAATTGATGCATCTCACTACAAAGATGAGACAACCCATTTTTGGATTTGAGCTTCTCCGAGCTGTGAAAATCCCAAAGTACATTTTTTAGCAATCTGTTTACTCAGATAGCCGAAGAGCGTCTTCCAACTCCACACCAAGATAGCGAATCGTGTTATCCAACTTAGTATGTCCGAGTAACAGTTGTACTGCCCTGATATTCTTTGTCCGAGCGTAGATTAGTGTAGCTTTCGTACGTCGCATAGAGTGTGTTCCATAGTTATCTGCATTCAACCCCAGTTTACTTGCCCAATTTCTGATTATGGAACGATAAAAAGAGTAACTGATAGATTGCCGTTTGCGACGTGAACTAGGGAAAAGAAAACAGGGTCCATTTAGTGAGGATGAGAATAACCAATGACCAATACTTTGCTGAGTCCTCGGCGTAATTTCAAAATGCACGTCAGACCCCGTTTTTTGCTGCAAACACTGCACCCGTTCGTGAACAACACCTTCAGATGAAACATCACATACACGAAGTTTTAGTAAATCACACGACCTCAATTTACTATCAATAGCCAAATTTAGTAATGCAAGTTGCATTAAGTCGTTTTCTAACTCCAGTCGAGTTCTGATTCTCCAGATTTCTTCCAGTTTAAATGGTCTTTTTATACCACTACTTGTTCTGGTTGATTGACTCTTCATGTCGGCCTCCTTTGAGTTGCTGACCAACAACGATTTTAGAGAGGCAATACTGATGTTCTTTTCAAGATAGTCATGGAGTCTTCAAGGTTACGATGTGTCAAGCTAATAAATTTTTGGACAAACACTTGTTGTAGATTTTGCTAATTTAGCAAGTTATGGATTAATTTATTTATGGCAAAATCACTATTAACACGGGCAGTCTTTGTCACCTAGTTGGCAAACAATGCACAGAGTCACATAAAGCAAAGTGTTATTTGGCTCCACTCAATGTGGGGGACCTCACAGAATTAAAAATTAATTCGAGTTCAATCTCAAATCATCAAAATAGTAATAAACGTACACATATACTGAATAGGAAAGTCTGAATAAAAACCCGCCAAACTCGTCGTGAGGCGAGGACGGAAAGCCACGGGTCTTGATTCTATTTCTCTCAATATGTCAGGGAGTTATTAAGCATTAAGATAGCCGGGTTGCGAACATGGAAGTATTAGCAATGAAGAAAACTATGTATTTAGCAGTTGCTCTTCTGGCAACCGCTTCATCCAGTGTACTTGCCGAAAATAACTACTCTTGTAACAACTTACCTGCCCTTGCTAAATGGGAAGATTTTGAAGTCACACGAAGTGACTGGAGAAACGGTGTTACGTACAAAGAGATTGAGACGGTTTCTGGCCATAAAGGCGTTCGCCTTTCTGGTGAGGGGATCGGGGGTGGCTTGTGCTTTGATAGTGTGGGTCTTGGTAAAACTGCTTATGCAAAAAGAGCCTGGAAAGCTCTTGGCAGTTCAAGTTCCTTAGGCGACAAAGTGAACTCAGTATCTTCTAACCCCACAGTGGGCCTATACAAAATTGCTGTTGAAGACGGTATGGATAACTACGGGTTAGTTCTCTCCGGTGGTGGCATTGGCGGGAAGCTTGGATTTGAAGACGAAGAACTTGGCTTGGAGTTTTTGGCTTGGTACCACGATGGACAATTTAAAGGTAACGGGAGAATCACTGGGGATAAAGCCAAATTGAATAGCTTCACTAACAAAAAAGGTCAGCGTGTTGTGAAACTCGGCGGGCAAAGTGTTAGTGGTAGTATCACCGTGAAATACTAACGTAGTATTTCCATTTTTACCGCTCTAAATTAGTTTAAAGCCATCTGATAACCAGATGGCTTTTTGGGTTTTGACTACAAGTCAGCAGATGGGAATAAACTGTGAGGGGAGAGTCATGACCTTTAGGTCAACGAGTCTAGATATTTTTTTACAGGCAGTGAGGGAGTATGCTCATCTAGTTTAATCTGTATCTAGCGACACTTACTGTTGTCACCTTCTCCATCAGTGTAAATCGTACCAGAGTCATTGCCACTGTATCGGATACAAAAGTTACCATTTGAAGCATCGGAGATAACAAACGTGGTTTGATTTTCAAAAAGACAAATAAAATTGCCATCCAAGCTAGGATGCTTCTTCTTTGGTATGCCATTGATGTTTCCCGCCTGAGTTTGGGTAAAATCAAGTAATCCAACTGCCCTACACGCATCAGCATAACTAAGTCTGTTGCGGAAAATAGCGAGGTCAAGACCGTTGCTATAGGTGACTGATTCAACTCTACCATTAGCATTGCTATTAACTCGACTTTCTACGTTAAGTAATGCCTCGACATTATTCATAACCTCAGCAATCGAGCCTTTAACGCTTTTCAAACTGGCAACTCTGGCTTCGTCTCCCAAGTTTAAAAATTTAGGTAATGCAGTAACGGATAGTACGCCAAGAATGACTATTACTACAATCAACTCTATAAGCGTAAACCCTTTGTTTCGTCTAATTCTATTAATCATTCAGCATGCTTCAGATATAAACACAACTGTAACATTCTAAACAAGTTTCGGCTGTATTAATACGAACTACACTGTAACCGCGTCGTAAAATTCGAAAAAATCACGAGCATCTTCGAACGACTTGAACAGAGAATTAGCACACTAATCAAAGTGTATAACCATCAAATCCAACGCCGTACTCTGCAGGTGTATTCAGTATATTGCTTTGGAAAAAGCGATTTAAGTTGGCGTTCTTCAACTTTTACTTGGCTATGCAATGTAAACAATCCAATCAGTAGGCAAATAAGAGAAAAGTAAGATGGTAAGGCAAAGAAAAAACCCAGCTGAGCAGTAGTGACGGCAATATACATTGGGTTTCTCGAGTATCGATAAAAGCCGTGCGTTATGATCTTGGCAGGTGCGTTAGGGTCGATACCCGAACGCCACAGTTCTCCAAGTTTAAAGTGAATTACGGAGGTGGCAGTAAATCCAAGTCCAAGCCCAAGTAGCAACATGCCCAAGAATTGGAATATCGGCGAAACCAAAGACGTTATCATTCCCAAATAGCTATCAATAGTCGGATATGCCAAACGCAACAAACACACACAACAGATGCAGGTTCGAAACAACCTAAACGTCAACTGGTTACACCATTCTTTAGTATATTTTTCACCTACAAATACAACTTCTGAGGCTATCGCACTCTTGACCACGATAATTCTCACTACATAAAAAGTAGCGACAAAACTAAAAAATAGAGCCAGAAAAATGCGCGTGAATTCAGTGATATCCTGCATATAAGTGCTCGCGTAAATCAAAAGTGAAGTGCTTCTGAATCAGTAGGGCGTGATGAATGATGATTGAAGACATTGATTAGGGTTAAGCAAGTTCTACCAAAAGCAATTTGGCTACCCCTCAAAGTTAGCTTAGATGTCATAAGTGCCAGAATCAATGTGCTGCTCCGAGGTGGTTAACCATCGAGTAACGAGTTAAACAGTACTTAGTTTCCAGCGACTAGCGTCTTGAGCGGTGAGAATAACGCTCTACTCTTATCTGAGAATTACAAATTACTAATAGAAAAATACTAAGCCAATGTTCGCACTGTTTACACAAGGCAAAATATTACGTAAATCGAAAAGGGGCAGAGGCGTGTTAGCGGGGCTATTGCTAACTCACCTTTGCCCCAAGGCGTGTTTAGAAGGCAAGAAAACATCACTAATTTAATTTGTGCGACAAGCTGTTGCACGAACTCCCCCTCAATTTAGCAAGAGACTCTTGCTAAAATCACTCTGAAGCTCCTCTGCCCCAAAGAGTGTTTTAATTTCGCTATTGAACACATAACCATCACTTCCTTTGATCTGCATTTCCTAATGTCAGCAGCTCAAAAAAACTAGCTAGTGTCTACTGAGTGAGTAACTATTAACAGTACAGTTATTGGAGAACTTTAATTAGATGACTAAGATCAAAGTTTTGCTAATTGTTGTTGTCAAATTATTGAAATCAAATGTTAACCTCCTCAACCCTATGAAATGAGTGCAAGACACATCTTTATCGGTCCGTGATGGCTATATGGATATAGTGGTTAATAAGTTTATTAGGTGTTTAAAGGTGATTAACGACAGTAAATATGATCGGGCTGAAGAACTAGTCTCTGCCGTTTGTAATAATGATGAAAAAAGAGTATCAACCCTATTAGAAGAAGGTGTTGATGTACATTATAACGATAACGAAGCACTGTGGTTGGCTATATCAAACCGTTTTGCAGGAATTACGCTTTTGTTATTAGATGCTGGAGCTTATATTGACGACCGTGACGGCGAAATATGGGAACTGGCATGTACTCAAAATGCTATTGATGACGACTTTAGCAATCTTATTCAATTAGGTGCAAATGCAATATCAGGTCTAGATTATGCCTCACAGTTAGATGTTGCTCTGAATAAGGGTAACGCAATACTTGTTGATTTTTTGATCCAACGTTTTCCCTCCGAACTAAATGCTGAAGGGTTAATATTAGGTATGGAATACAGAAAATCAAATGTGGTGGAGTACTTCTTGGAGAAAGAAGTAAATTTTGACCTATGCAATGTGGAAAACGCCCATATTTTGTTTACTGCTTGGGATTCGGGGTACAGCCATCTAATGCCTAAATTAGTCAAGTTCGGTGTGGATATATCAGATGCGGTACATGACTATCAGTTTGGGAGTTACATCTGTGCAAGCTCTCTACCCTCGGAGTTTCTTAGCAAATTACTTAAGTTGTCGGAACATGATTCTGATGTATGTGAGTCAATCGCATCTATTGGAATAGGTAATAAGCAATTCGATGTTGCAGTTGATGCTATTAATGGTATTGCTCATGATGCTGACAAGTTAGGGGATATTTTTTTTCGTGCGCTTTTATGTGATGCAGAGGTGTTGTATCCGCTACTAATGAAGTTAAAAGCAGATATTCAACTCAACGAAACAGACGATATTGACTGGCTCAATCCATTTGTAAATCATTGTACCGATCGTGATTTAGTATGTTATCTATTGCTTAGGGCTGGTCCTTGGGTTGCTAACGATGGGTATTTACTTGATAAAGCCATTGAGGATGGCGACACCGAGTGGGCAAAGACATTAATCATGCTCGGAGTTGAGTCTAATAAGCCGATGTATATGAATGCGGAGTTAGAAAAACTAATTGATAATATTGAGGGAAATAAGAACTATCAATTTGAATTTTATTTAAACTTAGCTGAAAAATTTGGAGGGCAACCAGCAGAAGAAGTTGCTGATGCATTCATGCAGGGACATGTTGTGGAGCAAGATAAATCTAAAGCTATATTCTGGTACAGACAAGCAGTTAATTGGGGAAGTACCTCTGCAATGAGAAAATTGGCTAGAATACTAGCTACTGGTGATGGGGTAGAGCAAAATAAACAAGAAGCGATTTCTTTGTATAGGACTTTTACAAAGGATACTACGTTCGTGAAAGATTTAGAGGTTCATGAAATGTCTGATGATCAGATCATTTCACGATTAGCGGTTATGATCCCATAACTGTATCTGCCGGAAGCCGAACCACTATAGCTCGGTAAAGCAACGTTTATTTTGTTTAAAAAATTATGTCTAGTAATCGAACACTGCGCCACATGGCGATACTGCGCTATATTCCTCAAGAGCCTCAATATACGACGACGAGAGAGCTAAGTGATAAGCTGAGTAATGATGGCTTTGATATTAATATGCGGATGCTACAGAGGGACATTGAAATACTATGTTGTCAGCACCCTTTGAGCTGCGATGATACTGTAAGGCCGCATCGTTGGTTTCGTATTCAAGGGGTAAACGATGTAACGTTTGAAATGACGCCCAGCCTAGCTCTCGCTATTAATATGCTGAGTGAACAGTCTCATTATTTGTTGCCTCGACAAGTTCATGACAATCTAAAAGGCTTCTTTTTACAAGCAACTCAAAAGTTTACTGTCGCACCAGAAAACCAGCTATACCATTGGCCATCGCGTATCGCTAACATGTCTCCTGGTTTTCAGCTTTGTAAGCCGTTAATTGACGACAAAGTGCTGCAAGTTGTTGAACGAGCTTTGATCCAACAAACGCCATTAGAGATTAGTTATCGGCCTCGACCACCAAGGTATAGTAAGAAGTATCAAATAAACCCTTTAGGTCTGGTTACTCGTGGGCCTGTTTATTATCTTATTGCGACACTACGCGAAAGTGGCGACTATCGACATTTTGTATTACATCGAATTCAAGATGTCGAATTGATAACCACCGTGCAACACCGGGTACAAAATTTCAACTTATCGACCTACATAAAAAACGGCAACCTGAGTTTCCCGAAAGACAATGAGATAACACTAGAGCTGAAAGTGTCCTATATCGAAGGTTACCACCTGCTTGAAACCACAATCCATCCAGAGCAAGAAATCAGCTACCCAGACCCTCACCACTTCGTTGTAAAAGCAAAAGTTAATCATACCGAAGAACTTAAGTGGTGGTTAATGTCGCTTTCTGACATTAGTGAAGTCATAGGACCTAATTTTTTAAGAAGGGAACTCACAGAGAGCTTAGAAAAAGCGGTACGTCAATATCAGTCAAACTAAGGCGTTATTCAAACGCCTTAGTGTTGAAGGTTAAGGTCGTTATTTGATTTTTTCTGATTTGATCCAACCAATCTGGCTCTTTGGCGGCTCTTCATCGCGGATACGCTTATAAGCATCGCTCACATGGTAAGCCCAGACTCGGCGTTTGGTTCGGCGACCGTTGAGTGTGAATGTGATCAGATATTCTTTCATTGCATCGTTCTCTTGATTGATAGTGTTGACACCATTTTCCATATTATGGCGTCACAATTTGACTTGAATTGAAACGACACGCCATGACGCATAACCGTCATACACTAAAGACTTTGAAACAAGTAAGGACGATAATTCATGCTACTTTGGATTACCGAGACTCCGGAGCAACAATACGAAAGTGATGAGTTGATCATTCGCTCTCCGAGTCAGATAAGAGCAATCAGCCCGAATGGACCCGCTTTTGTCGTTATTGATAGTCAAACCCCCACTCCTGAAATGATGGAGTGGGCTTCAAAACGCCACCAAGCTACGTTTTGGTGGAAACCCACTACAGAAGTACCTAAGGCGCATTGTTATGTGGATATAGCTGAATGTTGTGCGACTGAGTTCACTCTATTAATCACCGATATATACCATCGAAATGGTGTAATTAACGTATCACTTTCAGAGTTAGAGTCCGTGGTTAAGTCTTATGAAAAGGCTCAGGTTTTTCATGTCTCAAGTGACAGAGGCCCTTCACACCATCATCAATGCTGGTCTTTTGGTTACCTTATACATCGAGATTGCAGTGCAAATATTGATGACTTCCAACGCGTGACTGAGTTGGGGAGAAGCCACTTTAACATTGAAGAAATGATCAATCTTATCATTCCAGGTGACGGACTCAATTTACTCCTTACGTTTTCGAAAGCGTGAGTCTAATTATTATGTGTAGAAAAGGTTAATCGACAGCAGCATGGCAGCAGAAATAGAAAAGTTTATGCACCAGAATACGAAAACCAGCCACAAACGATGGGAATCTATTGTTACGTGTGATTTTCAATATTTCGTAAGGAGTGTAAAACAGCTCAAATGCTTAACTAGTAATAACCCTCAAGTATGAAGTTCACTAAGTGTTAGTGGCTAACCGACTGCCTAATATATATTGATTAAAATGGTTCAAGATGACTCCTTCATTTTTAAAAAACAATCTCGAAAATATTCAACAAACAGAGCAGCCAAGCTTTAAAATTTCCAACAGCTATTATAGCTATCGTCACTATAAAGTAATCGATGACATCTTAGCTAGTTGTAAAAATGGTTATATCGGTCGCGAGCAAGTGACCACGTATTTTAAAGGGCAACACTATTATCAAGGCTTTTTTGCTGCAATGATTTGGGGAGGGGTTTCTACTGGAGGTGTTACTGGAGACAACCTAACCAAGTTACTAAGTGTAAAGCCAGAGCGACTAGAAGCGATCGTGTTGGTTGTTAAGCGTTTATTAGAGCGACAGTTATTCTCTGAAGCATACAACTATATGGAAGGAGAAGGAAAGTTAAAAGGCTTAGGCGATGCGTACTTTACCAAACTATTTTTCTTCGTTGCAGCAGCAGATGGCTTAACGATTGTCCCGCCTATTTTTGATAAATGGACCAAGCTTGCATACTGCGCATTACTAATTGATGAAGGGAATGATCAACTGGCCAAGCAGTACATTTCTCGAGTGGAGGGCGTTGAGGTTAAATTAAGAACAGCAACTCGCAGTGCAGCTTTCAATGATTTTGTGCTTCGGATGAATCGATGGGCTAAAGAGTGCATGGTAGAGGTTAACCAACTAGAAAGTTATATTTTTGGGACTCATCGCTCTAAAGATAAAACAAGTCATAACCCACGCTTCTACTTTGAGTCGTTTGTTGCTGATCATCACGCAGAGGTATTTGATACTCAAGCCACAATACGCAGAAGTAAGTCAAAAGAAAAAAAGTCGCATTCATTAACAAACTTAAACAAGGATAAAACAATAATGTCACGTATTGTAGCGATATACTTGTCTCCAGCGAATAAAACAGCTTATACCTCAACTAATATCGAATTACTGGATACTAGCAAGCCATACGGTAAGGAGCCGTTAACACTTGTTAAAGGCGGGCTAGGTGCTAAAGGATATCGTGTGTTTTCAGGTGAAGATGGTGCAACAGTGACGGCTAACCATAAAGCAATGCGTAATGATCCAACCTTACAAGTGGTGTACTTAAGTGGTGACGATTTGGTGAGTAAAAAGTCACAGGCTGAACAGTTCACAGATAGTGAGTCATTAAAGGTAGCTAAGAAATATGCGCAAGAACTAGCGAAAGGACTAGGGTTTAAGAAGATAGGTCGCTAGGAATGAATGCTGGATACTCAGTTATAAAATTTTTCCATACGCAGGCTAATTCATTAATTGCTAAATTAGCAATGCCGATGACACAGTATTGTCCAGAGGCGTGTTAGCGGGGCTGTGGCTAACTCACCTGTGCCCCATTGTGGTTTAGTTTAATCTAGCACCAAAAGAGCGTGTGCCATCGGACTTTATACATATTGATCTTTTGAACGTTTTATAATTAAGTTATTGATTTTTATAGATTAGATGTTTCAATACCTAGTTTGAAGAAAGTGGGTTGGTTTATATTTGTCTTGTTGTTATAAGGAGTAAATATGACAGGTGTTGAACATGTACCCACCCTTGGTGAGTTCCATAAAGTTGTTTGTGATTCGTTGGGCTTATGGAGTGATGAAAAGAAAGAGGCAACATTCCATGTACCAGCAACAGAAAAAGATCGCAGACAAGCATTACAGGATTCATTCTCGTTGGTCGGGGCAAAAAATCACAGTGGGGTTAATATTAAAGAGTTGCTTAATGCGACTCGTCAACTTGCCCCTGATAACAAGCTAGTATCTAAACAGCTTAAGACTATCAGATCATACGTTATTCAATACGCGAAAAATGATTTCAGCACTATTAGAGAGTACAAGGAATTCCAGAATTATGTGTTGCAAGTTATTGGAGAGCGATATCCTGAGCATGAAACGGCTCTTTTAGCAAAAAACTATTATCTACATGCCCTTGAATATTATCGAGAGTGGGTCAGAGAGTTTGTGATTGTTGATGGATGTATCCCCGAAGCTTACCAATATTTCGTTAATAATGTCCTGAAATCTATCATCATTAGCTTAGTTTCTCACCATGCTTTAGGCGATAGAGATTGGTTGCAAGAGACACTACAAGATAATTGGCCAATGCGTCGCTTAATCAATGAACTATTGGCTAGTGCAGATAGCTCAGCCTACAAACTTACTCAGTACCATAACAAGGCGAAAGCCAGTAAAAATGTAGAGTTCACTGACATAAAAGGTAGCGATGTAGACACTGCCGCCAAACAAGTCATCGAACGGCTTTCACAATTTAAGAGAGTTAAGTGGCGTATCTATCTTAAAACAATTAAGCCTGTACAGAAATTGACACCAGCTGAGTGTGATGATGCTTACTTTACTGCTGCTGCCTTAGGTGCGTTCATCATCCATTATCTCAATACGCATTTGAATGACAATCAATGCGAACCTATTTGGGATAAGAAATTTAGCTACCCGCAGTTGGGTGAAACTACGATGGAATCGGCCAGTGAAGTGATTGATTACGCAATGGAACAGGAACTACCTGAAGCCGAGCGATTGAAGTTATTTGCTATGGCCAAAGCTAAGTTAAATGAATATCAAGACGTACTAGATAGCTATGGCCTTATTTTAAATAAGGTAGATAAGATCCCTAGCATCTTAGAGTTTACTTATGGAGAGGGAGAGCATTTTTCAATTAAAGAGTGGAGTAAAGGCCTCATATTCAAACCAAGCTGGGTTGAACATTGGATTAAGGCCCAAAATGCTGTAGCTACAGGTAAATCTATTATTGCAACAAAGCATTACATGGAAGTGTTGAGGGGTGCTAAGTACTGTTCAGGTCCATTGTGGATGTTGTTATTTTTCGAAGTTTGTTGCTTATGTAAAAAAGAAGCCAGAGAGTTAAGTGAAGAGCTGTTTGATGCTCACTATGAGCCTTTGGGTTCGCAAATTACCGCTTATGCGAAACTACTAGGGTACCTACCTGATAGCGGACGGAACCCTGAAACGCTTATGCCTAACCCGCTAACGATTAAAGAGAGCTTCATTATTGGGAAGGTGAAGCAATTACTAAATAATGGATTCTTACCAAATTCCCAACTGTCCCAACTGTAATGGTTAAAAGGTTTGGCCAGGTAGTTGTTGGTCATCCAAAAAATAACTACTCCATATTTCTCTATCTTAGCGTAAGTCCTGAAACACTTTTTTCAAGAGACGTGTTGGCGGCGAGCGCTAACTCGTCTTTGTCCAAAAGTGTGTTGACTCAGTTTTTCGAAAACTATGATGACCCCAACTTAAAGTTGTACTCTAACCTTGGAGAAAGTTGAGTAGCTCTTTTTTTTCGCTAAATGAGAGCTCTGAGACTAGAGTTTTTATATGGCCTAACTTGGATGTTGCGATGTTTTTTTGGAGCATCGTTTCCGTCGTATTTTGTAGAGTCTCTCTAATACTATCTATTGAAAGATGAGCATAGACGTCGGCGGTAATACTGACATTAGAGTGACCCAAGAGCTTACTTGTAGCCTGTAATGAACCACCAGACGTTACTTGATACGTTGCAAGTGTTCGTCTTAAATCGTGGACCTGTAAGTTCTCAGATGGATCGGGACTATAAAGACCAGCACGCTCAGTAATGCGACGCCAAAAACCACCTTTTCCACTTTTATCCGTAATGTGTCCAGATTGGCTATTCGAACTTGGGAAGATGAATTCCTCGCCTTGAGTTGCAGTTTGGGAGCGTCTCTCGAGTATATCCATTGCTTCTTTTGACAATGGAACAACATGAGGCCTTTTACTCTTGAACTTTGAGGTAGGGATTGTCCAAGTGCGGTTTGCTCTATTGATTTCCTTCCACTGCATGGACAGAACCGTGGATTTTCGCTGTCCAGTGAGTAAAAGCAAGAGCACGCAGTCGCGATAAATGTCTTTCTCTAGTTCTAGAGACTCAAATAAGCGTAGTAGTTCAGGGTCGCTGAGGGTTCGTTCTCTTCGGTGGTAAGATTCGTCAATTTTTTTGAGCGTACTAAAAGGGTTGGACGAGATGTCAGCGCGATTAAACATTGATTTTAAGAGCGTGAGAGAATGATTGTGGCGACTATACCCGCTCTCAGCCAGAATTTCGCGCAGCAGCTTTCTCGCATCACTTTTTGAAAATGACTCGATAGAAAGACGTCCTATTCGAGGCTTAAGGTGAAGGTTAAACAGTGTTTGATTGCTCCGTAGGCTGGTGGCTCGTCGCGAACCGGCTTTGATATCGAGCTCAAATAGTTTTTCGTACACGGCAAAAAGATCATTGAATGTTTGTGCTTCTCGCTTTTTTCGCTTTTCCTCGTTGGGATTGATGCCACGCGCTATCTGTTGAGCGATGTCTCGCGCATGAGTTCTGGCGATTTCAACGGTTATCTCAGGGAACTTTCCTATAGTGACCTTAACGTTTCTACCATTAACTTTTTGCACAAATCGGAATGTTTTCTCACCAGTAGGGGTGAGCTCGAGCCCCAATCCTCTGACACTGTTTGGCCCCCCAAAGTCTCTGTATCTGATACGAGATTTGGGGGTTTCTAGGTTCTCTAACGAGCGCTTAGTAAAGTTAATGCTAGTATTCATCGAGCCTCACATTCATTTTTGGTGGTGCCGTGGTGGTGCCAGCGGGGTGAATATAGAGCAATTCTGGGTGTGTTTGGTTAATTTGTCAATATTTATGATTGGTGATTAAGCTACTGATTAATAAGAAAAATATAGTAATATTTAACGTGGTTAAAGTGGGTTAAATTACTGGTCTTATTCCTACAGGGCGTGCCATATTCTATAAGGCCTGACAGCTTTCCAAGTTGTCAGGCCTTTGTCGTTTTTGGGGTTTGTAGTCAAGTTTGTAGTCAAATAAGCCTGAGATTTGATGTTACCCAGTGAGTTAGCTTGATACTTATGTTCTATGAAGTCCCCACTGCTGGTGATATGTAAGTCAAATCTCCTAGTGAACTTTCCTCTGCTAGTTCGTTGCTGAGATGCCCACCAATCTTCTCCAAAACACCTCCGCTGACATGAGTCTAACAGTAATCAATTTTTAGAATGCTTTAATGGTTTAGAAATCTTGTGGAGGTTGTTAATGTCAAGAACGCAAAGCAAGTCTACTCTCCCAAATGGGAAAGAGGGCCTTTTCCCAGTCGAGGTTCTAGATTTCGATTTGTCTGAACCAAAGCTTAGAAAATTGGTTTCTATCGATAGTGAGAAAAAACTTCGTCAAATTGAACAACTTTTAAAACTTCATCCAGATGTT
This sequence comes from Vibrio ishigakensis, assembly GCF_024347675.1. Taxonomy (NCBI): domain Bacteria; kingdom Pseudomonadati; phylum Pseudomonadota; class Gammaproteobacteria; order Vibrionales; family Vibrionaceae; genus Vibrio; species Vibrio ishigakensis. Next base: position 2,083,721 of record NZ_AP024881.1, on the reverse strand, counting down.
TTTTGCGAGGGCAGTAGTTTGCTTTGGGCGCATATATGTGTAGCCGCTAGAGAAACTGGTGTTCCATTGTCGAGTCAATTTTTAATGACTAGTTACCAAGTTCACACACTAGAACTAAGTATTGATAACTATCTACGATTTCAGGCACATTAGAGTGGCCGAGCCGTTTACAAGTATTTGGGCGATGCTTTGAATTTATACATCGCCTCTTGTACAAGCTTCCTTGTTGATAAGTCGATCTCGGAAATCGAATTTCGAGTTAGAACGGAGCTATTTTTGACGGGTTCAGCATTAATGACAGCCATGTACGAACCGTTGATTTGTGCAGGCAACTCCAGAACCAGTGAAGCTACTGAAAAGAGAATGGATGCAGCGGGTAAAAGAAAAGAACGTGCGCTCAGGATGAGAGACGAATTTCGAACTAGGCACCCAAAGGCTTCTGAGTCACAAATTGCAGGGTTAATTGCGGAAAAACTTCAAGTAAGCAAGAAAACAGTTCAGAACTACTTCTCTTCTGTGAGTACGACAAAGCATACAAAATGAAAGTAGAAAATACTTTTCTCGAAACAGCTTCAATACAAAACTGAATTAATATTCGTAGTTATTGCCACCACTTTCGATCGCTCTTAGAGAGTGAACTAGAAAAAGATAACATTCAATTGAAAATGTGAAAGTTGTTGAAAAAACAGCATCTATAAAGAGGTATTTGGCATTTTAGAGAAGGGAAGTATTTTTATATATGAGTGTTTTAACAGGTAAAAATAAGGTTCCTAGTAATTAAGAAAAAGTGCAGTAGTTGATTCGTTTTTGTCTACTGCAATCATTTTAATAATTACCTTTAATCTTAACTGAGAATCACACCATATGATCAAAGATTTCTAGATACCAATTTAGTTGGTATTACAATATTTGAGTTTCTAATTGTTGACTCGTCAATTTTCGAGAGAAGTAACTGAACCGAATGTTTTGCAATTAATTGAGCATTTTGTTCGACGGATACAATTCGATTTGGCAAGAAGTCTAGCATTGTATGATCATCAAAAGTGCCAATTATGGTGGATGTAGGTATAACTCCTGTATGTGATTTAATGTAGTGAAGTGCCCCTTCAAGTATAGGGAGGGAGGAAAAAACTAAAGCCTTGGGAACACGATTGAGGTCCTGCATGAGCATCTTCATACCATCGAACCCATCTTTAGCCGTATTTTTAGGAACCGAATATAGCCAATTCGAGACAGGCGATAATTCATGGTGAGTGTAACTATCGATAAAACCTTGTAATCGATCTCGAATAGTGGGGATTTGGCAGTCACCACTTATCACATAAACTTCAGATAGCTTTTTATCTAGTAACTTGTTGGTTAATTCGAAAAAACCCAAGTGATTGTTACTAGTGACAGTGTGTTGATCCTTTATTTTGTAGTCACGATCCAGTACGACAATCGGTTTGCTAGGGTATCTTCCCAGTGTATCTTCAAGTTGTTCTTTGGAGCTAGGTACAATAAAGAAGCCATCAACACCCCTTTCAAAAAGCCTCTTGGTTACCTCTTTTTCTTTTCCAGCATCACCGTCACATGAAGCAGTGATCAATTGAAAACCTGCATTGCTACAGTGCTGTTCCAATTCTTCGATCAAAGACGAAAAAAAACGGTTGGTAATTCTAGGTACGATTAGACCGAGCGTATTTGTTTTTTTTAGTTTTAAATTTCGAGCCGTTTGATTGACAACAATACCGTGCTTATCAATGAAGTCATGAACTCTTTTTTGAGTTTTTGCAGATATCCTATATTTATCTGCTTTGCCGTTGTGAACAAGTTTAACGGTGGTAATAGATACACCAAGGTTACTCGCTATCTGTTCGATAGTCATAGCCATAAATTTTCCATCCCCAGGTTTTGTTAGAACGTTCTTGATGTGTATAAAAACTGTGCGGTTGTGCAAGTTTTTTATTGCTCAGAAAACGCTTTATCAGCTTTATATCACATTATCCTATTCACTTCATTGTCTGTTTTTGAATGCATTGCTATACCTTTGCTAACACGAGTTAGCAATGGCGTTATGATTAATTTGGAGGGATTATCAATGGGTGATTCGTATGTCATAGGAGTGGATGTTGGTTCGGGCAGTGCCCGTGCTGGCGTGTTTGATGAAAACGGATTTAAGCTGGGCATGTTTGTCAAAGCCATCAAGCAATTTCGACCGAAGAAAAATCATGTAGAGCAGTCTTCAGCAGACATCTGGCAACAAGTTTGCAACGTGGTTAAAGGTGCGGTTCAAGAGAGTGGAATAAACCCAGAATCTGTCGTTGGAATCGGTTTCGATGCGACTTGCTCTTTAGTCGCGTTAGATAGTGATGACTTGCCCGTATCCGTCTCTACTAGCAATAATCCAAATCAAAATATTGTGATGTGGATGGACCACCGTGCAATCGAAGAGGCAAGTGAGATTAATGAGACAGCAGACCCTGCTCTAAAATACGTCGGTGGAGAAGTTAGTCCAGAAATGGAACTTCCAAAAATTTTATGGCTGAAAAAGCACCTACCGGATGCTTATAACAAAATAGCCAAATTTTTTGATTTGGCGGATTTCCTCGTTTACCAATCTACGGGGAATGCCAAGAGAAGCGTTTGTACTAAGAGTTGCAAATGGAACTATCTGTCTCACAACCATGATTGGGCTTACGACCTGCTAGGAAAAGTTAATCTTATCGACTTAATAGAGGATGGAAAGGTCGAGGGATCTATCGAGGACTTGGGCACGCCTGCGGGAAAGCTCACAGAGAAGGCAGCTAGAGAGCTTGGTCTCAGCCAGAACACTGTTGTTTCGACTGGCATTATTGATGCTCATGCAGGCGGCTTGGCTATCATAGGTGCCGAGCCAGAGACAACTTTGGCAATAATCGGTGGTACATCATCATGTCACATGGCAGTCAGTAAAAATGAAACTTTCGTCCCTGGTGTATGGGGACCATATTGGGGCGCGATGCTCCCTGAATATTGGCTACTAGAGGGTGGGCAGAGTGCCGCTGGGGCATTGTTGGATCACGTCATTCACAGCTCTTCTCAGTATGAAACTCTTCGTCAAAGAGCGGAATTAGAAAATCGTAGTGTTTACGAAATTTTAAACCAAAGAGTTCTTGAGTTAGAGAAAGAAGCCCCAGAGTTGATGAGTGAATTCCATATGCTTGGTTATCATCATGGCAACCGCTCTCCCCGCGCCAATCCAACACTCAAAGGTATGGTTTCTGGTTTAACTCTTGAACAGGGTCTTGATTCACTCGCCATCGAATACTTATCTGCAATTCAATCTGTAGCCTACGGCACACGTCATATCATCGAAGCAATGCGACAAAGCGGACATGAGATTACCAAGATATCAATGTGTGGCGGAGGTACAAAAAACCCACTTTGGCTTCGTGAGCATGCTGATGTCACGGGTTGTGATGTGGTCTTGTCAAAGGAACCAGAGGCCGTGATTTTGGGGGCCGCAATGCTTGGCGCAACTGCAAGTGGTGTACATGAAACTCTCAGTGATGCGGTTAAAAAAATGGGGTTCGAGGGTGGTCGAATTTCACCTAATAAAGAGAGAACTAACTTTCACAATAAGAAATACAGGGTCTTCCTTGAAATGTATGAAGACCAGATGAAATACAAAGCCATGATGGCTGATAAATAATCCAAAACCTAAAAAATAAATTTGGAGACTAACGTGAATACAATAAATCTAGATTTACCAAACAAACCACAGAAATTAACCGTAGATGACAAGACCCTTGTAATGGTTTGTCCTGGTGACCTGCGTGATAGTGCTAATAAGAATTGTTGGCCTGTGCAAGATGCTTTTGAGAAAAAGTTCACGAAGGTAATGAAGGAAACCTTTGGCTATAGCGTGTTAAGAGCACATAAATATGACGATGAGAGTGGGCATGGCTTTATCTCTAGCCAACGTCAAGGTTGTGATGTTCTGGCTGGAGTTGATGAGGATGCACCTATTGTAGTTCTTATGACTGCGTGGCAGTACTCACATCATCTTGCTCCAGCACTTGTCAGTCACAAAGGTCCAATTCTATTAATGGCAAACTTCGATGGAACGTGGCCTGGTTTGGTTGGAGCTCTGTGTATGGCCGGAACTTTGACAAGTCTTGGCCGTGATTATTCTCGTCTATGGTCAGAGAACTTAGATGATGAGTTTTTCCTGACGAACATGGAAAACTGGTTGACGTCAAAAGAAATTCTACATGATACATCTTACCTAAAAGAAGTGACGTTTGAGTCGCCGCTAATGGGTACACCTGCAGCGAGTATCGGACGTACTGTGGGGAACTATATCCTCGAAAATAAAGAAATTATGGGCTTATTCGATAGCTTCTGTATGGGAATGATGAATGGTGTCTTCCCTCAGAAAAGCTTAGTTGATATCGGCATGCCAATGGAAAGCCTATCTCAATCAGCTTTGCTACATGAGATGAGCTTAGTAACACCAGAGCTAAAAGAAGAATGCCTCCAATGGTATGAAGAGCGTGGTATGACATTCCACTTTGGCACGGATAGCAAGACAGAACTGACGAGAGAACAGGTTTTGGAGCAGTGTGCAATGATGATTGCTATGGCACGCTTTACCAAGCGATTCGGTCTAACGAGTGTTGGAGTCCAGTATCAACAAGGGCTGAAAGATAGTTGTCCTGCTTCAGATTTTGCAGAGGGTGCAATTGGATCAACTCAACGTTTCCCTATTCCTGATGAAAATGGCGAAATCATCCAACCGGGCAAGCCAATTCCGTGTATCAATGAAGTAGATATGGGAACAGGTATTCCACAAACCATGCTCTACAGATTACTAGATTCAATGGGGCTACCTTCCGAAACCACACTACATGATATTCGCTGGGGTAGTGACTACGAAGGAACATTCTATTGGGATTTTGAAATTTCAGGTTCTGTTCCATTCGAACATATCAGTGGTGGTATCGCCGCTGCACAAGGGCACCGACAACCAGCCATGTATTTCCCGCTGGGGGGGTCTTCTATTGCAGGTCAATGTAAAGCTGGGACGTTCGTGTGGGCTCGCGCTCATTATGAGGGAGAGCAAGTCTACATGCATGTGGGTACTGGCACAGCATTTGAGTTACCACAAGATGAATTTACTCGTCGACTTCACGCGACCACTCGAGAATGGCCACTGATGAACTGTGTGCTAGATGGCGCTTCTAAAAATGATTTGATGGCAGGTCACCAGAGTAACCACATCACAGTGGCTTATGTGTCAGAAGAGCACCTTGAAAATGTTGTTACTGCTTTTGTTGCACAAGCGCTTACTCAAAACATGAAAGTATTTTTGGCAAAATAAAGAACGAGTACTGGTATGAATAATACGATTGTACAAATGAATAACATTACAAAGCGCTTTCCCGGGGTGTTAGCGCTGGATAATGTTAGCTTTAACCTACGCAAGGGCGAAGTACACGCCCTGCTTGGGGAAAATGGTGCTGGTAAATCAACCCTTATGAAAGTCCTCTCTGGAGTTCATATTCCAGATGAAGGTCATATTGAATATGAAGGTAGCAAGGTAAAACTAACTAGCCCAATATCAGCCCAAGAGATTGGTATTACTATAATTCATCAAGAGTTCAACTTATTTCCCGAACTGTCCGTTGCAGAAAATATATTCATTGGCCGTGAACATACTGCAAAACATAAGTGGGTTCTAGACGATAATTCACAATCTGAAGCAACTCAAATATTACTCGATAGATTGAATCTCGATATTAAGCCGGAAACCTTAGTAGAAGAGTTGACCGTCGCTCAACAACAGATGGTTGAAATAGCCAAAGCTCTTTCTGTTAATGCCAAAGTACTGATAATGGATGAACCTACAGCGGCATTAACAGAGTCAGAGATTGAGAGCCTTTTTAAAGTAACCAATATGTTGAAAGACCAAGGTGTAGGGATTGTCTATATCTCACATCGATTGGAAGAATTAGCTTTGATAGCTGATCGAGCGACGGTCATGCGAGATGGTACCTTTATCGGAACCGTAGATTACCACACTGTCCTCATTGACGATCTTATTGCAATGATGGTTGGTCGTGATCTAGGTGACATATATCCGAATAGAGCGAACAAGCCTTCAGACGAAACCGTATTAGAGGTTACAAACCTCACTCGTGAGGGAGTACTGCACGGTGTGAATTTCGAACTTAAGCGTGGTGAAATCCTTGGGTTTTCGGGATTGATGGGTGCAGGGCGTTCAGAGGTCGCTAGGGCTATATTTGGTGCTGATCCGATAGATTCGGGTGAGATTAAGCTTTTTGGTAAAAAAGTTGAAATAAATAGCGTTTATGAAGCTATTGAACATGGTATTGCTTACTTAACAGAAGATAGAAAAAAAGACGGTTTAGCTTTAGGTATGTCTGTTCAAGATAATATTATGCTTAGTAGCTTTGACGATTATTCTAGTCAGTTTGGTGTTATTGATGAAACTCGTTCAGATAATATCTCTTTGGACCTAAAGCAAAAGCTTAGAATTAAAACCCCTAACCTAGAGCAGTTGGCGGGTAATTTAAGTGGTGGTAACCAGCAGAAGATTATTATTGCTAAGTGGTTATGTAAAAACACAGAAATATTGATATTTGATGAGCCAACCCGAGGGATTGACGTTGGTGCAAAACTAGAGATTTATGAACTTATAAACCAACTTACAAAACAAGGTAAATCGGTAATTGTTATTTCCTCAGAACTTCCTGAAATTCTAGGTATGTGTGATCGAATATTGGTCATGCGAAATGGAGTAATAACAGGAGAGTTGAGCGCGGAAGTGGCTAACCAAGAAAATATCATGAAGTATGCGACTTTAGAAGGTTAAAAAAATGAGTAGCAACGTCGAAGTAAATAATAAACCTGATAGCCAAAATAAAAGCGTTATCAACAAACAACTGTTAATGAAATTTGCACCACTAATAAGCTTAGTGTTATTGATGATCTTCTTCAGTTTAGGGACACCTTATTTCTTAAACTTTAACAATCTATTGACTGTAGCACTGCAAACATCAGTTATTGGTATCATTGCCATTGGTATGACCTACGTAATCATCACAGCAGGTATAGACCTATCTGTTGGTTCAGTAATGGCATTTTCTGGAGTTGCGGTTGGTCTTGCTGCATCAGCAGGTTTACCTCTGCCAATATGTATATTGGCTGGTGCTCTTGCCGGTGCTCTATGTGGTGCTATGAATGGTGCCTTGATTACAAGAATTACAATACCACCTTTTATTGCGACGTTAGGTCTAATGATGTCAATTCGTGGTATTAACTTGGTATTAACTGACGGGCGAGCGCTTTACTTCACTGAATATCCAACGTTCAAGTTACTTGCTCAAGGGAAATTATTTGATGTTATACCATACCCAGTTATTTATTTTGGTGTTCTAGCTTTTATTGCTGCATTTATTCTTAAAAGAACAGTAATCGGTCGTTATATTTATGCTGTAGGTAGCAGTGAAGAGGCTGCACACCTTTCTGGAATTAAAGTTGATAGAGTAAAAATGTTTGTATATTCATTCTGTGGCCTAATGACAGGTATTGCAGGTGTGATTATTACCGCTCGATTAAATTCAGGCCAACCAACTGCTGGTGTTGGCTATGAACTAGAAGCTATTGCAGCAGTTATTATTGGTGGTACTAGCTTGATGGGGGGTATCGGTACTATCGGCGGTACTATTATTGGTGCCTTTATAATGAGTATTTTGAAAAATGGTCTCAACTTGATGGGAGTCTCTCAATTCTGGCAAATGGTTGCAATGGGGGCAGTTGTTATTGCAGCGGTTTATCTAGATACATTAAGAAAGAAAATGAAATAAAAAATATAAATCAATAATTAAATAACGGAGAAACAAAAATGAAATCTGTAAAACTAACTTTACTTGCGGCTCTAGCTACCGTTGGTATGGGCATCGCTCAAGCAAATGAAGACCTATATATCCCTGTTGTAAGTAAAGGATATCAGCATGAATTTTGGCAAACAGTTAAATTGGGTTCTGATACAGCAGCCAAAGAGTTGGGTGTGAAAACAAACTTCGTTGGTCCGGCCGCTGAAACTCAGATCTCAGAACAAATCCAATTGATGGAAGACATGATGGCACGTCGACCAGACGCGATTCTATTGGCTGCTCTAGATGCAAATGCTTTGGTGGTGCCTGTTGAAGAGGCGAAATCACGCGGTATTGAAATTGCAACTTTTGATTCGGGAATCAACTCAGATATTCCAAAGAGCTTTATCGCCACTAACAATGTGAAGGCAGGTGCTGATGCAGCAATGACTTTGGGCAAAATGTTAGATGGTAAAGGCAAAGTCGGTATTGTTGCTCACGTTGCTGGGACTCAAAATGCAATGGAGCGCTCGCAAGGCTTTATTGATGCTATGGCTAAAAATTACCCAGATATAACTGTTCTAGAAGTGCAATACAGCGATGGCGACCCGCAGAAAGCAATGGATAAAACCATTGATATGGTGCGTGCTAATCCAGACTTGTCTGCCGTATACGCTACCAATGAAGGTTCAACTCTAGGTGTTGCTAATGCTATCGATAGCCTTGGTATCGCAGGTAAAGTTAAGGTAATGGGCTTTGATAGTACTGAGGGTATTATTTCATTCTTGAAATCGGGCACTATTCAAGGGTTTGTTGTTCAAGATGCATATCAGATTGGTTACCAAGGTTTGACGACGCTGTATAACGTACTTGAAGGAAATAAGGTTGCGAATGTAATTGATATTCCAGTAGTTGTTGTTACAGCAGAAAATATTGATGAACCATCTATGCAACAGCTCCTTTATCCTTTCGGAAGTAAATAGATAAATCTAAAGCTGGGAGCACACTCCTGTCCATACTCACCCCCTGAGGTATGGAGCTCCCAGCTTCATATAAAAGTACATATTATGTGTTTTTATATGAAGCTATAAATTTAATTTTACTAGAGGTATTCAATATGCTCAAAGGTATACATCCAGCTATTTCGCCTGAGCTTTTAGCGATATTATCTGAAATGGGCCATGGTGATGAAATATTGTTTGCGGATGCTCATTTCCCTGCAGAGACTTTTGGGAAAAAGGTTATACGTTGTGACGGTGTCAGTGTTGATACTCTTTTGGAGGGGGTGATTAGGTTGTTTGAATTAGATCAATACGTAGAGCAACCTGTAGTGATGATGGAGCCTGGGCAAGGTGATGAGCTAGATTTGAGTGTAGAAAGTCGGTACTTAGAAGCAATGTCCTCTGAAGGGGTTACACAGGACCAGATTTCTCGTATAGAAAGATTCTCTTTTTATGAACGCTCAAAACAATGTAGTGCAGTTGTGCTAACAGGGGAGTTGGCTAAATATGGAAATATCATTTTGAAGAAGGGCGTCACTCCCTGTTAATTAGTTTCGATATCATAAATTAATGGTGGTTTGTGTTGGGGGACATAACTTCACTGTAAATTCTTTTATTTTGGGGTAAGTAAAAGACATATGTATTGAAACAGAGCCTATCTTGGTTATTTATTGAAGCTAGGCTTTTTTTATTCGGTGTTTCACATGGATTATTAAGCATGTAATGCGCAATAGAATACACTAAATTAATGGACCGAAAATGGATAATAAATTAAATAATCTTCGTGAACTAACTACAGTAGTAGCAGACACAGGTGAGATTGAGGCGATTAAAAAATATCAACCTCAAGACGCCACCACCAACCCATCTCTAATTCTAAAAGCCGCTCAACTCGATGAGTATCAAGGGCTTATCCAACAAGCCATCGAATACGCCAAGGACCAAAGCCAGGATAGAGACCAACAGGTTCAATATGCCTGCGATATGTTGGCGGTCAATATAGGCAAAGAGATCCTAAAGACCATCCCAGGGCGCATCTCCACCGAGGTGGATGCCCGCCTTTCATATGACACAGATAAGAGTGTGGCAAAGGCACGTCAACTGATCGCCATGTATAACCAAGCAGGGATTCCAAATGAACGTATTCTGATAAAGCTAGCATCAACTTGGGAAGGTATCCGCGCCGCAGAAATCCTGGAAAAAGAGGACATTAACTGTAATCTGACCTTGTTGTTCTCTTTTGCTCAGGCGAGAGCTTGTGCCGAGGCAAATGTCTATCTGATCTCTCCATTTGTTGGTCGCATCATGGATTGGTACAAGGCAAAAGAAGGTCGCGATTTTGAACCGAGTGAAGACCCAGGGGTGATCTCCGTTACCCAGATATACAACTACTACAAACAGCATGGCTATAACACAGTAGTTATGGGTGCGAGCTTTAGAAACATCGATGAGATATTAGAGCTTGCAGGCTGTGATCGCCTGACTATCGCACCACCTCTTCTAGCAGAGCTTGAAGCAAGCCCTGGTAAAGTTGAATCCAAGCTTATCGATTCAAACGGCAGCACACCGCGCCCTGCATCTATGACCCAAGCCGAGTTCTTATGGCAGCACAACCAAGACCCTATGGCGGTAGAGAAACTGGCGGAGGGCATCCGTAACTTCGCTGTTGACCAAGGTAAGCTTGAGTCAATGATTGCCGAAAAGCTGTAAATTACTTCAACAAAGGGAGCCAAGTGCTCCCTTTCTCATCTCAAGACTTATCACTGGAATCAAACATGGACAGGAAAAACCTAGCCAATGCAATCCGCGCTCTAAGCATGGATGGTGTACAAAAAGCTAACTCTGGTCACCCAGGCGCCCCAATGGGGATGGCTGATATTGCCGAAGTATTATGGCGTGGTCACTTGAACCACAACCCTAGTAACCCAGAGTGGGCTGACCGCGACCGTTTTGTACTTTCAAACGGCCACGGCTCTATGCTGATCTACTCTCTACTTCATCTATCAGGCTACGAGCTATCTATCGATGACCTGAAAAACTTCCGTCAGCTTCACTCTAAGACTCCTGGTCACCCAGAGTACGGCTACGCACCGTGTATCGAGACTACCACTGGTCCTCTAGGTCAAGGCATCACAAACGCTGTAGGTATGGCGATTGCTGAGAAAGCTCTGGCGGCTCAATTCAACAAGCCAGGCCATGACATCGTTGACCACTTCACTTATGTATTCATGGGTGACGGCTGTCTGATGGAAGGTATCTCTCACGAAGCGTGTTCACTTGCGGGTACTCTAGGCCTAGGCAAGCTGATCGCATTCTGGGATGACAACGGCATCTCTATCGACGGTGAAGTTGAAGGCTGGTTCTCTGACGATACTCCTAAGCGTTTTGAAGCGTACGGCTGGCACGTAATCCCAGCGGTAGACGGTCACGATGCTGACGCTATCAATGCAGCAATTGAGGCAGCTAAGGCGGACCCTCGTCCAACCCTTATCTGTACTAAGACTATCATTGGCTTCGGTTCTCCAAACAAAGCGGGTTCTCACGACTGTCACGGCGCACCACTAGGTGAAGCAGAAATCGCAGCGGTACGTGAATTCCTAGGTTGGGAGCACGCACCGTTTGAAATCCCTGCTGACATCTACGCTGAGTGGGATGCGAACAAAGCGGGCAAAGCGAAAGAAGCAGCTTGGAACGACAAGTTCGAAGCATACGCAAAAGAATTCCCAGCGGAAGCCGCTGAGCTTAAGCGTCGCGTAAACGGCGACCTTCCTGCAGAGTGGGAAGCGAAGGCTGTAGAAATCATTGCTGACCTTCAAGCAAATCCTGCGAACATCGCATCACGTAAAGCATCTCAAAACGCGCTAGAAGCGTTCGGCAAGATGCTACCTGAATTCATGGGCGGCTCTGCGGACCTTGCACCATCAAACCTAACCATGTGGTCTGGCTCTAAGTCTCTTGAAGCTCAAGACTTCTCAGGCAACTACATCCACTACGGTGTGCGTGAGTTCGGTATGACGGCGATCATCAACGGTATCGCACTGCACGGCGGCTTCGTACCTTACGGTGCAACCTTCCTAATGTTTATGGAGTACGCACGTAACGCTATGCGCATGGCCGCTCTGATGAAGGTTCAGAACATTCAGGTTTACACTCACGATTCAATCGGTCTGGGTGAAGACGGTCCTACACACCAACCTGTAGAGCAGCTTGCTTCTCTACGTGTAACTCCAAACATGAGCACATGGCGTCCATGTGACCAAGTTGAGTCTGCAGTAGCTTGGAAACTGGCTGTCGAGCGCAAAGATGGTCCTACATCTCTGATCTTCTCTCGTCAAAACCTAGCGCAGCAAGAGCGTGACGCTGAGACTCTGGCAAACATCGCTAAGGGTGGTTACATCCTGAAAGATTGTGAGGGTACGCCTGAGCTGATCATCATTGCAACCGGTTCTGAGGTTGAGCTAGCAGTAGCTGCACAAGCGGAACTAACAGCACAAGGTAAAGCAGTACGCGTAGTGTCTATGCCTGCAACTGACGTGTTCGACAAGCAAGATGAAGCGTACCGTGAAGCGGTTCTACCATCTTCAGTAACCAAGCGCATCGCAGTTGAAGCGGGCATCGCTGATTACTGGTACAAGTATGTTGGCTTCGGTGGCAAGATCATCGGCATGACTACCTTCGGTGAGTCTGCACCAGCGGGTGAGCTATTTAAGATGTTTGGCTTTACTACTGAAAATATAGTGAGCACAGGAAAGTCACTACTAGCTTAGTTATTTTACTTTAGCCACTATCCTGCGCTTTACCGTTTGTTTTTTTATCAATAAATTTATTTGTAAATAGCTATTTTGAGCTATGGTAAAACCAATAGAGTAGTAGTTATTTGATACTACGGTTCACAATCAAGAGAATGCTGCTCTATGCTGATATCGAGCCTGTGTTGCTATTATTAATCGCGCCAAAAATTATCCATACCGTAGTGCATCGGCAGGTTAGTCTGTTTTAAAAATTCTGCTAAATCTACTTTCTCTAAATTGAGTGAAACAAGAAATAATCAAGACCTTGATCACACAAATGGTGGTTGAATTTTGTGCAAGGAGAGACTGAGTTCTATAACTATTGCTAACACGAGTTAGCAAGGTGGCTCATTGAGTCGTAAGGGTGTTTAGGTACCGAGCTCTATACCCATTGAGAACTTAAAATTAATACGAGTGTTTAACTAAAGGGACTAGTTAATATGGACTATCAAGAGGGAAGGCAACCTTTATTGAGTATGAAAAACATAGGGAAAGCTTTTTCTGGCGTCACAGTTTTGAGTAACGTCAATCTTGATCTCTATCCTGGTGAAGTATGTGTGCTTGCTGGAGAAAATGGCGCAGGAAAAAGCACGCTGATGAAAATTCTAACAGGAATATATAAAGACTATGATGGAGAGATAGAGTTAAAACGCAAGAAGGTTAAGTTTGATAGCCCAATTGACGCTCAAATCAATGGAATATCTATGATTCATCAGGAGTTATCACTGATAGACTCTTTAAATGTTGTTGATAACATTTTTCTAGGAAGAGAATGTGTATCAAATACCAGATTTATCGATAAGAAAATTCAAAAAGAGCAGGCGAAGAATATATTGGATAGTTTAGGTGTAAATTTAGACTTTAATAAGCCTATCGGTGACTACCCAGTTTCTATACAGCAAATGATTGAAATCGCCAAAGCACTAACATTCAATTCTGATATTGTTGTTATGGATGAACCAACTAGCGCGCTAAGTAAGCCTGAGGTAGAGCAACTTTTCAAAATAATTGAAGAGATGAAAAGTGAGGGGAAAGCGATAGTGTATATTTCGCACAAAATGAATGAAATATATAAATTAGCTGACACTATTGCGGTACTTAGAGATGGTAATTTTATCGGTAAGGAAGTTAAAGAAAATTTACCTGAGAGCAAGTTAATTTCTTGGATTATTGGACGTGAACTAAGTCAACAATTCCCCCATCGTGAACCAAGTGTAGGTAGGACTGTTTTAAAAGTTGAAAACTATAGTGTTTCTGATCCTTATGGAGTAAAAAATAAAGTTGTAGACAGTGTATCAATGTCGGTTTCTGAAGGTGAGATAGTCGGAATAATGGGGCTTGAAGGTTCGGGAAGTCATGAGTTTCTGCTTTCACTTTTTGGTTCATATGGAAAAAATAAAACAGGAAAAATTACTCTTTGTGATAATGACTATATGCCAATTAATCCAGCACACGGAATCAAAAATAAAATAGCACTTTTGACTAACGATAGGAAAAGTAACGGCTTAGTTTTAGGAATGAGTATAGAAAACAATATTTCTATGGCATCGATAAAGAAAATATCACCAAATGGATGGTTAAACGAAGCGATAGAAAGGGAAACTTCATCGAAATATCAAGATGAAATGAATATTAAGTATTCATCATCAAAACAAGCTGTTTCAGAGTTGTCTGGAGGAAATCAACAAAAAGTTGTTTTGGCTAAGTGGATAGAATCTATGCCTAAAGTATTGTTTCTTGATGATCCAACTCGTGGTGTTGATGTTGGGGCAAAGAAAGAAATATATCAACTTATGAATAAGTGGACAGCACGAGGTTTAGGCATCGTTCTTCTCTCATCTGAACTTCCAGAAATAATGGCGATGTCAGACCGTTTCATTGTAATGCACAGAGGTAAGGTTACTGCAAAGTTTGAAAAACTTGAAGCAACACAAGAGAAACTATTACAAGCGGCGATGGGGAAAAATTTTGAAGGAGTGTTGCAATGATCGACAATATACAAAGTTCTAACGTCACAGAGAATAAAAACAAATCAAATCAAGTACTAGCACTTCCCATTACAAAAGCATTAGTTGCTTTGTTGGGTATTCTAGCCATCGGAATGCTCTTTGATGGAGGTGGTTCTTTTTTTAAGTTTAACACCCACACAGAAATGCTTGGATTTGTTAGCCGCTATGCAATTCTGGCATTTGGAATGACCTTAGTAATTATTACAGGAGGAATTGATCTGTCTGTTGGTAGCGTCCTTGGTCTTTCTGCTGTGAGTTTCTCCTTGCTGACAATACATTTTGGGGTTCCGGGTTATTTAGCTATCCCTCTTTGTATAGCGATTGGGATGAGTTGTGGATTGGTCTCAGGCACTCTGATTGGAAAATTTAAGCTACAGCCATTTATCGTAACACTAGCAATGATGGTGTTTGCAAGGGGGTTAGCTAAAGTGTTCTCCGGTGGGCAGAAAGTATCCACAGCAGTACAAATAGATGGTGAGTATCATTTTGTTGAAGAGCCTGCAATTTTTGAAACACTCAGTGGAAAAGTATTCGGAGACACTATTTTTACTGCCACTATTATTGCAGCTATTGTTGCTTTGTTTTGCTGGATTCTTCTATCAAGAATGAGGTTTGGAAGATACCTTTATGCAATAGGAGGTAATGAGGAATCGGCTCGCCTTTCTGGTATCCCAATCATAAAAACTAAATTAATTGCTTATGGTATTTGTGGAGCCCTGGCAGCCCTAGCTGGAGTATTGCAAGCTGCAATGGAAACGCAGGGAGATCCAGAAGCAGGTATTGCGTACGAGCTTCAAGCCATTGCAATTGTGGTTATCGGTGGAACGAGTTTAATGGGTGGTCGAGGTGCTATCACGCTTACAGTAATAGGTGCTTTGATTATCGGTTACTTGGAAAAGATTCTAAGTATAAACGCGGTGCCAGAATCTTACAGGCTAATGCTAACGGGTTTAATAATTGTTGGTGCAGTCTTATTTCAACGCAGTAAACGTGGAAGTTAGAGTTAGATCGATATCTAACTAAGATAAGATAAGGAAGAGGAAAATGACTAATAAAATAATCAATGGAATAATTGTGCTCAGTATGACATGCATGTCTAGTACTGCATTTTCGAAAGAGTTTGTAATTGGTATGAGTCAATCTAATTTGGGTGAACCTTGGCGTGCTCAAATGAATGCAGATATAAAAAAAGCTGCAGAGGCAGCTGGTTATAAAGTGATATTTAAAGACGCACAAAATGATTCATTGAAACAAAAGTCTCAAGTTGTAGAATTCATGAATTCTAATATAGACCTTCTGATTATTTCACCAAATGAAGCCGCGCCACTTACCAAACCGGTCCGAGAGGTATATAAAAAGGGTATTCCAGTCATTGTATTAGATCGAAAAGTCGTAGGGAGTGATTATACAACATATATTTCAGCGGATAACAAAAAGATCGGTTTGGCTGCCGGAAAGTGGATTGCTGATAACTTCCCTAAAGGAACTAAAACTGTTGAATTGCGTGGACAAATGACAGCGACTCCAGCGCAAGACCGCCATAATGGTTTTAGAGAGGGAGCAAAAGATGCGGGTTTAGATATAGTATTTGACGTTGAAATGAAGTGGCTGGAATCTATAGCGAGGCAAGAGATGTCATCAGCACTGGGAAGATTTGATGATATCGATCTAGTTTATGCACATAATGATCCTGGTGCCCATGGTGCGTACATGGCCGCAAAGGCAGCTGGTCGAGAGAAAGACATAAAGTTTGTTGGCATTGATGCATTGGCGCAAGAAGGCCAAATCTATGTTAAGAAGGGGATTTTAGCCGCATCGTTTGAATACCCAACAGGTGGAGAAGAGGCCATAAAAAGGGCAGGTGAAATTTTTTCGGGTAAAGAAGTCCCCAAAGAAATTATATTACCTTCAAGGGTATTTACACCAGATAATGTAGATGAAGGGGGTGAGTGGTTATAATTCTATACTGTCGGCATGCTTTATAGCCTTTTAATAATTCTGTAGTTCATACATTTTACTGGTTAATGCCAAATCTGGCCTAGATAGAACATAATTCACTTAACTCAAGTAGTATGTAATAAAGCATGCTACTTGAGACCGTAGGTCTA
Organism: Vibrio ishigakensis; assembly: GCF_024347675.1. Classification (NCBI taxonomy): domain Bacteria; kingdom Pseudomonadati; phylum Pseudomonadota; class Gammaproteobacteria; order Vibrionales; family Vibrionaceae; genus Vibrio; species Vibrio ishigakensis. The sequence continues at coordinate 2,066,950 of NZ_AP024881.1, read as the reverse complement.
ATAGAATAAAAAGAGCGCGCTATGCGCTCTTTTTATTTGAAGCGTACTTCTCTCTCAACCGTTTCATTTATGTCCATTATTGATAATTAATTTCCAGTTTGGACAACTACGAATCTAGATTCGGTTTCTCCATAAAAATTTGTGTGCATTATCACAATTTTATTATCTCATTACATTTATATTGTTCTGAGCCTAAATAAGATGTTTAATCACCAGATTACAGAGTACTTCTAGAGTTTGGCCCTACTTATAAAAAATAAATTTCTAATCGCTATATTTTTCTTATTTTCAAGGAATGTATATAGGAGTGAATTATGTCAATTGCCCTTATATTAGATTGTGGAGCCACAAACGTCCGCTCCATTGCGATTAATAAAAAAGGGAAGATTGTTGCGTCTCACTACATTAAGAGCGAAACGTTACAAAATGGAACAGAGCATATTTGGGATTTTCAACAAATTTGGCGAAAGCTAGTTGATTGTTCAAAACGCGTGGTCGCACAAATAAATGCTGCTGATATTGTTGCTGTATCAGTTACTACGTTTGGAGTGGATGGAGCGCCATACGATAACAATGGCAAACAGATTTACCCGATTATATCGTGGAAATGCTCTCGCACATTGCCAGTGATGTCCAAAGTTGGTGTTGAGTTCGACCGTTCAAACCTGTACTCGAACAACGGTATAGGTGATTTCTCCTTCAATACATTATTCAAACTTAAATGGCTGAAAGATAACGAGCCTGATGTATTTAAAAGAATGGATAAATGGGTGTTTATATCATCCATGATTAGCCACAAGTTAACAGGAAAGTTGACTACAGACAGAACAATGGCGGGAACGTCAATGATGACCAATCTAGTAGATGGGGCTTGGAATAAATCGGTTCTTGAATATCTTGGTATGAAGGAGTCTCAACTTCCTCCTATGGTTGAAGCGGGCGAAGTAGTTGGTCACTTGCGTGATGATATTGCGTACTTGCTAGGTGTTCCGTCCAATGTTCCAGTTATTTCTGCAGGCCATGACACGCAGTTTGCGCTGTTTGGTTCGGGAGCTAAGGAGAACCAATTTTTCCTTAGCTCCGGGACTTGGGAAATACTAATGGCACGTTCCGGACAGCCAAAGTTGAATCTCTCGCACTTAAAAGCGGGTATCACGACTGAGCTAGATGCAAAGGCGAATCTCTACAATCCAGCCATACAGTGGCTTTCTAGTGCCGTTATGGAGTGGGTAGCTAATACTTACTTTGGAGAGCTTAAAAGTGACAAAGATAAATACGCTGTAATGATTGCTGAGGGTGAGGAAGCGCCTGCAGGATCAAATGGTGTGATCTTTGAACCTAACTTTCTAGTTGATGATAATGGCCACAGTGTTGGTGGGATATCCGGGCTGACTATTAACACAACACGAGGAGAAATATACCGTGCTGCGTTGGAAGGGTTGGCAAGCAAGCTAAAACTTAGCCTCGAACATTTGACCTCCGTATGTGATATCGATACGACGAGTTTGATGGTTGTAGGTGGAGGTTCTAGAAATCGCCTTTGGAATCAAATTAGAGCCGATGTTGTTGGGGTTCCGATCCATGTAGTTGATCAAGCAGAGGCTACCGTTACCGGAGCCGCTATGTTTGCTCTCTTTGGTGCTGGAATTTTCGATAGCCCTGAAGCTGCGCAAGAAAATATGAGGCCATCATATTCAATTATTAATCCAAAGGCTTACAACTAGGTAAGTCCCTTTAGCTTAAATTAAATAATCTAACACTAATGTCTTTTGGTGTTTTAAATAGAATTTGATTTTTAATTTATAGAAAGAAATTTATATAGTTTAAGGGTTATCGGTTTATTGCTGGCACAAATTAAATCTATATTGAAAAATGGGTGTTTATAATGTGTAGAAAAAAACTAAGTGAAAAGATAATTAAAACCTGTCTAGAAATGAATAAATTAGGCTTAAATCAAGGCACTGCGGGTAACGTAAGCGTAAAGTTTGAAGACGGAATGCTTATTACACCGTCAGGGATAGCTTATGAAAAGCTAACTACTGATAGTATAGTTTTTGTTGAAAAAAATGGAACATTTGAGAAAGGAAAAATTCCCTCAAGTGAATGGATGTTTCACTTGGAGTGTTACAAGGCAAGAGATGATATAAATGCTGTTGTTCACAACCACTCCATTAACTGCGCGGCAGTCTCAATACTAAATAAACCTATTCCAGCGATTCATTATATGGTCGCAGCTTCAGGCACAACAAAGATCCCTTGTGTACCATACGCTACTTTCGGAACTGAGACACTATCTGCACATGTAAGTGATGGAATAAAAAAGAGTAAAGCTATTTTGCTTCAACATCATGGACTGATTGCCTGTGGCGAGAATCTAGATAAAGCCCTGTGGCTTGCACATGAAGTTGATGTTCTCGCCGACCTCTACCTTAAGGTGCTTTCAGTCACAGAATCCGCACCTGTCTTGGATGATGACGAAATGTATGTGGTACTAGAAAAGTTTAAGAATTACGGTCTTAGAGTCGAAGAAAAGTGAGAATTAAGCTTGTTTAGCTGATTTTATTTATCATGTTATTCATAACTTTCGTATGTAGGTGAATTACCACGATTATATTTTAACTAAACTTATAGTTTTAATTAAATGAATGTCTTTCTAAATTTTGTCTCCTGTAAAATATTTAAGTAATATTCCTTAAATTACATTGCTCTTTTAATTAATTGGGATTAAAAACATCAAATAAAGAGGTGTCATTATTTGCTAGCTTAAAATTAATAAAGCATAGAGAGGTTGGTTATTTATGTTGATATTATTATGTCGAAATCCTCTGTTTTACATATTTTAATTAGGCTGGCTTTTCCTTTTTTTGTTAAATCTGCGATTAAAACCCTACTCTTAGATGATTTTATGTATGCTCTTTTAAGATCAGCGTTTATTTTATTAGAGTCCCATATGTCGCCTTCTATATTGAAACCACTGCAAGACATAAAAAATATATCTAGTGATATTTTTTCGACCTGGATTACCGTGCTTAATCCATAAAAACCCTCGTAAGTACGGGAATAATTCCCTGGTAGACTAAAAATTGAAATGTTTTTCTTGTGATTAAGTGCTTTTATAATCCTTAGACTATTTGTTACAACAGTAATTTTAATGTCAGGTAAACTTTGTGCCAACTTCCAACAAGAACTACTCGCATCTAATCCAACTAGATCCCCTTCTTTTATTAAAGGAATTGCCTGCTCTACTAATTTATTCTTGCTTATGGAGTTCTTTTTAGATCTGGAGGAGAATGTAGTTCCAATATCACTATTTTTTAAACTTACGGCTCCACCTGTCACCCTGACTAACTTATTCAAGCCCTCAAGATATTTAAGATCTCTACGTATAGTTTTTTCTGACACACTGAATTTTATGGCTAAATCAGAAACTCGGGCATTGCCATAATTATTAATATGTTCAACGATTGATTTTTTTCGCATCGATACCTCCAAGAGATACTCTATAACAAACAGAGTTATAATTTAGTGACTTGGTTCCTATTACGTTTGGTGAGTACAGTTCTCAGCTTCGCTGTTACCTGATAAGCAATAAAACTGAGTTTTTGGTATTAGGGTAATACCCTGAATTGATTGTTACTTTGTTTCTAGTGGAGTCAATTGGAGATGTGTAGAAGATACTACTGAACTGAGACTCTGAGGCTGCGTTTACAAGCTATCCGTCTTTTAGTCAAAGGGTAGTAGTGGTCTTTTTTTAAGGTAATCAATTGATTTAAAGAGTAATCTGAGTTCACTGACGTATAAAGCAGATAACGAATGTGAGCTCTTTTCACTCTATGTCTATCGAATTATCTAAGGAGATCACCTATGGTCAGCATTACCTTCTTTAGTAGCAAAACCTATGATCAAGCCGCGTTTGAACTGGCGGGCAGTGAGAGTAGCCAAGACCTTCAATTTCATTTCTACGATTTCCAGTTAAATGAGCAGACCGCCAAGATGGCGAAGGGCTCTGAGACGGTGTGTGCGTTTGTTAACGATGACTTGTCTAAACCAGTTCTTGAGGCGCTTGCCTCTTATGGTGTTAAGTTACTGGTTATGCGCTGTGCAGGATTCAACAATGTTGATCTCGAAGCGGCGAAAGAGCTTAGTATTCAAGTTGCTAGAGTTCCTGCCTATTCACCAGAGGCGATTGCTGAGCATGCGGTAGGGCTGATGATGACTCTGAACCGACGCTTCCACAAGGCGTATCAGCGTACCCGCGATGCAAACTTCTCCCTCGAGGGGCTGGTGGGCTTTAACTTTTTTGGTAAAACTGCGGGCATCATAGGTACGGGTAAGATTGGCTGTGCCACCATTCGTATCTTAAAAGGCTTGGGTATGCGGGTGCTCTGCTTCGATCCATATCCAAGTGATATCGCCAAGGAATTGGGCGCTGAGTATTGTGATTTCGAAACCTTGATTCGCGAGTCAGATGTTATTTCTTTGCATTGCCCAATGACCAAAGAAAATTATCACCTGCTGAATGAACAAGCCTTTGGCATGATGAAGGACGGTGTGATGATCATTAATACCAGTCGCGGTGAATTACTGGATTCACAGGCGGCCATCGAGGCCTTGAAGCAGGGTCGCATCGGTGCGCTGGGACTGGATGTGTATGACAACGAAAAGGAGTTATTCTTCCAGGATAAATCCAATGATGTCATCATCGACGACGTTTTCCGCCGTTTGTCTGCCTGCCATAACGTTATCTTTACCGGCCATCAGGCGTTTCTAACCAAAGAAGCGTTGGGCAATATTGCCAGTGTGACCTTGGATAATGTGGCTAGCTTTGTTGAAGGCGAGAGAACCGCTAATTTTCTATAGTTTCTCGGCTGAAAATGCGTTAATCCTTGGTTGATGTTCACTTACCTTTCTTGAAATATAGGGTGTCTGAGCTAATCTCAGTGCCAGTATCGAGGGAGGTAAGCCTATGAACACCATCTATCGAGTCGTATCCGGTGATACCTTGGCAAATATCGCCGCCAATCATGCCGTCACACTAGAGCAACTGTTACAGCTCAATCCCCAAATCAATAATCCAAATCTGATATTCGTTGGTCAACCGATCAATATTCCTATTGTAAAACCAAAGCCTGAAGCGCAAGTCTTCCAATCACTCTGGTATCAAGCTGCACTGGGTGAGATGGAGTCAGGCGTATCGGAGGTCTCCGGTGCCGATGCTCACAATCCACGTATCCTTGAATATCACCAGACAACAACCCTAGGCGCATCCGATGACGAAACCGCTTGGTGTTCGAGTTTTGTGAATTGGTGTGTAGAGCAGAGTGGCTTAACCGGTACTCGCTCGGCGGCGGCGCGTTCTTGGTTAACTTGGGGTAGTGCTTTGCAAACTCCGGTGGAGGGATGCATTTTGATCCTAAAAAGAGGTAAGCATCCGTGGCAAGGGCACGTAGGCTTTTACGTGGGAGAGAAGAACGGTGCGATCTTGGTGCTTGGTGGCAATCAAAGCAACTCGGTAAATATCAGTTCTTATGCTGCTGAAAGGCTGTTGGGCTATCGCACTCATCCCTAATATTTGCCTTGTGAATGCTTGATTTTGTTCATATTTGTTTTCGCAATGAATGGATATGTAACAAATTGGAACTCGATCACATGAAACTAGTTGAGTAGTAACGCTTAGAAATAAACTGACAATATAATAATACAAGAAATCGTGTTTGAGCCGTCTATATAGGAGCAATAACAGTGACGCTTAATAAAACAAAGATTCTTGGCCTTGCCAGTACTCTACTACTTTCTTCTCAAGCCTTTGCTATCACCTTTGATGACGCAGGAGATGACCGCGGTATTCCTGCCGATTACGCACAATACCGTCCTATCCTGTCTGAGTCTGAGCTTCAGATCTCTGATCCTGCTGGTAAGAAGGGCAATAAGCTGTACATTGCGACCGATACTAACTTTGCCGGTATCGTGAACGAAGTCTTCTATGTTGATAAAGAGTCTGAAGCTTTCGTGTTTAAGATGACCGGCGACCACAAGCGCAATGAGCTTCGTGTACACAAGAACTTCAATACCTCATTGCCACATACCTTTTATCACCTGAACACTAGCCTAGAGCCGATCAATCCAGAAGCATCGATGAAGAACTCGACCTCTAAGCAGAATGAGATCACCTATCTTCAGGTGCATAACAAGGGTGAAACCGTAGATGGTAAGAACAATATCCCGCATCCACTGCTTCGCATTGTTTGGCGTGAGGGTGGTCACTACTGGGCGGTAGTCAAAGACAACGCACTTATCTGCAAGGGTAAGAAGGGCAAAGAAAACATGAACAAGCCTGAGTGTAAGTCAGAAAATGCCTATAAGCAGTATGACCTAGGTAAGGCAAAAGCCGGTGCTACTGACTTCGATATTGTTGTAGGTAACAAGATGCTAGTTGTTAAGGTTGATGGTGAACAGAAGGTGAATCACAACATCGATTACTGGAGCCACCTGCTTAGCTATTTCAAAGTCGGTGTGTATAACCAGTTCACCGATGGAGAGAGTGAGGCTCACTTCTACAAACTGGATTATCAAGTAGAGCACAAGTAATCCTAAAGGCCTGGCTGATGTCAGGCCTTTTTCCTACCAAAGTGCTGCGCCTGTGTGTTCCTCTCCTTGCTCGTCTTCTGGATTGTAGAGGTGGCATTTCTTCATAGAAAGACAGCCACATCCGATGCAGTGGTCCAACTTAGTGTCTAGCTTTTCTAGGTCTTGGATCTTCTGCTGTAGGCTCTCACGCCATATAGAGCTGATCGCTTCCCACTGCGTGGAAGTCGGCGCCTTGTCTTGAGGAAGGGTTTTTAAAGCGTCTTTTATCTCTTCTAACGACAGACCCACCTGTTGAGCCACTTTGATTACCGCTATGCGTCTTAATACGTCGCGAGCAAAACGTCTTTGATTGCCCTGATTTCGCGTCGAGCTGATCAAGCCCTTCTTCTCATAAAAATGGACGGCGGACACCGCAATTCCGGCTCTTGATGCTACTTCACCCACTGACAGCATATTTTTTATTTTCCCTGTTGACCTCAACCTATGTTTAGGTTTTAGGCTGTAGGGGTTTGAAAGTCAACAAGGAGTTTTTATGACCAAACTAGAACATGCCAATATCACTGTACCTAGCATTGATGCCGCTATTGAATTTCTTGGAGTAGTGGCTCCGGATTTTAGAGTTCGTGCGGATAAATTTAATCAAGCCAGCGAGTACCGCTGGGCACACATAGGAAATGATGAAAACTATATTGCCCTGCAAGAGCCGAAGGACATAGAAGAAGCAAAGGACGCGCGCCGTCCGTATTTTGATTTTGGCGTGAATCATCTTGCTTTGACAGTAGGTGATATAGAACAGAGCATTCGCGAACTGGTGCGATTGGGCTATCAAAGGAACGGCGAACTTAGCGATGAGGTGAGCCGCAAGCGCGTTTATTTCTATGATAGGGCAGGCTTTGAGTGGGAGTTGGTTCAATACCTGTCTGACGACCCGAAGCAACGATACCGTTATGACGATTAAAGTAGGCTCACCCCAAACCATTTGGCGACTACTGCGGTCAGTGCGAAACAAATCAGAGTTACCACTATTCCAATTAACAGTGCAATGGGAAAGGCGAATCGGGCATTGAAGATAGGGAATAGCAAGAACATAGGCAGGGTAGGGAGTACATACCAGAAGGTATAAAGGGCGTGATTGGATAGCTTTTCACTGCCCTGGCCCTCGACATACATCCATATCAAAGTAAGTACGGTGACCAGCGGCAGTGCGGCTACAAGCGCACCTAATCTATCGCTTGATTTGGCGATTTCAGATACGGCGACTACGATACCTGCGGTGATGAGATATTTGGTGATGATCCAAGCCATAGCGCGTTCCCCTGCTGTTTATCTAACAGTATGAATCATATCGAGTTTCTAGTATGCAGATGCAGTACGCCAATTTGATTGTAATTTATGCAAAATTAGCTTGTAAAACTTGATGCATATCACATAAATAGGTAAGATGAGTCCGACTGTGAATCTTGAGTTAAAGAAGGCGAATATGAAATCAGTATCTATTTCTCGTAACACATCTCAAACATCAGCTGTAGCCGTAAAACGCTTTGAGGAAATCAGCGGTGTCATAGGACTATTCTCTCTGTTTGCAACAGCGGTGGTAATGCTCAGCCTACAGTGGATTCACTAAATGGACGAAACGCGCTAATTAGCGCGTTTTTTTATTTCTGGGCTTCGAGATTCAGTATGGTTATGGCGTTTGCGACGCTGGTGGCCAAGACATCGATGGCTCCGGTGCGAAGAGCACCCAATATTGAAAGAGGTTTACTGGTCTCAGCTGCAATTGCGATAACCTCAGGTATTTTTTGATAGTCTGAGATAGTTAGACCGATGACACGGTTGCTCATCTTGGTATCTTGCACCCTACCATGGATATCGAAGAAGTCGTATCCACCGACCTCACCCACAACCCCTTGCTGAATGCGCGCTTCCACCATTTCTTGTACCGAGAACCAGCCTTGGTTGACCATGTAGCTGCTTTCAGCCAGATCACCGATACCCACTAGCGCAACATCCGCCTTGCGAGCCATATCCATGGTCTGCTTTACGGTTTGGTCTTTAAGAAGCGCTTCGTGCAGGATGGGATCAGGTGCATAGGCCGGTGCATAAAGGGTTTCACTGACACCGCCAAAGCTTTTAGCAAACTGCCTCGAGATATGGTCGGCGTTGAGCATACCGCCTCTTGGGTGGATACCGCCGATACTAGCGACAAAGGTACACTCTTTCGGATTCACTATGCCGATGTGCTCGGAAACGGCGGATACGTTTCGTCCCTGACCGATAGAAACAACCATGTTGTCAGTAAGGTTGGCCGAAAGATAAGTAGAAACCACACCTGCGATCAGGGCTCTTTGCTCATCTTCATTAGCTTGATCAAGGGCAATCAGAGCACGCTTTAGACCAAAGGTTTCTTTGAGTTTCTCTTCCAGCTTGGCACTAAATACCGGATGGTACTTTACCTTGATTTCCACTATGCCTATATCGCGAGCGCGCTTGAGCAAGCGGCCGACTTTAATACGGGTCAGGCCAAATCGTTTAGAAATCTCTTCCTGAGTGGCGCCATCTTGATAATAGGCAACCGCAATCTCAGTAAGGAGGTTGGTTTCCTCGTTTTGTTCTATTTGCATAGTGTCTGTATCGCTTCCATGTTTTGTACAGAATAATCAAAATATGGCGTTTGCCAAATCAAATTAGCCCACATTGTGGGCTAACTGACTGATTAACAGACTAATTGCGCTTGTTTTTGCTCAATATGATGGGTCGACGAGATCTTACGAATGGTGCGGCTCTGTCCTTGAATTAGCAGGGTTTCGGTAGTCACTACGTTTCCTTTTCTGCTCACGCCCTCTAGTAGGTCACCCTTAGTAATGCCGGTGGCAGCAAAGATGACATTATCTGATTTCACCATCTGCTCAAGAGTGAGCACAGTGCGTGCCTCAACCCCCATCTCTTCGCAACGTTTAAGCTCTAGCTGACCGTGACGAATGTTTTCATCGTTAAGCTCTTTTACTTCATGGCGAGGAAGCAGTCGGCCTTGCATATCACCGCCTAGCGCTTTCATTACTGCCGCGGTTACTACGCCCTCAGGGGCGCCACCGATGCAGTACATAAGGTCGATGTCACTCTCTGGTAAACAGGTAAGAACCGAGGCAGCAACATCACCATCTGGAAAAGCAAATACCTTAACACCAAGGCGTTGCATCTTGATGATGATTTCATCGTGACGCGGTTTCGCAAGAGTCACAACCACCAGGTCTTCTAGGCTTTTATTAAGCGCCTTAGCCACATTGTTGAGGTTGGTTTCAATATCCAGATTTAGATCAATATGACCCGCCGCATCCGGGCCAACAACAAGTTTTTCCATATACATATCAGGTGCTTGCAGGAAGGCTCCCTTTTCACCTGCCGCTAGCACGGCGATAGCATTTGATTGTCCCATAGCGGTCATACGTGTGCCCTCAATAGGGTCCACTGCGATATCTACAGCACAGCCACCTTTACCTAACTCTTCTCCTATATACAGCATAGGGGCGTCGTCTATCTCTCCCTCCCCAATAACTATTTTACCAGCAATAGGGGTGCGGTTTAGTTGTGCGCGCATTGCTTTTACTGCGGCATCATCGGCAGCGTTCTTATCACCTCGACCCAACCATTGATAGCCAGCGAGGGCTGCCGCCTCTGTTACCTGTGAAAAAGCGATAGCCAATTCTGATTGCATAACTCTGTTCCTTTGAGTGTTCGTTTGTTAACTAGGTTGTACATATGTTCATTAAGGTTAGCAAATGTTCAGTGGTCATAACCGTGCTCTTGTTAACAAAAAAAGCACAATAAAGGCGGTGATAAATATCCAAGGTAGTAAAACTGGTTACATATCATTCAACTCAATATATTTTGCAGCAGATCTACTAAGTTGTTTGAATGTTAATTTTAAGTGTATGTTTTTATTGGTTTTTGGTGCTGCTTGGGTATGTTTGGTGATCTTAGTCCCACTTTCTTAGTGCTGCATAATTAGTTGATAGCGATCACGAACTTGTGTCCAAATGTAACTTTTCTGTGATTTCGGTCTCGAACGAAGTGTTTCAGCTGTTGCTCAAATTAACAAAATATTTACTATCATTTGCATCGAAGTAAAAACAAATGAACAGCAAAAGGAGTGGCACATGTCGATTGCAATTGGTTGTGACGATGCTGCGGTGGAACTGAAAGAAGTTTTAAAGGCACATCTTAGTGCAAAAGGAATTGATTACGTGGATTACGGTGCAGACCCGAAAGATGGCGTGTTGTACCCAGACGTGGCTAAGACAGTAAGTATCGCAGTGAGCGAAGGTCGTCACGAAAGAGGGATCATTTTATGTGGTACCGGAATTGGCGTATCGATAGTGGCAAATAAAGTACCAGGCATTCGCGCTGCACTTTGTCACGACACATTTTCTGCAGAGCGTGCTCGCAAGAGTAACGACGCGCAGATTATTACTATGGGTGCGCGAGTTATCGGCAACGAACTGGCAAAAAGCATCCTAGATACTTGGTTAGCGTCAGAGTTTACTGATGGACCTTCAACTCCAAAAGTGAATCGAATCAAAGAGATAGAGAAAGAGTTTATCGCTTAGAACCGAAACACCTTTGAAAATGAATAACGTGGAACATTCAATGAAAAAAAATATTCTAATTCCAAGTGCAATCGCGGCAGCGGTAATGATGTCAACATCAGCGTTCGCGAAAGACCTAAAAGTAGCAACCAGTGCTCAAGTAGGTTCACTACAGTACAACACGACTCAGTACTTCACTGAGCACGCGAACAAAGAGTTCGATAAAGCAGGTATTGATTACAACCTGAAGTTCTTTGGTGCTGCGCAACTTGGTAAAGACAAAGACGTACAACAAAAACTAAAACTAGGCACCATCGACCTAGCACTTCTGACCTCTACGCTACCAACTCACGTTTCTGAAATGGCGCTATTTGAGCTTCCGTTCCTAGTATCTGACCGCAACCACGTGGCTAAGATCGAAGAGCAAGTGTTCTGGCCATACATTGCACCTGCTGCAGAGAAGAAAGGTTATAAGGTTATCGGTTTCTGGGAAAACGGCTTCCGTAACATCACTAACTCTAAGCGTCCAATCAATGAGCCATCAGACCTTCAGGGCCTAAAAGTACGTACTCCAAACAGCTCTTGGCGCGTGAAGATGTTTAAGAACTGGGGCGCAAACCCAACTCCAATGGGCTTTAGCGAAGTATTCATCGGTCTACAGACTGGCGTTATCGACGGTCAAGAAAACCCATACACCAACATCTATGCGGCGAAACTGCAGGAAGTTCAGGGTTACCTAAGCGTGACTAACCACGTGTACACCCCAGCTTACCTAACAGCTGGCGCGCGTCACTACGGCAAGCACCCAGAAGAGGTTCGTGAAATCCTTGAGCAATCAGCGAAAGCGGCTCAGCAGTGGGGTTACGAGCAAGCATCTCAACTTGAAACTGAGCTTCAGCAGAAGCTGGTTGATGGCGGTATGAAGCTAAACGTAGCTAACCGTCAGGCGTTCGTTGATGCAAGTGGTCCTATCTATGACGACTTCAAAGCTAACGTAAATAACGGCGACGTAATGCTAGAAAAAGCTCTAGCAAGCGCTGAATAAAAATCTAGCCATGTCCGAGAGGGCATGGCTTTTATACCTGTTTGGGGGATTCGATGTCATTTAGAAGCGGTATAAATGTCATATCCAATCTGTTGGAGAAGGTGCTGATAGTTATCTCAGTGACTATTTTGCTATCACTGAGCGCCATCATCATTACAGCGGTATTTTCTCGTTTTGGCGGGGCGTCACTTTATTGGTATGACGAAGTGTCTGCCATTCTTCTTGCCTGGCTAACTTTCTATGGTTCTGCACTTTGTGCACTTAAACGCTCACACATGGGATTCGGCGGCTTTATTGCAAGCCTTCCTTTGACCAGTCGTAAGGCTTTGTTCTTGTTCAGTGAGCTAATTGTTATTGCCTTTTTCGTCACTATTGCGTGGGCAAGTTACTACATTCTACAAATTTTCGGTGATGAGACCCTAACTAGCCTGGAGTTCATCCCACTTTCATTCGCTCAATCTGCTCTACCTGTTGGTGCCGTCCTATTTGTGGTGGCTCAGCTGTGTTCTTTCCCTAAAGCTTGGGAGATGGTGAGCAAGGGCACGACCCAAGAAGATGAAGAGATCGAAGAAGCGATCCGTGATGCTAAGAAAGAGATGCGCGATGTAATGGAGGCAGTGAAATGAGTTCGATTGCGGTTTTAATCTGCCTTATCGCCCTAGTAATGATCAACGTGCCAATCGGCATTGCGATCGGTGCGGTAGCACTAGTGGGCATGGTAGCCACTTCAGGTATTGATGCTATCTACAACGCAGCCCTAGCTATGTTTGAGGGTGGCTCTAAATTTACCCTACTATCAATCCCATTGTTCGTATTTGCCGGCGCATTGATGAACACAGGTGGTATCTCACTTCGTCTCATCAACTTTGTGAACGCTATTGTAGGCTTTGTACGTGGCGGTCTGTCCATGGTTAATGTGGGTGTATCGATGATCTTTGCAGAGATCTCGGGCTCGGCGGTAGCAGACGTAGCAGCACTGGGTTCAATCCTTATCCCAGCGATGAAAAAGCGTGGTTATTCAGGTAGCTTCTCAGCGGCGGTAACCTCATCATCGGCGTCACTTGCGGTAATTATCCCACCATCACTGCCGATGATCATCTACGGTGCAATGGCTGATGTGTCTATCTCACAGCTGTTTGTTGCGGGCATCATCTCTGGTCTACTTGGTGCGGCGGGTATGTTTGGCGTGTGTTACTACTACGCGGTGAAATACGATCTACCTCGTGAAGACTCGTTCAGCCTACGTAAGCTTTGGGTTGCATTTAAAGATGCGTTCTGGGCTCTAACTCTACCGTTTGCCATCCTTGGCGGTATCCTTTCTGGCTTTATGACAGCTACAGAAGCGGCAGGTATCGCAGTGCTGCTGGCTATCATCATCTCAGTATTTATCTACAGAGAGATGAATCTGAAATTGTTCTACAAAGCGGTCATGGAAGGGGTTACAGGTACCTCTGTAGTAATGCTTCTGGTTGCAACTTCTGCGGTTCTAGGTCTGTTCCTAACCGAGCAAGAAGTACCACAAGCAATGGCTGCTGGCATCTTGAGTATCTCTGAAAACAAATATGTGGTTCTGATGATGCTGAACATCATGCTACTGATTGTTGGTGTATTCCTACACGGTGCAGCGGCCATCATCCTAACCGTACCTATCGTACTACCACTTATCCACGAGCTCGGCATCGACCCAATTCACTTTGGCATCATGCTTGCGCTAAACATCTCAATCGGTCAACAGACACCACCGGTAGCAAGTGTACTTATCACAGCTTGTTCTATCGCGAAAAAAGACATTTGGGCAGTTACTAAGGTTAACGCCATGTTCATCGCGGTACTGGTTGCAGTGCTGATGCTGGCAACCTACGTACCAGCTATCTCTGTAGGCTTCGTCGATTATCTATACAAATAAGATTTAAAGGAATAAACCCATGACTAAACCAACTATTGCTCTTGTTCTAGGTGACCCATCAGGTATCGGTCCAGAGGTAGCAGTGAAAGTATTGGCAGAAGAAGAAAACCGCCAGCAAGCTAACATCCTTATCATCGCTGAAGAGTATGAACTGCGTAAGGGTATGGATGTAGCCCAGGTTAGCTTCGACTACGACGTGGTATCTAGCTTTGAAGAAGCACAGTTTGAGGGTGATAAGCCGGTTCTACTGACCTTTAAAAACTCAAACGAAAAAGAGATTGAGTACGGGAAAGCAACCCCACAAGGTGGTCAATATGTACTTGATTCACTAAAGATTGCGGTAGACCTAACCCTTGAAGGTAAGACTCACGGTATCTGCTTTGCTCCACTGAACAAGCAAGCGATGAGCCTAGCCGGCCTTGCACACCGAGACGAGCTGTCTTGGTTTGCAGAGCTAACTGGCTATAAAGGCTTTGGCTGTGAAGTGAACGTGGTTGATGACATCTGGGCTGGCCGTGTTACATCGCATATCCCATTCAAAGATGTAGTAGACAACCTAAGCGTAGATTCTGTGCTTGAGACCATCGAGCTTATGGATCGCACTCTAAAATCGGCTGGCTTCGAAGAGCCTAAGATTGCGGTTCAAGCGCTAAACCCACATGGCGGTGAGGGCGGTCTATTCGGTGATGAAGAGATCACTATCATCACTCCAGCTATCGAAAAGGCGAAAGAGAAGGGCATTCAAGCGTGCGGTCCTTTCCCTGGTGACACCACTATGTGGATCGTTGAGAAGCAGGGCCTTAACTCAATCGTTTCCATGTATCACGACCAGGGTGCAACTGCACTTAAGATGATGGGCTTTGACCGCGGCGTAACCGTTCAGGGCGGTATCCCTATCCCAATCGCGACAGCAAACCACGGCAGTGCGTTCGATATCTATGGTAAGAACATCGCATCTACGGCAGCGATGAAGAACGCACTGACCACAACCGTCAAGATGGCGACCAGTTATCAGAAAAAATTTGCGTAAGGATGTAGCAATGAGAAAACCAAAGAAACTGATCAACGACCCTATGCGCGTTGCCCAAGAGCAATACGAAGGTATGCTTGCGGCTATGAGCGGCAAGCTAGAAGGCCTGCCAGGTATTACGGCAGCGATTCGTACTGACCTGCCGTCAGACAAAGTGGCTATCGTAACCGGTGGTGGTTCAGGTCACGAGCCACTGTTTGCAGGCTATGTTGGTAAAGGCTTGGCAGATGCGGCCGCTCTGGGCGATATCTTCGCAGCTCCCGCACCAAACGTCATCATGCAGACCACAGAAGCGGTGGATAACGGCAAAGGCGTTATTTACATCTACGGTAACTATGCCGGCGATAACATGAACTTCGACATCGCAGCTGAGCTTGCTGATGATGAAGACATCAAGACTCACACTGTACGTGTATGGGACGACGTAGCATCGGCGCCACTTTCTAAGATTGAAGAGCGTCGCGGCACAGCCGGTGACCTATATGTTCTGAAGATCGCGGGTGCGGCGTCTGAGAAATACACTGACTTTGACAAGATTGTTGAGCTGACTGAGCGCTCTCGTGACTACACCCGTTCAATCGGTGTGGCACTGTCTGCGGGCTCGGTTCCTCAAACTAATTCGTTCAACTTTGAACTGCCAGACGATGAGCTGGAGATTGGTATGGGTCTTCACGGTGAACCAGGTGTGGCTCGCGAGAAGATGTCTTCGGCTGACGAGGTCGTTTCAAAGCTGGTGGATCAGCTGTGTGGTGACCTGCCATACCAGTCTGGTGATGAAGTGTGTCTACTAGTGAACAACCTAGGCTCTTCAACTTATATGGAGCTTCTGATTGCTACTCGCCAAGCACATAAATTGCTGGCAGAGCGTGGCATCAAGGTTCACGACACCTTAGTAGGTAACTACTGCACCTCTCAAGAGATGTCTGGCTACTCAATCACTCTACTTAAGCTAGACGAAGAACTAAAAGAACTTTACGACTACTCATGTGACTCATTTGCTCTAAGGAAGTAACAAAATGGATGTACAAAACGCAAAACAAATGATGGCTTATGTTGCTGACAAAATGGTGGCGAGCGAGCCTGTACTGACTAAATTTGACCAAGCTATTGGTGATGGCGACCACGGCATCGGTATGGAGCGTGGCTTCAAGGCGGTTCAAGAGCTTCTAGCGGATGAGAGCTTTGCACCAGCTGATGTGAGCAAGCTACTACTTAAGATCGGCACAACCATGATGTCGACGATGGGCGGTGCATCGGGCGCGATCTTCGGTACGCTTTTCCGTTCAGGCGCTAAGGCTATCAAGGGTGCAAATGAGCTAAACACACAAGTGCTTTCTGAATTCCTAGCGGCTGGCCTACAAGGCGTTTACGAGCGTGGCGGTGCAGCGCCTGGTGACAAGACAATGATCGATGCACTGGTAGCGGCAGTTAAAGAGTCTGAGTCTCGTCAAGGTGAGCTAAGTGAGCACCTACCAGCAATTGCTGCTGCAGCGCAAGCTGGGGTAGAGGCGACTAAAGACATGATCGCGACCACAGGTAAAGCTAAGACACTAGGTGAGCGCTCTCTAGGCCACCCAGATCCTGGCGCTATGTCTATGGCGTTCATCCTTCAGTTCATGTGTGAATTTGCGACAGAGCAGGTTGCTGCATGAAGAAGCTGTGGATAGGGACTAGCTGGAAGATGAACAAAAGCAAAGCTGAGGCCCAAGCTTGGACCTTGGCAACTCGTGAGGCGATCGAATCGTCTCCTGAGTCGGTGCAACCGTTTGTCATTCCTCCGTTTCCTTATGTGGATCAGGTAAGCCAAGCCTTCGCTGAGTCTAAAGCGGTGGTTGGTGCGCAGAACATGTGCTGGCAGGATGCAGGGGCATTTACCGGTGAGGTTTCGCCTTTGCATCTGAAAGACTGTGGTGCAACCCTAGTTGAGCTGGGCCATTCTGAGCGTCGCGCCCAATTTGGTGAAACCGATGAAACGGTGAACAAGAAGGTGCTGGCCGCATTGAAACACGGTCTCACTCCTTTGGTATGTGTTGGTGACACTCATCAAGAGAAGGCCTGGGGCGTTTCTATCGAGTCGGTTGTTCGTCAGGTGAAGATTGCGCTACACCAAGTACCTAGCGCTCAGGTGAGTGATGTGATTATCGCTTATGAGCCAGTATGGGCGATTGGCGAGCATGGCACACCCGCGACAGCTGCTGAGGCGGCAAGCGTGCATGATGCACTTCGTACGGCACTGACCGACAGCTTTGGTGAAGACATTGCCCAGCGTACAGTGCTTTTGTACGGTGGCAGTGTGAATCTTGAGAATGCCAATGAGCTTCTTAGTCAGACCAATATTGATGGCCTATTTGTTGGGCGCACCGCTTGGAATGCTGAGGGCTATTGTCATCTTCTTGAGATAGCTAGAGCGCATAGTTAACTGTGCAACAGGTTCAGTTAATAGCATGGATATTGGCTGGATTTGTGTTGGCGCGAACCGTTAAACAGGTTCGCAGCCAACATGTGGATGCGGTGCGCAAGTTTGCCTTCGCTTTCCTCACTCCAACCCTGTTTTTCGGCGCCATGAGTCGTGCTGATCTAGAGGTGTTACCTTCTTGGCAGATGGTTGGAGGTTATTTAGTCAGCATTATGCTGCTGTTTTTCGTGGTCAGGCTCTTCCTAAGTCAATCTCAAGTGCAGAGTGTGGCCGAAAGTAACGTGAAATCCATCTCAGCTCTTTACCCAAATGCGGTAGGGGTTGGGGTACCGCTTATCTTCTCACTTTATGGGAACGAGGCTGAGCTGATGTTGATGGGAATAGTCTTCGTCAACCTAGTGCTTATACTGCCTGCATTCAATGTTCTCATGATACGAAGCGGTGAAGAGGGATTTTACAGCTACAGCAAGGTAGCGACCGATCCGATTTTGTTGGCTATCGTCGGCGGTGCCTTGATTAATCTATTTGGAATCAGCTTGCCAGCTTGGTTGGCAAGCTCTATTGACGGCATAGGCTTTATCGCCTTACCGATTATTTTGGTGGTATTAGGCGCAAGCTTGGGCTTTTATCGCACCGATGACCTAAAGCAACAAAAGGTGTCGATGCTCCTGTTTGTGAAGGTAGTGGGTTTCCCATTTGCCGCCCTGATTGTGGCGCAGTATCTATTTTCACTGTCTGCCATAGAGACTCAGGTTCTGGTGCTATTGTGCGCCTTGCCGACGGGGATCAACGTCTATTTGTTAGCTGAGCGCTATCAGGTAGCGAGAGAATCTACCGCGAGCGTGATCCTAGGCTCAACCACTTGCTCACTGGTCTCCCTCATTGGATGGGAGATGGTTGTTTCCCGTTTAGCGTGAGGCGGGAACTAAGGATGGAAAATGAACATTATTGATAGGTTAGCGATTAATACCGCCATTTTTGATGGCCATGACCTTAAGATCTCTCTTAAAACGATAAAAAGCCTAGGTGTGAAGAAGGTAGAGTTCGCATTTAACCAGGGGTATGTTGGCCAATTGGACAGAGACATGTTCTCTGAAAATCACGCCAACTATCTGCTCTCTCTACTAGAGAAAGAGGGGCTGACTACCGATGCTCTGGGCTGCACCATGAATCTGGCAGCGCCAAATGCGATTGAAGAGTTTAAGCTGCGTATCCGTTTTGCTAATAAGCTTGGCGTAACCTATCTTAACACCTGTACAGGTCCTATCGGTGAGAGACACACCATAGTACAGAACCTAAAAGAGCTAGCGCCCTATGCCGAGGAGCATGGCTGCGTTATCTGTATCGAAAACGGTGGTGACCACAACTTCAATGCCTTTGTCAGTGCTGAAGATGGGGTGCGTATCTTAGGTGAGGTAGGGCACTCGGCGTTGGCGCTGAACTTCGACCCAGGCAACTCGGTCTCTCTTGCACCTAACCTTAGCCCAGCAGAAGAGGCGAAATTTGCCCTTCCGTTTTGTCGTCACTTCCATGTGAAGGATGTTTTGGTACACGATGATAAATTTACCTTCCCGACTTTGGGTGAGGGCATCATCAACTACAAACCCATCATAGAAGCGATCAACAATCGCAACCTTTCATTCAGCATTGAGAAGCCGCTACGTATGTCACGTCGCAAGGATACCTTCCCAGTGCGCGGTCGCTCACCAGAGAGCATAGAGATTATCACTAAGGTGTTGGATGACAGCATCTCCCATATTCGCCAACTGGCAGAAGAGGCATAAAAGATGGCAATCAGCAGTATCGAGGAGCTCCTCGAAGATTATCGTCAAGGCAAAATGGTTATCCTAATGGATGACGAAGACAGAGAGAATGAAGGGGATATCATGATCGCGGCGGAGTGCATCTCGCCGGAGACGATCAACTTCATGGCCACCCATGGGCGCGGGCTGATCTGCCTGACTCTAACTCAAAAGCGCTGTCAGAACCTGAATCTTATCCCTATGGTGTCTAACCCAACAGAACCTTGGGCAACGGCGTTTACCGTTTCTATCGAGGCGGCAGAGGGCGTGACAACGGGGATCTCAGCTGAAGACCGCTCGGTAACCGTGCAGGCGGCCGTAGCAAAAGATGCCGTGGCGGCAGACTTGGTTCAGCCAGGGCACATTTTTCCGCTAGCGGCGAAAGATGGTGGCGTACTAAACCGCGCAGGTCACACCGAAGCTGGCTGTGATCTGGCGAGACTTGCGGGTTTTGAACCTGCCTCAGTTATCGTAGAGATCCTAAATCCTGACGGCACTATGGCGCGTCGTCCAGAGCTAGAGGTGTTCGCTGAAGAGCATGGCATTAAGCTAGGTACCATCGCTGATCTGATTGCGTATCGTAATCGCACCGAAACCACGGTAGAGCGCATAGCTGAGTGTAAACTGCCGACCGAGTTTGGTGAGTTTGATATGGTGACCTACCAAGATACTATCGATAAGCAGGTGCACTATGTCCTGAAAAAGGGTGAGATCTCAGAAGAGCCATCTTTGGTTCGAGTTCATATGCCCGAGCTGTTTAACGACCTATTTGCGGCCACTAGGCAAGGAGCTCGACACTGGCCTATCGAGCGTGCTCTTGGCAAGGTGAGTGAAGAGGGTGGCGTTGTGGTTATCTTAGGTAAAGAGGAAGATTCCAACAGCAAGATAGCTAAGGTGAAGCGTATGCAGGCTGAAGAAAGTGGCAAGCCGGTGCTCGCCACTAAGGGAACAGACTACTCAAGACAGGTAGGTGTTGGCTCTCAGATCTTAGCCGACCTTGGCATCAGCAAGATGAAGCTACTGTCATCGGGTAATACTCGCTATCACTCTCTGTCAGGCTTTGGCCTTGAGATTGTGGAATACGTCACCGAGTAAGATGTTGGATTAGTTAAAACGCCAGGCCACGAAACGACTCAGTTTCTGGCCTTGCCCCATATCCACTACTTTAATATCAGAGGCTTCAAGTTGCTTGAGCCTCTTTTTTAGTTTTGCCACATTCTCTTTCTTGGAGATAAGGGTGCTAAACCACTTCACCTGAGAGGCAAACAGTTTGCTCTCATCGGCCATGCTCTTAACGAAGGCCTCTTCTCCCCCAGGGCACCATAGCTCAGCCTTTTGACCGCCAAAATTCAGACCTGATTTCACATCCTTTGTTTTGTCAGTATTGCCGCGCTTACGCTTATTAGCCGCAAGATTTTTTGCTTTGCGCAGCGTGCCTTGCTCGGCCTCTTGCAGTGATTTATGAAACGGTGGATTACACATGGTGAGATGATACTGCTCACCGGGCTGAATGATGCCTTTAAAGATGTGTTTGGCTGAGTCTTGCAAGCGACAATCGATGCGCCCTTTTAGCTTAGGATTAAGGCTTGCGATGGCTTTAGAGGATTTCACCGATATAGGGTCAATATCACTGGTGACAAACTGCCACTGATACTCAGTTGCCCCTATGATTGGATAGATAAGGCTAGCGCCTGTGCCAATATCCAGCACACGTACCTTGGTCTCTTTATTGTCGACGAACTCAGACAACCTATGCACGTAATCCGCACGCCCCGGAATAGGCGGGCATAGAAAACCCTTGGGTAAGTCCCAAAACTCGATGCCATAGTGGTGCATCAAAAGCGCTTTGTTTAGCAGCACCACAGATTCGCTGTCGGTAAAGTCTATGGTCTGCTCACCTTTTGGGTTGCGCTTAACCTTAGCTGAGAGTGCAGGCAGTGCCTTGCACAGCGCAGGAATATTGTAACGACCCTTGTGCGGGTTATTCGGGTGTAGACCGGGAGAGGCAGGTTTATTCATAGCTTTACGGACGATTCGATTTTGCGAGAGTCTAGCATGAATAAGAGCCATACATAGGTAATCTTGCAAAGTAAGGCCAAAGCTTGCTATCTTCGCGCCTCAATTTCAAAGTGTGATCTTAGTCCAACTCTTCTATGTCCAATCGCAATATTCAAACCGCTATCCTGCTTCTGGTATTGGCAAACCTGATGGCCTCTTTTTCAGATGTCTCTCTGAAGGTGCTAAACGGTGAGGTGCCAACCTTTCAGTATGTGCTGATCCGCCAGATCTTGAGCTTAGTGTTTATTGCCCCACTTTGGTTAAAACAGCCAAGAGAAGAGCGTATGTCAGGCTGTTGTAAGGTCAACTTTTGGCGAGCGCAGTTTATTTTGATTGGCAGTGGCTGTGCCATGGTGGCCATTACTCATCTAACCCTAGCCACCGCCAATGCCATGTTTTATGTGGCGCCTTTGATGATGCTCCCTCTATCGGTAGTGTTTCTAAAGGAAGTCCCACCGATGAAGAAGATTATTGCCACGGGTATCGGCTTTGTAGGGGTGCTGGTGGTGCTAAGGCCAGAGCATTTTCACTGGGCGGCAATCATAGCGCTTGGTAGCGCGCTGGCGATGGCGGTGGGGAATATCCTTATCCGAAAACTTCCGAAGCAGTCTGTGGTGACTACGCTGTTTTGGACTACCGCTCTGACCATTCCGGGTGCTTTTTTATTGGCATTGCCAAATTGGGGTGAGATAGAGCCTCGTCATCTTTTCTGGATAGCCGCGATAAACTTCTTTGTATTGGCTTATCATGCGCTAGTGGTGTTTGCCTACCGTAAGGCAGAAGCTGGCCAGATTGCTCTAGCTGAATACTCGGGCTTGGTGTTTGTCACCATCTTTGGAATTATCGGGTTTGATGAGGTGCCGGATATGCTGACCACCTTGGGTATCTTGATGATAGTGGTGCCTCTGATGCCGATACGCTGGCGCCGTTCTAAAAAAGAACCGATTCCGGCGCAAGATACTGCTACATAACGAGTTTTTTTGGCTAAGCTTTTTAGGTGCAATTGGCACAAGGAGGAGCTAGCTTGAAAATTATCCTAATGATCATCACCCACACCATCACCTTAGGAGTGGGGTTTGCCTTGGGTATCTATCTACTGCCGGTACTAACTGCGCCTCCAGCGCCTACCGAGCAGATCATCCGCCATTTCGACAGCGCGCAGTTCACCGCTAACTTCACTAAAGAGCGTCAGGACAGTGACTTTTTCCACTGGGGAGAGGGTAAGGTCAATATAAGTGATTCACAGATCTCTTTTATGGGGGAGCTAGCCCCGGGTCCTGATTACAAGCTTTATTTGTCTCCAGAATTTGTGGAAACCGAAGCTAAGTTCAATGAGCTCAAATCGCAGATGGTGCAGATAGGGGATGTGAAAAGTTTTACTGGTTTTAGCCTGCCAGTGGACTCCTCGGTAGATATTGATAACTACAACACAGTAGTAGTGTGGTGTGAGAGCTTTGGTGAGTTCATCACCTCAGCACAATATAAATGATCCCTTGTAGCGCACCTTAGGTAAAAATCTCAGGAGGTGCGCTTATGAAACCGCTAATACTCACCATTACCTTACTCACCGCTGGATTCTCTGGTGGTGCATTTGCTTGTGCTGACATTCTTAAGGTAAGCCAGCAAAAACTCAACTCCACTGAATCTATCGACTTTTGCCAAGCCTTTGAGGGGAAAACCCTATTGGTGGTGAACACGGCCAGTCAGTGTGGCTTTACGCCGCAATATAAACAGCTGGAAGCCCTGTACCAAAAATATAAGCAGCAGGGACTAGTGGTAGTGGGCTTTCCGTCCAACGACTTCAACCAAGACCGTGGGGGCGAAGAGAATACCGCTAAGGTTTGCTATCTAGATTACGGGGTTACCTTCCCTATGGTGGCGAGAACCTCAATCAAGGGCAAGAATGCCAATCCTGTGTTTAGTAAGATCGCCAAACAGTCTGGTGTGTCACCGCGCTGGAACTTTTATAAGTTCTTAATTGATAAAGACGGTGAGGTGGTAGCGACCTTTCCAAGTAGCGTTTCTCCAACCAGTGGTACGCTAACCGATGTGATTGAACAGCACCTCTAGAGACTGACCACGCGCCACATCAGTTTTTTCAGCAGTAGCAAAAAGCCTATGGGGATCAAAATGGTCTTCAGCGTAAAAAGCGCTATCAGGGTAAGCAGATTTTCGATGAGGTCTTCTATCTTGTCTTGAAGACGCTCGAAGTCTTGCTCCCACTGCTCTTTGGTTTGCTCGAAGCCAGACGACAACGAGTTCCAAGCTCGACTCGCTTGACCCCACAAGCCATCGTCTTCTGGCGGTGGCGTTTCTATTAGCTTCTGGTTTATCTGTTGAATGTCTTGCTTGATAAAGTCTGTCTGTTGGGTGAGTTGATCAGCCTGCTGATTGAGAAAGAGGCTGTCGACCACACCATTCAACAGCAGTGCCAAAACGATAATAAAGCGCGATAAACAGATAATGCCAAAGGCAGTTCGCAGGAACTTACTTAGGGCGGGGGATAGCTTCAGCCAAAGGGTGCAGAGAAATCCGATACCTGATATCAGCACTATGGCGTTGAACACCTTAGTTGAGAACATCTCTAGCAGTATTTTTTGCAGGCCAAGAGATGCCAAGGCGGTGGTCAGAACGGTAGAGGTGGATTGCAATATCTCTGTGGCCGGAGAGAGCACCTCACCGATACTGACAGTTAGAAAGGGAACGCTGATTTCGGTCCCCTCCAATAGAGCGATAACCGCATGGATTGCCCTGACCGAGGCAAAGGCGATCACCCCTTGGTCTATGGATTGGTCTAGCAGTTGATGGGTATAGCTATCTGCAACATTAAGGCTGGCAGTGAGCATCAAGGCAACCGCGAGACATGTAAGCAACACGCGCTGCTTTGCCGTGAGATTATTAAAATCTATACCCATAGTAACTTCCTATTAGTACGGCACTGGGAACTGCTTAATTACAGCACCAATCTTGTCCAAAGCAGCTTGGTCTAGCGTGATATCAAAGGCATCGATATCTTCTTTTAATTGAGCCACAGAGGTTGCACCTATGATGCTTGAGGTAACCCCGTCCACTTGATTACACCATGCCAGTGCAAGTTGAGCTGGAGTGATATTTAGCTCGGCAGCGATTGCCACATATTGAGCCACAGCGTTATGGGTATTGTCCGTATCACGTAGCAGTCCGTGTCTTTGTGGGATTGACCAACGGCTACCCTTAGGTCTTGCTCCGTTGGCATACTTACCTGTCAGCACGCCGGTTGCCAGTGGAGACCATGGCAAATAAGCCACCTCTTCTTGGATGCACTGCTCGATAAGATAAGGCCAGTCTTTTAGACACAGAAGGCTAAATTCATTCTGGATTGACACCATCTTAGGAAGGTCATGTTGCTGAGCAAGCTTAAGGTAAGTAGAGATACCCCAAGGGGTATCATCAGAAAGGCCACAGTGACGGATCTTGCCTGCCTTGATGCACTCAGAAAGGGCTTGCAGTATCTCAAGCATCTGAGAAGTCTGTTCCTTACCATTGTCATCAGAGAAGGTTACATGTCCCGGCCAATGTTTACCGAAATGCGGGGTAGTGCGATTTGGCCAGTGCAGTTGATACAGGTCGATATAATCTGTCTGCAGACGTTTTAGAGAGGCATCTACAGATTGAATGATGGCTTCACCGTTAATAGGGCCGCCTTCGCGAATCCACGGCAGGCCAGAGCCGGCTATCTTGGTGGCCAACACCATTTCCTGGCGTCGGTTTGAGTTTCTCGAAAACCAGTCGCCTATGATGGATTCCGTTTTGCCATAGGTATCCGGCGTCGGAGGAATGGCATATAACTCTGCGGTATCGATGAAGTTTACCCCTTGGTTTAGGGCAAATTCGATCTGCTGGTCGGCGTCTTGTTGATTGTTTTGTCTTCCCCAGGTCATGCTTCCAAGGCAGACACGGGAAACATTGAGGTCGCTGCTTCCGAGCTTAGCGTATTCCATGTGCTTTCTCTGTCGGTATTGAAGAGTTTTATTAAACCACAATTTGCTTGGGCTGTACCCCTCGGACTAAACTGCGTGTATATAAAAGAAGGAATCCAACTCTTTGATTCGTATAGCAAGTCTTAATCTATTCAACTATATACAGCCACCATCAGCCTATTATGACTTCGAGAATATCTACTCTCAGAAGCAGTGGCAGGACAAACAGGCTTGGCTTACGCGAACCCTGTTCGAGCTCAATGCCGATGTGATTGGCCTGCAAGAGGTGTTTAGCGTTGAGGCGCTAAAGCAGCATCTGTTTTCCTTGGGTTATGGGTACTTCTATGTTGCTGGTGAGCCTAAGCTTGAAAGTGATTATGTCTTCTCTGAGCCAGTGGTGGCGATAGCCTCACGTTACCCCATCACAGATGTCAAAACACTCGAAGTAGATTCTCGTATTCGCTCTGAGTTCTCTTTTAGTCGAGCGCCCTTGCTCGCGACGGTCGTGTGTCCCGAACTCGGAAAGCTGGATTGTTGTGTGGTGCATTTTAAGTCCCAAAGGCCAACAGCATTTGACGTAGATGAAGCGCTTAGGGCTGAGTTGGGTGAGGTTGAGAGGTGGCGCTCTACCTCGCAGCGGGGTATGGAAGCGCGCTACCTTTTATATCTTCTAAGAAAAGCCAAAGCTTCAAACGGTAATCCTCAGGTTCTGATGGGGGATTTTAACCGAGATCTACCTAGTACAGAGCTAAGTTGTTTGGTCGAGGGTGACGCTCGCTTCTTGTTTGACCCTAAAACCTTTATCGATTCACCCTTGCTGACGCCCACCCATTATTACGGAGAGTCAGGCTCGATTCTGGACTACATCTTAGTATCGGAAGAGCTCAGCCCAGAGAGTGCGGTGAAGGCAATCGAGGTGAGTAACTACCAGTTGATAGACAAGCACCTCGTCTCTCCGGTGTACGATCTAGACTATATGGCCAGCGATCATGCACTGATCAGCATAGATCTGAACCCTATTTCTGCCAGTTGATCTCTAACACGGGTTTATTGTCACTGTTGATCAAAAAGGCAGTATTCTCATCTGCTACCAGATCTAATTTAATGGGAAGCAGAGCAGGGCGATGAAAGCTTACTTTTAGATACCTAGTGTTTAGGTCTAAGGTGCTGATGGCTTTAGCTAACATAAACATGCCGTGGGCGATAGGACGCTTAAAGCCAAAGGGCTTAGCGGTTAGAGCATGCAGGTGAATAGGGTTGTAGTCCCCTGATACCTTGGCATAGCCCCGCACATTGGTTTCATTGAATCTTATATTTGATTTAGAGCTAAGGTGTGAGAACTCGGGCTTGGGACTAGGTTTAGACTCCATCTCAGGCTGTTTTTTAAAGCAGAAGTAGCGATTGACCATTTTCGCTCTCTCAACTCCTTCCACCATAAATCGCGCCGTGACATCAAACTCGACTCCTTTTGGATGGGGGATCTCTTTCCCTATCTCTAAAGCGACATCATGAGCTTTGTGAATATCTAGCGGCTCTGGCATCTCTAGTTCGATGGAACGATGCACTAGACCTAGCGCCTTATAGGGAAATCTTTCGTTTAGAAGCAGCTCGAGTTGGGCATTTTGGCTTGCTACAAACAGATAGGGTAGGGGCAAGCTTTTTGACTCGAAGCCTAGGTAGTCGCAGTAGTTTTTGATGTGGCTAGGGCTGAACTTGAATCCTTCAATGGTGAGTGCCATAGGCTCGATTGGGACCTTGCTTGAGCGCTTCAACAGCACCTTGGCAAAAAGTTTAAGTCCTGAACTGATATTTTCTTGCGAGAGTGTTTGGGTCATGAAAATTTAATGATTTTAATTAACTTATTGAAATCTAGTGCATTATTTTTAGACTGAAAAGCATATTCCACAGGTTTCATGCGCAATCATGCCCTAGCGCAATCTTACGTTTCAGTTTTGCCTATTGAGAGCTCCCGACCACTGACCTAGATTATATGGCGAAGGTGATGGGGTTCCACCTAATTGAACCGCCGAATTGTTGAGACGCTCAGCGTCAAACAACCCTCTCGGCTGATGACTCCTACTAAAATCGAAAACAGCAGATTACCCAACAAAGGGTATGGGCGCAGAGACATAGTCACAGTTCTATGTTGTTCGGTTTGGTAGGTAGCAGTAGCCAAATCATATCCAAACATTCGTTTGAGTACACGCCCAATATAAAAACAAGCTGTTTTCCCCGGAAGTAAAACCAGTAGAGCGGAAAACACTATGCATTACACAAACGAAATTCAGTCAATGTGTCCAATTCAACGCGGCGACCTACACGCATCATCTCCGATCCCTGTCGAGGGTCGTATGATCAATCCTAAAGATGTTATCGCAATCTCAGGTCTTAGCCACGGTGTTGGCGCATGTGCTCCTCAGCAGGGCGCTGCAAAACTAACCTTGAACGTTAAACAAGGTATCATCGAAGAAGTTCTTATCGAAACCATCGGTTGCTCAGGCATGACTCAGTCAGCGGCGATGGCATCTGAAATCCTAACTGGCAAAACTATCCTTGAAGCGATGAACACTGACCTAGTGTGTGACGCTATCAATGTAGCAATGCGCGAAATCTTCCTACAATTTGCTTATGGCCGTTCACAATCTGCTTTCTCAGAAGGTGGCCTAGAAGTAGGTGAAGCACTGGAAGACCTTGGTCAAACCCTTCGCAGCCAGGTAGGTACAAGCTACTCAACTAAAGCTAAAGGCGTTCGTTATATGGAGATCGCTGAGGGCTATGTAACTCGCATGGGTCTAGACGAAAACGACGAAGTTATCGGCTACGAGTACATGAACCTAGGTAAATTCATGAAAGCAGTAAACGCAGGCGTTGACGCTGACACGGCACTAAAAGAAGCATCAGGCACTTATGGCCGTTTCGATGAAGCTGTGAAAACCATCAACCCACGTCAGCAATAATTCTAAAGAGGATTGAATCATGAACCAACCAACTCAAGCTCTACTAGCAGAAATGAACATGAACTCTTTGGAAGAAGCGTTCGCATATTGTAAAGAATTTGGCATCGACACTCGCGAGCAGGTGATGGAAACCCAGCCAATCGCATTCGAAAGCGCAGTTGAAGCCTACACAGTCGGCACGGCTTACGCGCTATTTACTGACAGCAAAAGCTCTATCGAGGCAGCTGAAGCTATCGGTCGCGGTCTACAAGCAGCGTGTAAACCAGGCAGTGTTGCAGACCAGCGCCAAGTAGGTATCGGTCACGGCGCACTAGCAGCTCGCCTATTAGACGAGAAAAGCACTTGTTTTGCATTCCTAGCAGGTCACGAGTCATTCGCAGCAGCGGAAGGTGCTATCAAAATCGCACTCAACGTAAACAAAGCACGCACAACTCCGCTTAAAGTAATCCTTAACGGTCTTGGTAAAGATGCCGCGTATCTAATCTCTCGCATCAACGGCTTTACCTATGTTCGCACTCAGTTTGACTATGAAACTGGTGAGCTAAAAGAAGTTGAGCGTCGTCGCTTCTCTCAAGGTCCTCGCGGTGAGATAACTTGTTACGGTGCAGATGATGTTCGTGAAGGCGTGGCTATCATGCGTAGCGCTGGCGTGGACGTGAGCATCACAGGTAACTCTACCAACCCAACTCGCTTCCAACACCCAGTAGCCGGTATCTACAAAGCAGAATGTAACCGTGAAGGTCTTCCTTACTTCTCTGTAGCTTCAGGTGGCGGTACAGGTCGTACTCTACACCCAGATAACGTGGCTGCAGGTCCTGCTTCTTACGGCATGACAGATACCATGGGTCGTATGCACGCTGACGCTCAGTTTGCAGGTAGCTCTTCAGTACCAGCACACGTAGCTATGATGGGCTTCATCGGTATGGGTAACAACCCTATGGTAGGTGCATCTGTTGCTCTTGCAGTAGCAGTAGACGAAGCGCTTAAAGCAAAACGCGCTTAACCCTTAATTAGGAGCCCATCAGGTTCCCTCTTATACCTGATGGACTTCTTTTTAAATTGCCCTTAGTGAGGATTTTCCGCCAAAGATCCTGGCTATATTTGCGAAGTGAGCCTTATTAAATGACCCCCTTACCCGTTTAATGCCAAGCGAGCTTTGCCATAGTGACCCATGAATCCGCTCTTTGTGAGTCACTTTGAGGGCATTAAAGCCGGTCGAAACTTTTTTAGTTCGACCGGCTTTTCCTTCTTTAACTCCCTGAAAAGTGAGCCATAATTCCCAAAGGCTTTTTCTATTTTCAGGGAATACAGTGTCAGACCAAGAAGCGAAGTTTGTCGAAGGCTCGACCATGAAGCACATCCTGACCATGTCAGGGGCAGGCTCCATCGGCTTGATGTCACTCTTTATCGTCGATCTGCTCGATATGATGTTTATCAGTATGTTGGGACAGGTGGAACTTGCGGCAGCGGTTGGCTTTGCTGGCACACTCATCTTCTTCTCTACCTCCATCTCTATTGGTACTTCCATTGCCATGGGCGCTTTGGTTTCGAAAGACCTTGGTGCTAAGCGCTTAGACAATGCCAGGCAGTTAGTAATGAATGTGTTGGTGACCGCGTTTCTAGTGAACGCCGTGGTCACAGGTATTATGACTTACTACATCCCTGAACTTTTGGCCTTGATTGGCGCTAAAGGTGAGGCGTTAGAGCATGCGAAAGACTATATGTACATCCTGCTTCCGACTACGCCAGCCGTCGCCCTAGGTATGGCTGCAGGTGCGGCGCTACGTGCGGTCGGGGATGCCAAGCGATCTATGATGGCGACTATATGGGGTGGGGTAGTGAATGCGATATTAGACCCTATCTTTATCTTCCTGTTTATGTGGGACGTTCAAGGTGCCGCTTTGGCCTCAGCGGTTTCTCGTTTTACCGTATTGGCTTTCTCGCTGTGGCCTTTGATTAAACAGCATGACTTAGTGGGACGATTTAACCTTTCCGAGTGGATAGGTAGCCTAAAGCCTGTCTGTGCTATCGCTATTCCTGCGGTGTTTACCAATATCGCAACCCCTGTGGGTAATGCCATAGTGACCAGTGGTATTGCGAAATTTGGTGAGGATTATGTAGCGGGTTTTGCGGTGATTGGTCGTCTTACCCCTGTAGTATTTGCGGCTATCTTTGCTCTATCGGGCGCAGTGGGGCCTATCATAGGACAGAACTATGGCGCAGATAGGCTAGATAGGGTAAAGGAGACTCTGTTTAACTCCTTGATTGTGGTCACCATCTATTGCTTGGTGGTGAGCTTGATATTGTATCTACTTCAATCTCAGATAGTGTTTGGCTTTAGCCTCACCGGTGATGCCGATACCATCGTTCGAATATTTTGCACTTATGTGGCTATTACCTTTGTGTTTAATGGTGCGCAGTTTGTGGCGAATACCTCGTTTAATAACTTAGGTAAGCCGCTGTACTCGACGGCGCTTAATGTTGGCAAGGCGACATTAGGTACTATCCCATTTGTTTATCTAGGTTCGGCGTGGTTTGGCGCACTTGGGGTTCTGTATGGACAGGCACTGGGCAGTGTTGTGTTTGGTCTAATCGCGCTTGGTGCGCTTCGCTATCATGTATACCAACTCGATTGCGCTGCTTGTACGAAAGATGATCTGGATGAAAGTTTGCAGGCGGTTAACATGCAACCCTTCTGTACCCACGATGCGGCAGTGATTGAAGAGTTAGCTAAGAATGAGCAACCTTTAATTGAGGTATCAGAGCAGAAATAAAAAAAGCCCAGTCATGTGACTGGGCTCTCTGGTATTTAAGGGAATTAACCCGCTAGAACGTCCGTTGCTACCTTGTAGCTCGGGTCTTCTTTTACGTTAATCTCAACCAAGCTGCCTGCTTTTTGCAGTAATGCACGGCAGTCTTGGCTTAGGTGACGCAAGTGTAGGGTTTTACCTACTGCCGAGTAACGCTCAGCCAACGTCTCAATAGCCTCGATAGCTGAGTGATCGGTTACACGAGAGTTAGCAAAATCTACAATCACATCTTGTGGATCGTTTTGCGCGTCAAATAGTTCAAGGAAGTTAGCAGCTGAACCGAAGAATACAGGACCATTGATATGGTACTCTTTTGAGCCTTCTTGATTAATGTGGCTGCTCGCATAGATGTGTTTTGCGTGGTTCCAAGCAAACATAAGTGCAGAGGCTACAACACCTACCGCTACCGCAACTGCAAGGTCAGTAAGAACCGTTACTGTGGTTACTAGCACGATAACAAAGAAATCTTGCTTCGGCACACGCTTAGCCAACTTGAAGGTTGCCCATTCAAAGGTGCCGATAACTACCATAAACATAACGCCCACTAGTGCCGCAAGCGGGATCATCTCAATAAGCGCAGAAGCGAATAGGATGAACACTAGTAGCGCTACT
This sequence comes from Vibrio ishigakensis, assembly GCF_024347675.1. Taxonomy (NCBI): domain Bacteria; kingdom Pseudomonadati; phylum Pseudomonadota; class Gammaproteobacteria; order Vibrionales; family Vibrionaceae; genus Vibrio; species Vibrio ishigakensis. Next base: position 2,035,184 of record NZ_AP024881.1, on the reverse strand, counting down.
GCGGCTACGATGCCTGATAAACGACCACGGCCACCTGAGTTTACGTTGATCATCGACTGACCAATCATTGCACAACCACCCATAGCGCCAAATACCGAACAGCTAAGGTTTGCGATACCTTGACCTACACATTCGCGGTTGCTTTGACCACGGGTGTTTGTCATCTCATCCAGAACGGTCAGAGTTAGTAGTGATTCGATAAGACCGATTGCCGCGAGCACGATAGCGTATGGCAGGATGATCTGTAGCGTCTCAAGGTTGAATGGCACCGCAGGAATAGCAAAGGTTGGTAGTGTGCCTGCTAGGGTCGCAGCTTCATCGCCAGACATAGAACGCAGGAAGTCTACAACGGTGCGAGTTTCTAGACCAAACACATGCACGAGAGCGGTTACGGTTACGATAGCAACCAGAGAAGAAGGTATTGCTGTGGTTAGCTTAGGCAGGAAGAAGATGATTGCCATAGTTAGCGCAACCAAACCAAACATGATGGCCAGTTGATCGCCTGGAAGCCAAGTCATTACACCAGCGATATCCGGTGCTTGGAACTGACCAAGCTGAGCAAGGAAGATCACAATAGCCAGACCGTTTACAAAGCCGATCATTACAGGGTGTGGCACGATGCGGATAAATTTACCCAGCTTAAACACGCCGGCTAGCACCTGTATAACACCGGTTAGCATAATGGCTGCAAATAGATACTGAACACCGTGAGTGGCCACTAGGCTTACCATCACAACTGCCATTGCACCGGTTGCACCAGAGATCATACCCGGACGGCCACCGAAAATAGAGGTTACTAGGCCAACAATAAATGCAGCATACAGACCCACCATAGGGTCAACGCCTGCAACAAACGCAAAAGCAACGGCTTCTGGTACCAGTGCTAGGGCAACGGTTAAACCAGACAGAACGTCATTTTTAACGCTTTGACTAGAAAACTGAGGAGATTCAAACATGGGATTAACGTATCCGTTTCTACAAAAGTTCAGCTAAAACATAGCCTAGCTGAGAGGAAATTTTCATTTTGTTACAAATGGTGTAAGTCGGCGGATACTATAGGAAACAAGGAATAAGTGCAATCAATTGCTGAACTTATGAGCTAATAACGACCATAAATAAAAGGCATAAAAAAAGAGCCAACCCGGAGGTTGACTCTTTCTGTTTAGCGTTAAAGCTTGTTTAGCCTAATGTCTTAGACATTGCACTACCCGCTTGGCTGGTGGCCGCTTGGCTACCTGCACCTTTAGGCTCGTAGCTAGGGCCGGTAAATGGCGCTGCCTCGATGTTGATTTCGCGAGAGGTCTGTGGACCTGGCGCTTTAGTCATTGCTGATTGAGCGTGACCTTTAACTTCAACAGGAGCTTTAGCCTTTGGAGCTTCTACAGGTTTATCTACCTTAGGCGCTTCAACCTTAGCAGCCTTCTTAGGAGCCGCTTTCTTAGGTGCTTTCTTCGCCTGAGGTTTCTGCTTAGCTTCAATTACTGGCTTAGCCTGATATTGAGCAACAGATTGAACCACTGCTGGGATGATTAGCTTAGCTTCTGCTTTAGGCGCTTCAACTGGTGCTGGAGCTGCAGTCTGCTTGCTTAGGATAATTACTTTACCCATCGACATCTCAGGAGTCGCGTAACCACCTAGAGTTGCTTTCGCCTTAGGCTTGCGCTTTCTACCTTTGTACAGGTCGTACTTAGGCATAACCTTACCCATAGCCATCTCTGGAGACGCTACACCACCTTTACGTAGGCGGAATGGGTTAGGGCGACGATCGCGACCGCGACGACGACGCTGACCACTTGCACGTAGGTGACGTGGAGAGCGACGGTTACGGCGTTGTTTGCCTTCACCTTTACCAGTTTCAGCTTCAGGGGCTTTTTGCTCTTGAGGCTTAGCTTCGGCTTTTGGCGCTTCTGCTTTCTTAGGTGCTGTTTTCTCAGTAGCAACCGCTGCAACTGCTTCTGTTGCTTGAGTTTCTACCTGCTCAGCGGCTTGTTGATCCTTAACACGAACCTGGCGTTTTAGCTGACGACGTTGGCGACGCTGTTTAACCTGGCTAGTCTTAGTCTCTTTGTCGCTACGAGGTGCTTCAGTTTGCTCAGCGGCTTGCTTAGCAATCTGCTTGCCTTGCTCTTCAACCTTGCTGTTCTGAACTGGTTTCTTCTCGTTACGAGGCTTGCGCTTGTTCTCGTTGCGGTTGTCTTGACGACCTTCGCTACGTGCGGCTTTCTCTGGACGAGCTGTTTGTTGAGCTTCATCTTTGTCAGCATTGCGGTTGCGATTGTTGTTCTTACGACGGTTGTCACGGTTGTTACGGCGACGGTTGTCGTTACGGTCACGACGTTGCTTCGGCTTGTTCTTCTTCGGTTCTGGCTTCTCTTCCTTCACCTCTTCTTCAGAGCTGAATAGACCCGCAATCGCAGAAATGATGCGAGAGATGATGCCAGGCTTCTCTACTTGCTTAGGCTCTTCAGCAACTGGTGCTTTAGCCTTAGGAGCAGGAGTTGGTGCAGGAGCAGATTGAGTCGGAGAAGCAAAACCTTGCAGTGCAGGTTGTTCAATCTTCTTCGGTGCGATTTCAGCTTCTGCTGGCTCGCGAGACTCAGCTTCTTTCATTGCCTCTAGCTTCTTAGGAAGTAGGTATGAAAGTAGGTTTTGCTCTTCACCATCACGAACACGGATAACCTCAAAGTGAGGAGTTTCCATGTCAGAGTTAGGAACGATAGTGATCTTCACTTCTTGGCAACGTTCGATGTGGTTTACGCTGCGACGCTTCTCATTGAGTAGGTAAGAGGCGATAGATACAGGCACTACAGCCAGTACCTGAGAAGTGTTGTCTTTCAGTGCTTCTTCTTCAATTAGACGAAGAACAGAAAGGGCTAGGGATTCGTTGTCACGCACAACACCGGTACCGCTACAGCGAGGACAGATGTGGTGGCTCGCTTCTGCAAGAGAAGGGCTTAGACGCTGACGAGACATCTCTAGTAGACCGAAGCGAGAGATACGACCGATCTGTACGCGAGCACGATCTAGACGTACTGCTTCACGTAGACGGTTTTCTACTTCACGCTGGTGGCGTACTGGTGTCATATCGATGAAGTCGATAACCACTAGACCACCTAGGTCACGCAGACGAAGTTGACGAGCAATTTCATCAGCTGCTTCTAGGTTGGTGTTCAGTGCAGTCTCTTCGATATCGCCGCCCTTAGTTGCGCGAGCAGAGTTGATATCGATTGAGGTCAGTGCTTCAGTTGGGTCGATAACGATCGAACCACCTGATGGCAGACGTACTTCACGTTGGAACGCAGAGTCGATTTGACTCTCGATCTGATAGTGACTGAACAGAGGTACTTCACCGTCGTATTTCTTAACACGGTTGATGAAATCAGGGCGAACCAAATGGATGTGCGCGCGAGCACGCTCAAAGATGGTGTTGCTGTCGATCAGGATTTCACCGATGTCACGACGTAGATAGTCACGAATCGCGCGAACGATTACGTTACTCTCTTGGTGGATCAGGAAAGGTGCTTGGTTAGCATCAGCCGCTTCTTTAACAGCATTCCAGTGGTTAAGTAGAACATTAAGGTCCCACTCAAGCTCTTCTGCACTCTTACCAACGCCAGCGGTACGAACGATCAGACCCATGCCTTGAGGCAATTCTAGGGTGCTTAGTGCCGCTTTAAGTTGAGTACGCTCATCACCCTCGATACGACGAGAAATACCGCCGGCACGTGGGTTATTTGGCATAAGAACTAGGTAGCTACCAGCAAGAGAGATAAAGGTGGTTAGAGCTGCGCCCTTGTTACCACGTTCTTCTTTCTCAACTTGTACGATTACCTCTTGGCCTTCTTTAAGCACTTCTTTAATGCTTGGACGACCTTGGTAGGTGTAACCTTCAGGGAAATAATCGCGTGCTACTTCTTTAATAGGAAGGAAACCGTGTCTTTCAGCGCCGTAATCGACAAATGCAGCTTCTAGACTTGGCTCAATGCGGGTGATACGTCCTTTGTATATGTTTGCCTTCTTAGATTCGTGGCCAGGGCTTTCAATATCAAGATCAAACAGCTTCTGTCCATCAACGAGGGCAACACGCAACTCTTCTTTTTGAGTTGCGTTAATCAACATTCTTTTCATTAAAAATCTCGTTGTATTTCTTTCAATATTTTTTATTTGTGTCGCTGTAGTCTTTCGATGGTGCCGATCCCGTGGTTATATCTTGCAACCTCACGGCTGGAAGGGATGCTCGCGGGCACTTTTGTCATCATGATTCGTTAAATCCAAAACATGATCTGCGAAAAAGGTGCAGTCGAACTCTGCATCGAAAGGTAGAAGTCGAGCGACAAGTTTGTTCAATTTCAATGTCTTATGCCTTACGCTGCATTGGTAAAAAGAACAAGCGACTTCGATCTTTTGGTCAATAAATCGATGAGTAAACTGTAGAATATTACTGAGCGATTAGATTGATTGACGAACTATAACAGTGTCACTAATTCACAGCAATCAGCTTTCAAACAAAGCGTCAGAAAAAAACTAAAAAAAGATAAAGGGATCGCCGTAGATGCCTGATTTGTGGGCGATTCGCATCAAGATCACAGTTTGAAATTATTTTTATCCAGAAAGTTGTACACAGGTTTTCAAAATTGATTCATCGCTTCTGATTAAGTTATGAGCGATCCGCTTTTGTTTTGAAATATGTGATTTAAAGCAACTTTGAATGTTAGACTAACGAAATGAGTGAAATTAGAACCCAAGTGCAGTTTGTCGAGATTGATTCTGACATGGCTGGACAGCGAATCGATAACTTTCTTCGCAATCAATTAAAGGCACTTCCTAAGAGCATGGTTTACCGAATCGTGCGCAAGGGTGAGGTGCGTGTGAACAAAAAGCGCGTTAAGGCAGAGTATAAGCTTCAAGCCGGTGATCTTGTGCGTATCCCTCCGGTGACCATTCCTCAAGAGGAAGAGAATCCTGGTCTTAGCACTAAGCTGAACAAAGTTGCTGAGTTAGAAGACTGCATCATTTTTGAAGATGAGCATATGCTTATTCTTAATAAACCTTCGGGTACGGCAGTACATGGCGGCAGTGGTTTAAAGTTTGGCGCAATCGAGGCGCTTCGTGCTCTTCGTCCTCAGGCTCGGTTTTTGGAGCTTGTGCACCGTATCGACCGTGATACATCAGGCATCTTGTTGGTTGCTAAAAAGCGCTCAGCTCTTCGTCATCTGCAAGCGCAGTTCCGTGAGAAGACAGTACAGAAGTATTACTTTGCTCTTGTGATGGGTGAGTGGAAGTCTTCGATTCGTAAAGTAACGGCACCGCTTCTTAAGAATGAAGTTAACAGCATTGTTCGCGTGAACCCGAACGGTAAGCCTTCCGAAACTCGCTTTAAGATCATTGAGAAACTCAATCAAGCGACCTTGATTCAAGCAAGCCCAATTACCGGTCGTACTCATCAGATCCGTGTGCATACCCAATATACCGGCCACCCAATTGCGTGGGATGACCGATACGGTGACCGCCGTTTTGATGCTTACACTGGAAAAGTTGGGCTAGACCGCCTGTTCTTGCATGCTGCGCATATCAAGTTTGTTCATCCAGGCAGTGGTGAGGAGATGGAAATCAAAGCGCCGATGGAGAAGAAATTGGTTAAGGCTGTTGAGGGGTTGAGAGTTAAGGGTTAACTCTCAGGGCTTTGATGGTTTGAAGATCCCGGATAATTGTTGTCACAATTTCCGCTGGGCCGGCATTCCGGGATGACGTTGGATGATTAGTCGAATACTTCACTTAAATGAAACTCGTCATACCGGAACGCGAAGCTTATCAGGTATCTATAGTACGAACAGACTAACCTTCAAACGCATTAACCCAGTACCGCAACACCCTTACTTTCCAACATACCCACCAAATCAATCAGTGGTAGCCCAATCAGCGTATTCGGGTCTTTACCTTCAAGCCGACTAAACAGCGTAATTCCCAAGCCTTCGCTCTTAAAACTCCCAGCACAATTCAGCGGTTGCTCTTTATCTACATATGCGGCGATCTGCTTATCGGTAAGGTCTCTAAAGTGCACAACAAAGGTATCCAGCTTAGTCTCAGTTGCACCTGTCGATGAATCAAACAGTGCCAGTCCTGTATAGAAGCAGATAGATTTCCCGCTCTGCGCCTTTAACTGAGCAATAGCTTTTTCACGAGTATGCGGTTTACCCAATATCTTGCCATCTACCACGCACACCTGATCCGAACCTATCACTAGGTGGTTGCCTTCGGGTAGGTGACAGGACCTTGCCTTGCCTTCGGCCAAACGAATCACCAACTCCTGTGGAGTTTCATCTTTTAGCGGTGTTTCGTCAAAATCTGGCGAAAGGATCAAAAAGGGAAGTTGGAGCTTTTTTAAAATCTCGGCACGGAATGGCGAGGTGGAAGCGAGAACCAGCTGATAATCGGTCATATCACTACTTAGTGTTGGCTTATTGATTGGCATAAATTAGCAGATTTCTCAGTATCTTGTTGTAGAATAGTAGGGGCTCGCAAAAGATAGATGTGGTGAGGGCATTTCGCTCTATCGAACTCTATTAAATAACGCGCGAGTAAATGTACAAAAAATGATTAATTTTTTGTTGTTTTCCTTTGACTAAATTCAATTTCAAAGATAATATTCGCGCCCTATGCAAAAGGTAAAAATACCGCGAACGGTTGACCCGAGTAAAGCAGCTCAGAAACGATTGGACTACGATGGCATCATCCAAGTCAGTCTGCTCAAGCGCTTGAATGAGTCGGTCGAAAGCGTAAAACGCGATGCAGATGTTCAATTGTCCTTTGGTTTGGATGAACAGCGACTAGTCGTTATCTCTGGTAAAGCTAACGTCGAAGTCGAATTAGAGTGTCAGCGTTGTAATGAGGTTTTCACACACTTGTGTGAAGTTCAATTCGTCTACACACCTAATAAAGGTGAGCAGACTGAAGAGAACGCACCGGAAGAGTACGATTTGGTAGATCTGAACGAGTACGGTGAATGCGACCTAATACAACTAGTTGAAGACGAGTTCATTCTTGGTTTACCACAGGTAGCAATGCACGATCTGTCTGACTGTAGCGTTGATTCAAGTAACTTGGTATTTGGTGAGCTTCCTGAAGAAATTGAGGAATCGAAACCAAACCCGTTCGAAGTTTTAAAAAGCTTAAAAGCACAGACAAAGGAGTAGGGTCAATGGCCGTACAAAAGAGCAAAAAATCACGTTCAATGCGTGGCATGCGTCGTTCACACGATGCGCTAACTACAGCTGCACTATCTGTAGACGCAACTTCAGGTGAAACTCACCTACGTCACAACGTGACTGCTGACGGTTACTACCGTGGCAAAAAGGTAATCAACAAGTAAGGTTGCCTTTTGCGAACGATTACCGTTGCACTTGATGCAATGGGCGGGGACTTCGGTCCTCGCATTACAGTGCCTGCCGCCGTGCAGGCATTGTCTATTTTCCCAGAGCTGAAAGTCATTTTAGTAGGGGATGAATCCCTTATCCTTCCCGAGCTCACCTCTATTGGGTCCTATCCCAAAGACCGCATTCAAATCCAGCACACCGACAAAGTTATTTCTGATGGGGAAAAACCGTCTAGAGCTTTACGTCGTGGTCAGGGTAGTTCGATGTGGGAAGCTATCGATCTTGTTGAATCTCAGCAGGCGCAAGCGTGCGTCAGCGGAGGTAATACTGGCGCTTTAATGGCGCTGTCTCGTTATCGACTCAAACTGCTTCCTGGTATCGAAAGACCGGCGCTTGTTTCATCACTACCTACTCGTAGCGGGCAAAAGGTATGGCTTCTGGACCTTGGAGCGAATGTCTCGGTCGAAGCAGAGCACCTTTTCCAGTTCGCAGTTATGGGCTCAGCACTGGCGGAGCAACACCTAGGCCGCACGCCTCGCGTGGCCATCTTGAATGTGGGCGCGGAAGAGGTTAAAGGGAACGATCTAGTTAAATCTTGCGCGGATATGCTCAGTTCTGCTCACTCCATCAATTACACCGGCTTTGTTGAAGCCCACCAGATCCTTCATGATGAGGCTGATGTGGTGGTTTGCGATGGATTCGTGGGAAATGTGTGTCTAAAAGCGCAAGAAGGGGTGGCAAATCTATTCCTAGAGCACCTTAAGCGCCACTTGTGCCAGTCCAAATTTAAATCTTGGCTAGCAAAAATCTTCTTTGGTGGGTTGATTTCTGACCTCAAACAGATGAACCCCGACCAGTATAATGGTGCAAGTTTGCTAGGATTGCGCGGCATTGTCATCAAAAGTCACGGAAGTGCGGATAAAACTGCTATCATCAATGCAATTCTAGAGGCAGTTCACGAAGTCAAACGACAGGTACCGAGTCGTATTAGTGATCGTTTGGAAACCGTTTTACTCGAGAGGCAACAATAGTCTTCATGTACAGCAAAATATTAGGCACAGGCAGCTATTTGCCTTCACAAGTGCGCACAAATGCAGATTTAGAAAAAATGGTAGATACCAGCGACGAGTGGATCGTTGCTCGTACTGGTATCAAAGAGCGTCGTATTTCAGCGCCAGATGAAACCGTTGCCGATATGGGCTTTATTGCCGCTAAGAACGCAATCGAAATGGCGGGTATCGATAAACACGATATCGACCTGATCATCGTTGCGACCACCAGTGGTAGTCACGCCTTCCCATCATCAGCTTGCCAAATCCAAGGTATGCTTGAAATCCCGGGTTGCGGTGCTTTCGACGTAGCGGCTGCATGTACAGGCTTTGTTTATGCCCTGTCTATTGCAGACCAACATATCCGCTCTGGCATGTGTAAAAACATCCTAGTGATTGGCTCAGACGCACTGTCTAAGTCTGTAGACGACATCGACCGTTCTACCGTTATCCTATTTGGTGATGGTGCGGGCGCTGTGGTTGTCGGCGCGAGCGAAGAGCCGGGTATTCTGTCTACTCACCTAGGTGCAGACGGTCGTTATGGCGATCTTTTAAGTCTAGAGATGCCAGTACGTGGCGGTGAAGTCGATAAGTGGCTTCACATGACAGGTAATGAAGTATTCAAGGTAGCGGTGACTCAGCTTTCACGCCTAGTAACCGATACCCTTAAAGCGAACAATATGGAGAAGGAAGAGCTGGACTGGCTAGTGCCACACCAAGCGAACCTTCGCATTATCTCAGCAACGGCTAAGAAGCTGAGAATGTCGATGGACCAAGTGGTTATCACTCTTGATCGTCACGGTAATACCTCGGCAGCAACCGTACCTACTGCGCTAGATGAAGCAGTTCGTGATGGTCGAATTAAGCGTGGTCAAACCCTGCTTCTTGAAGCGTTTGGCGGCGGATTCACTTGGGGTTCAGCTCTGGTAAAGTTCTAACTTAGAGAGTACCCACGAATAGCAAAGAAGTGCTCAGGCACTTCTTTTTAAATATATAAGCAAAGCTTAAGGACGAATTATGAGCAAATTTGCAATTGTTTTCCCAGGACAAGGTTCTCAAAGCCTGGGTATGTTGGCAGAGCTTGGCGAGCAGCACGAAGTAGTAAAGCAAACATTTGCTGAAGCTTCTGAGGTTCTTGGCTATGACCTATGGGCACTTATTCAAGACGGCCCAGCTGAAGACCTAAACCAAACGCAACGCACTCAGCCTGCACTTCTTGCAGCATCTGTTGCGATCTGGCGCGTTTGGAACGAGCAAAGTCTAGCAACTCCGGAACTAGTCGCGGGTCACAGCCTAGGTGAATACTCAGCACTAGTTTGTGCTGGCGTTATTGATTTCAAAGAAGCGATCAAGCTAGTTGAGCTACGCGGCCAACTAATGCAACAAGCGGTACCAGCAGGTACTGGCGCTATGTACGCTATCATCGGTCTAGGCGACGAAGAGATCGCTAAGGCGTGTGAAGAAGCAGCGCAAGGTGAAGTTGTTTCTCCAGTAAACTTCAACTCTCCTGGTCAGGTTGTTATCGCAGGTAACAAAGATGCAGTAGAGCGTGCGGGCGCACTATGTAAAGAAGCGGGCGCTAAGCGTGCACTTCCACTGCCTGTATCTGTACCTTCGCACTGTGCATTGATGAAGCCAGCGGCTGACAAGCTAGCTGAAGCGCTAGAATCTATCCAGTTTAATACTCCAGCACTGCCAGTAATCAACAACGTTGACGTTGAAGCGGCAACGGATCCAGCGGTAATTAAGCAAGCGCTTGTACGTCAGCTATACAGCCCAGTACGTTGGACTGAGACGGTTCAGTCTATGCACGAGCAAGGCGTAGAGAAACTACTAGAGCTAGGTCCAGGCAAGGTTCTTACAGGCCTGACTAAGCGCATCGTTAAGTCACTAAGTGCGGCAGCAGTAAATGACGCAGCTTCTCTTGAAGCCGCGAAATAATAAGTTTTGGAGCAACGAATAATGAATCTTGAAGGAAAAATCGCACTAGTAACGGGTGCAAGCCGTGGTATCGGTCGTTCAATCGCTGAGACTTTGGTTGAGCGTGGCGCGACAGTAATCGGCACAGCGACCAGCGAGAATGGCGCAGCAGCTATTTCTGAGTATCTCGGCGACAATGGCAAGGGTATGGCGCTGAACGTAACTGATCCTGCGTCTATCGAATCTGTGCTTAAGGCGATCACTGAAGAGTTCGGTCCACTGGACATCTTGGTTAATAATGCAGGTATCACGCGCGATAATCTGCTAATGCGCATGAAAGATGACGAGTGGACAGATATTATGGACACTAACCTGACTTCAATCTTCCGTTTGTCTAAAGCAGTACTACGTGGCATGATGAAGAAGAAATGTGGCCGTATCATCAATGTTGGCTCTGTAGTTGGCACCATGGGTAACCCAGGTCAAACTAACTATGCAGCAGCGAAAGCGGGCGTTATCGGTTTCACTAAGTCTATGGCACGTGAAGTGGCGTCTCGTGGCGTTACAGTAAACACAGTAGCTCCGGGCTTTATCGAAACAGATATGACTAAAGCACTAAACGACGAGCAGCGTGCTGCTACACTGTCGTCTGTACCGGCAGGTCGTTTGGGTGATCCTCGTGAAATTGCAGCAGCTGTGGCGTTCCTAGCGTCTCCAGATGCAGCCTATATCACAGGTGAAACGCTACATGTAAACGGTGGCATGTACATGGTTTAATTTCATGCAATATTGACATGATATAAGTCAATATTGCGTGGAAAATCGGTTAAAATCGCAAAATTGTGGTTTGACCAGCAAGGATGCCCTTGCAACTTTCTTACTTTCGAATAAACTACGCAAAACATCGCATTAAGCGACTTCTTGTATAGGAAATAAAAAATGAGCAATCTTGAAGAACGTGTAAAAAAAATCATCGTTGAACAACTAGGTGTTGACGAAGCAGAAGTTAAGAACGAAGCATCTTTCGTTGACGATCTAGGCGCTGACTCTCTAGACACAGTTGAGCTAGTAATGGCTCTAGAAGAAGAGTTCGACACTGAGATCCCAGACGAAGAAGCAGAGAAAATCACTACTGTTCAAGCTGCTATCGACTACGTAAACAGCGCTCAGTAATTCTCCTTTCAGGCGGTCACTCATGACCGCCTGATTTCTCTTTAGCTATCCCTAGCTACCTTTCTTTTAAATCAAATCAATCCCGGAGTTATATCGTGTCCAAGCGTCGTGTTGTTGTCACTGGTATGGGTATGTTGTCACCGGTAGGCAACACCGTTGAATCTTCTTGGAAAGCCCTGCTATCTGGTCAAAGTGGTGTTTCAAATATTGAGCACTTTGACACTACCGATTTCTCTACACGCTTTGCAGCTATGGTTAAAGACTTTAACTGCGAAGAGTACATGTCTAAAAAAGATGCTCGTAAAATGGATCTATTCATCCAGTACGGCATTGCAGCAGGTGTTCAGGCGCTAGATGATTCTGGCCTAGAAATCACAGAAGAGAACTGCGCACGCGTAGGTGTTGCGATTGGTTCGGGCATTGGTGGCCTTGGTCTAATCGAAAACGGTATCCAAACTCTTACTAACCGTGGCCCACGTAAAGTAAGCCCATTCTTCGTACCATCAACCATAGTTAACATGGTTGCAGGTAACCTATCTATCATGCGTGGCCTTCGCGGTCCAAACATCGCTATCTCAACAGCATGTACTACTGGCCTTCATAACATTGGCCATGCTGCTCGTATGATCGCATACGGCGATGCAGACGCTATGGTTGCAGGTGGTTCTGAGAAAGCTTCTACCCCTATGGGTATGGCAGGCTTCGGTGCTGCAAAAGCGCTTTCTACTAACAACGAAGACCCACAAGGTGCATCTCGCCCATGGGATTCTGGTCGTGACGGTTTCGTTCTTGGTGACGGTGCGGGCATCATGGTTCTAGAAGAGTACGAGCATGCTAAAGCACGTGGCGCTGATATCTACTGTGAGCTTGTTGGCTTTGGTATGAGTGGAGATGCTTACCACATGACCTCTCCAAGTGAAGATGGCTCTGGTGGTGCACTGGCGATGGAAGCAGCAATGCGTGACGCTGGTATCACAGGTGAGCAAGTGGGTTACATCAACGCGCACGGCACCTCAACTCCAGCAGGTGATGTTGCAGAGCTTATGGGCGTTAAGCGCGCACTAGGCGAAGCAGGTGCGGCTCAAGTTAAGGTATCTTCTACCAAGTCTATGATTGGTCACCTTCTAGGTGCTGCGGGTTCAGTTGAGGCTATCATCACAGTGAAAGCACTTCTGGATCAGAAAGCTCCACCTACGATCAACCTAAATGACATGGACCCTCGCGCAGCTGAGCTAGGTATTGACCTAGTGCCAAACGAAGCGAAGGATCTAGACACAGAGTACGCTCTATGTAACTCATTCGGCTTCGGTGGTACTAACGGTTCATTGATCTTCAAAAAGATCTAATCTAACCGTCTAAAAATTCGCTAGAATTGTCAGGTCAGACTCAATTTCGATGAAATTGGCTCTGACCTTTTTTGTTTTTAGCCCTTAGGGAATCAGCCCCATGATATGGATAAATGGCGTAATCTCGGACCAAATAGACGCAACGGACAGAAGTTTTAACTACGGGGACGGTGGCTTTACCACAATCCGCACCATAGATGGCAAACCAGAGCATTGGTCTTTGCATGTCGAGCGAATGCAAGACTGCTTGACGCTACTACAGATACCGCAACCAAACTGGAAACAGGTGCGAGAGTGGGTGGAAACCGCAGCTAAATCTGAAGGGCTTGGCGGTGTAAAACTATTAGTAAGCAGAGGTAGTGGCGGTCGAGGTTACAGTCCGCAGGGAATAAACAAGCCAACCATAGTAATCTCAAACTTTGATTATCCCTCTCACTATAGTTTTTGGCAGCTTGAAGGGATTGAGTTGGGAATAGCTGAGCATAAACTGGGTATCAATCCTTTACTTGCCGGTCGCAAGCACAATAACCGCTTAGAGCAGGTGCTAATGAAAGCCGATATGGAGCAGCAAGATATGCCCGATGGGGTAGTGCTGGATATCAACAACCATATCGTTGAGACTACCATGGCGAACCTTTTCTGGGTTAAAGGCAATACTCTCTATTCCCCTAGCATTGAAAAAGCAGGTGTGGCCGGAATTGCACGCCGATTAGTGATGATAGATGCGCAGAACATGGGACTTAAGGTCATTATTGGCGAGTTCGAGTTAGACCATCTGTTGTCGGCGGACCAAGTATTTATTACTAATGCCATCCTTGGCATCGCTCCTGTCACAAAAATCACCCACAAATCTTTCCCGATAGGTATAATCACTCGTGATCTACAGGAGAGGATTAATAGTGTTTAAAAAGTTATTACTGCTCTGCGTTTGCCTAGTCGTTGTGGCAGCCGGCGCAGTTTTTTATGTCAAGAATCAAATGGATACTTACTTGGGACAAACAGTAAGCATTCAAGAACCTACCCTAGTCACTATCGAATCGGGCACGTCTTTTAATTCCATTTTGCGCCGATTTGAAACCGATAACTGGATTCAATCTGCTGATGCAGATTATGTGGCCAAGCTTATTCGCCGTCTTCACCCTGAGGTGACCCAACTTAAAGCAGGTACCTTCGAGCTTGAGCCAAATCTGAGTTTGAAAGAAGCGCTACTGTCTCTGGTTAATGGTAAAGAAGCGCAGTTTAGTATCACCTTTGTCGAAGGTAGTACCTTTAAAGAGTGGCGCACTCAGTTTGATGAGGCGCCGCACCTAGTGCATTCCACAGTGGATATGTCTGAGCAAGAGATTGCAAAGGAGCTAGGTATAGAGCGTGACAAATTAGAAGGCTTGTTCCTGGCCAATACCTATCACTATACGGTAGGAATGTCCGATCTCGACATTATGCGTCGCGCCAACACTTCGCTTAATCAAACCCTAGAAAAGTACTGGGGCGGGCGTCAGGAGAAACTGCCACTTAAGAATGCCTATGAAGCCCTTATCTTGGCTTCTATTATCGAGAAAGAGACGGCAGTTCCAGAAGAGCGCCCACTGGTTTCTTCGGTATTTGTGAACCGCTTGAATATCGGTATGCGATTACAAACCGACCCGACCGTGATCTACGGTATGGGTGATAAATATCAGGGCAATATTCGTAAGCGTGACCTGCAAACTCCGACCCCTTACAACACCTACACCATCTTTGGTTTACCACCAACACCAATTGCTATGGTGGGTGAAGAGGCGATTGCCGCTTCGGTTGACCCTGATGACAGCAAATATCTATATTTTGTGGCCAGCGGCGAAGGTGGCCATGTCTTTTCAAAAAATCTGCGCGACCATAACCGAGCAGTTCAAGAATATCTAAGAAAGTTGAGGGCGCGTAAGTGAGTCTAGGAAAGTTTATTGTTGTAGAAGGACTGGAGGGAGCGGGTAAGAGTACCGCTATCTCAGCGATTCATGAGGTTCTAAAACAACACGGCGTCACAGAGATCACCTCTACTCGCGAGCCAGGAGGCACTGTGCTTGCAGAGAAGATGCGCGCTTTAGTGAAAGAAGAGACCGAAGGCGAAGAGGTACAGGACATTACTGAGCTTCTGCTTATGTATGGCGCTCGAGTACAACTGGTTGAAACCGTTATCAAACCGGCTCTTGAGCAGGGCAACTGGGTAGTTGGGGACAGACACGACCTTTCTTCTCAAGCCTATCAAGGTGGAGGCCGCCAAATTCCGGCTGAAACTATGGCTTCACTAAAAGCCATTAGCTTAGGCGACTTCGAGCCCGATATGACCTTGTATATGGATATCGACCCAACGCTTGGCTTAGAGCGCGCCCGCGGACGCGGCGAACTAGACCGCATTGAAAAGATGGATATCAGCTTTTTTGAACGAGCTCGCGCGCGATACCTTGAGCTTGCCAATGCTAACGACAATATCCTTATCATAGATGCGAGCCAGAGTATTGAGCAGGTAGCGGAAGATATTCGCGGCAAGCTGAATAATTGGTTAGAGAGTCAATAACCATGTTTGGCATTAGCTATCCGTGGCTGAAACCTACTTGGGAAAAGCTTACTCAAGCCCTTGAACAGGACACTCTTCCGAGTGCACTACTGGTCAGCGCCTCCCAAGGGATGGGTGCCCATGAGGTGATTGACTCTCTGGCTGCAACCTTGCTCTGTACTAACAGTAGTAATGAGCCTTGTGGCTTTTGCCACGTCTGCTCTTTAGTGGAAGCGGGTACTCACCCCGACCTACATCAGGTGTCTCCACTAGAGGGTAAGTCGAGCATTTCTGTGGATCAGATTCGTGACTGTAATCGTTATGCCCTTGAGTCCTCTCAGCTGAACGGCTTGCGAATAATCGTGATTTCGCCCGCAGAGCGCATGACAGAAGCAGCCATGAACGCGCTACTCAAAACCCTAGAGCAACCACCAGAGCAGTGTGTGTTTATCCTAAGTAGCTTTGAACCGCATAGGCTGTTGCCGACCATTAAATCGCGATGCCAACACTGGCATATTGAAGCCCCGATGCTAGATGAGCTGTCTAGTTGGCTAGATAAGCAAGGCGAGGGTAATATGCCTGAGCTATACAAGGTGCTGTGCGCAGGAGCGCCACTACAACTGCTTGAGTTTGGTAAAAAGAATGATGCGTTTGAGCAATCTCTCGCTGCTTTAGAGCAGTTCTTGCAAGCCAACTTTGCTCATCCAAATGACTTTACTTCGGTTGTGTTGAAGGGAGATGCGATTTCATTACTCTCGGCCATCAGTATTTCACTGCTTGAATTGCAAAAGAGCTATTTTGCACCAACTCAGTCAGTAGAGTCGCATCAGACATTGCATTCGCTTAAGTCCAAGCTAGACTACCAGCAAGCATTCGATATGGCTCAAAGGCTAAATCAGCTTGTTGAGCAACTTACCACACACACGGGCTTGAATCAGGAGCTACTGATCAGCCAATGGTTAATAGAAAGTAAGTGCTAACCTATATAGTAGAGCACTAATCAAAGCGCACTCGAGTGCGCTTTTTTAATACGGAAAGATTATGTTTGTAGATTCTCACTGTCATTTAGACAAACTCAATTACGAAGACCTGCATCAAGGCGTAAGCGATGTGATTGCTAAAGCCGCACAAGCAAATGTGAGTGAAATGCTCTCGGTAGGTGTAACCCTAGATGCGTTCCCTAACATGATAGAGATGATCACTCCATTTGATAACGTGCACGCCTCTGCAGGTGTACACCCATTGGATGTTGAGAGTGAGTTTGACCTCGCAACGCTTAAGAAATTTGCCCAGCACCCTAAGGTAGTTGCTATCGGTGAGACAGGACTGGATTTTCATTACAAGCCCGAAACCAAATCCCTCCAGCTAGAGCGTTTTGAGCAACAGATTGACTTGGCCGTAGAGGTCAACAAACCGCTTATTATCCATACCCGACAAGCGCGCAAAGAAACTCTTGACCTGCTGAAGCAGGGAGGGGCAGAGCGTTGTGGTGGCGTTATCCATTGCTTTACAGAAGATCTAGACTTTGCACAGCAAGCTATGGAGTTGGGTTTCTATATTTCTATCTCAGGAATAGTGACCTTCCGCCAGGCAACAGAGCTAAAAGAGGTAGTTAAAGCCATTCCTCTAGAAAGATTGCTGATAGAAACCGATTCTCCTTACCTTGCACCTGTACCACATCGCGGAAAAGAGAACCAACCGGCCTATGTTGTTGAGGTAGCAAGCTATATTGCTAACCTAAAAGAGGCTTCGTTAGGTCAAGTTGCTGAAAAAACCACCCAAAACTTCAAAGATCTTTTTTTGCGGCGCTAAGTTAGTTTTTGTTCAATTAAGGGGCTTAAGCCCCTTTTTTATTCCACTTTCTAATGTTTTTACTATTATTGTTTATGTTTACTGGTTGGGTTTAAAATCGGCGTCACACTGTTTAATGAATAAATTTTTGCCCGAGAAATAAGTAATAATTCGCCTCATAAAACATAAAAAAAACTGATATTTTTCTTATTATAATTAATTAAAACAAAGGTTTATGTTGGACTTGTTGCTGTTAAAAAATCAAAGTTAAGTGTGATCTGGAATGGCTTTTTTAAGATTGGTTTTTGGCGAATGAAGAAAGTTGAGGCGCATCAATATATATTTAGAGGCGAAAAATATAATCCTTCATGTGGTTACATATTTCTGGGTGTCTAACATCGAGGCTACGGGGGTAAGCCGTTAGTACCCATATAATTTAAAAAAATACAATTCAGGAGCATAAACATGTTTAAGAACCTTTTTGCGAGCCTGCAAAAAGTTGGTAAGTCACTGATGCTACCAGTATCGGTACTTCCAGTTGCAGGTATCCTACTAGGTGTTGGTGCAGCCGACCTAGGCTTCATCCCAAGCGTCGTATCTAACCTTATGGAACAAGCTGGTGGCTCGGTATTCGGCCAGATGGCACTTCTATTTGCTGTTGGTGTAGCACTAGGCTTCACTGATAACGACGGTGTTGCAGGTCTAGCTGCAATCGTTGGCTACGGTATCATGGCGGCGACTCTTTCTGTTATGGCAGAAGTAATGGGCGTTGATAAAATCGATACTGGTGTTCTAGGTGGTATCCTTGTGGGTGGTGTGGCTGCATGGTCATTCAACCGCTTCTTCAAGATCCAACTTCCAGAGTATCTAGGCTTCTTCGCTGGTAAGCGTGCTGTGCCTATCATCACTGGTTTCCTAGCTATCGCACTAGGTATCGTTCTAGCGTTCATCTGGCCACCAATCGGTAACGGCATCTCTGCATTCTCTCATTGGGCAGCGAACCAAAACCCACAGGTTGCATTCGGTATCTACGGTATCGTTGAGCGTTCGCTAATCCCATTCGGTCTGCACCACGTTTGGAACGTACCTTTCTTCTTCGAAGCAGGTTCTTGTGTGAACGCAGCAGGCGAACCACAAACTGGCGTACTAACTTGTTACCTAGTTGCTGACGATGCATCTCGTGCAGCAGGCAACGGCTTCGGTCAGCTAGCTGGTGGTTACATGTTCAAGATGTTCGGTCTACCAGCAGCAGCGATTGCTATCGCTCACTCTGCTAAGCCAGAGAACCGCGCTAAAGTAATGGGTATCATGGCATCAGCAGCACTTACCTCGTTCCTAACAGGTATCACTGAGCCTATCGAATTCTCGTTCCTATTCGTTGCACCAGTACTATACGCAATCCACGCTCTACTAGCTGGTTCTGCATACTTCGTAGCGAACACTATCGGTTTCGTACACGGTACTTCATTCTCACACGGTCTAATCGACTTCATCGTTCTGTCTGGTAACGCTCAGAAGCTAGGCATCATGGTTGTTACTGGTCTTGTTTACGCAGCTATCTACTACGTAGTATTCCGCGCAGTAATCAAGGCGATGGACCTTAAGACTCCAGGTCGCGAAGACGAATCTGAAGAAGCATCTACAGTTTCTAGCTCTGAAATGGGTGGCGAACTAGTAGCAGCATTCGGCGGCAAAGGTAACATCACTGGTCTTGACGCATGTATCACTCGTCTACGTGTAGCAGTAGCTGACACAGACGCAGTTGACCAAGACAAACTGAAGCAACTAGGCGCAGCAGGCGTAGTAGTTGTAGCAGGTGGTGTTCAGGCTATCTTCGGTACTAAGTCTGACAACCTAAAAACTGAAATGGATGAGTGGATCCGTAACCACGGCTAATCATTCTCAGTAACCACTGTTTAAAAAGAGGGCTTTAAGCCCTCTTTTTTTGTGCCTAAACAAAGGGTTTCGCAAAACACTCATACTATACATAGCTTTTTGTTATGGAAGCCCTAGCCAGCAAGGGTGTACCGGTTCTCAAAAAATACATCTTCTTGCAAATGACTGACAAAATGTACCGATATTTGGGTAGAATAAGCGCAGTTTGTGAATATTTAAGGGATAGACGGAGTGAATATCGGCAAGTTAGCGCTAGTGACTCTAGTGCTAGGTGGCGTGGCGACCTATGTAGGTGCGGCCAAAGCTGCAGATGTGAAAGTAGGTATGGCGTTTGACCAAGGCCTGAGTGCAGTAGCAAAGTTTGATGACCGTTTTGCACTTTCCATCGGTAACGATGGTATGGCTTTTGATTACCATATCGTTAAAGGTAGCTTTGATCAGGATGTACCTTTTGATTGGTATGTAGGTGCAGGCGGCTGGTATGAGTGGGACGATGATTTCGGTCTGCGTGTGCCACTAGGTCTAGACTGGAACTTTGCATCGAACTGGAATGCTTACGGCCAAGTAAGCCCAGAATGGCAGATCCATGACAAGTCTAAGCTTAAGTTTGGTGCTGCTATCGGTGTAACTTACCGCTTCTAGTTTGAATCCATTAAAAAAGCCGAAGTATCAACTTCGGCTTTTTTGTGTCTGCGAATCAAGCTTACTGCTTGTTCATTGCTTTTCTGATACAGATGGCTGCGCCGCCCCAAGTGATGGCGAGGCCAAGTACCATCATAATGATTGCACCTGTAGTCATATTAAGCCTCCTTCTTGCTAAATGTGTTGATTAGTACCCCAATTACTACAAGCAGAGCAAGCAGGCCCCAGCCTAGAGTAAGTAGATCAGACTGCGCGTAACCGCCGTAGCCGTCAGTCACAGTAGTTTTAAGGGTGTTAAACAGGGTGATAGCTAGTATAGCTGGGCTTACAAACTTCAAGCAGATGTCATACCAACCACCAATCTTAAAGTCAGACACATTGTTTACGTAGTTACGGATGTTAGCGGCTTTCACTACCATTACTACAAGAATAACCTCGATAAAGCATGCCAGTACGATGCCGATCTGGTTAGTGAAGTAGTCGACGAGGTCAAGAAGCAGTAGACCGCCATTGGTAGCAAATGCCAGCGATACTAACGCACCGATACCACACACTAGTGTTGCCGCTTTTTTACGAGCAATCTTGAATTTATCGATAATAGCTGAGGTAACAGCTTCGATGATCGAGATGTGCGAGCTAAGACCTGCAATAGTCAGTGACAAGAACAATAGTGGGCCAAGGATATATGGCGCTGGAAGCTCGTTAATTGCTGCAGGTAGGGTAACGAAGGCTAGGCCAACACCCGCTGAAACAACATCTGTAAGCTCTTTGCTTTGCTCGTGAGCCATAAAGCCAAGGACGGCGAAGATCATGATGCCGGCAAGGATAGAGAAGCCACAGTTGATCAATACCGTCATGAAGGCGTTGTTATTGATGTCTGATTTCTCTGGCAGATAGCTAGAGTACGCCAGCATAATGGCAAAACCGATACTTAGGGTAAAGAAGATCTGACCGTAAGCGGCAGCCCATACCTTAAGATCCATGATCTTGCTGAAGTCTGGTTGGAACAGGTAGTTAACACCGTCTAATGCACCTGGTAGGAAGATAGTACGACCAATCAGTATTAGAACCATGATAAACAGGATAGGCATCATGATCTTAGCGGCACGTTCGATACCTGCTTTAACACCACCCACGATAGCCGAGTAGGTGATCGCCCAAGCGATCAGCATAGTACCGGCAATCTTCCATTGGATAGAGCCAAGGTTAGAAGGTGAGTTGTCACCTAGGTTTAGATATTGGCTAAAGAAGAAGGCGTTGGTATCTGTACCCCAACCTTGGTTGAAAGACATGCCAAGGTAAGAGATAGACCAGCCGATAACTGCAACATAGTAAACAGCGATACAAGCTGCGATACCTACTTGGAACCAACCTAACCATTCAAATTTAGGGTTGATAGATTTTAGTGCTGCTGGTGCAGAACCGCGATACTTCTGACCGATCTTGAATTCCATAATCATGAATGGAATACCGGCTGTTAGCATGGCAAAAATGTAAGGGATAAAGAATGCACCACCGCCGTTCTCATAAGCCATATACGGGAAACGCCAGATGTTGCCGAGGCCGATCGCCGAGCCAACTGCTGCTAGGATGAAGCCGGTTCGGGAACCCCACTGCTCTCGCTTCATGTAAACTCCTTCTCGTTGTGTTCGATATGAAGCCATACACATATTTGAAAAGTATTAGTAACTTTTGCTATCAAAAACTAAAAATGGAAAAGAATAATTGGTCAATAACGGAATTGAATAGTTTTATTCTCTAATAAAGTGTTTTTATATGGATGTATGTTTCAATAGATTTATAGGTTGAGTGAGAAAAATAGAATTAATCACTCATTGGACAGGGCGAGAGTATCGCTTTATCCGTACAGTGGCAAGAATAAATAACTGCGAGGAATAGCTAATAAAGCTAACTTTTGGTTACGAGGTGCGCATTGGGTGGAGGCTTTGTCTGTATTGGTGTAGTAACTTGGTTATATTAACTGCTGAAATTAAATTTGAGAGCCAGATCACCCAAAATAGGGCTAACGGAGTAAACGTCTAGGTAAACGCGACTCCGTTAGTGAAATGTTATTTTTCAGTTATGCGTCCGGTTGAGTATCCCGAGATCAGAAGCTGAAGGTTAAGCCGAGGTTAGCTTGAAACTGAGACATCCAATCGCTCTTAAAGAAGAATTGGCAACTGGTGCTGCTGCTGTCTCCTTCGCAATAAGAGATAGAATCACTATCGACCAGTGTGCCTAGGTAGCGCAGTTGCCCTTGTAGTGCAAAGTTGTCGGTGAACTTGTACTCAAGCCCGGTATACACGCCAGCAGAGAATTTATACTCAGCGTCTACGCGCTGTATATCGATCTGTGTGCCCCCCAGGCTCAATCCAAAGTAAGCCCCCCAGTTTTCCCTAAATTCACTAAATACAGCGCTTTGGAAATGGAGATAACGTACCGTAGAGTCAAGATTAAGGCCGTTGATTGTCACGTCGGAATCTTGTTGAGAATAAAATAGACCAAGACGTCCCTTCTCTACATCGGTCTCGATAGAAATGCCGTAGGCCAGAGCATTATCTATATCTGCATCGTTACCTTCAGCATCCTCAAAGGTGCCACCCATTCCATAACCAACTAGAGGGGTAATATAGACTTCCGCGTACGCGCCGGAACTGAAAGAGGCTAGAGCTACTGCTAGGCCAAGGAGATTTCGATTCATGCCACACCATCCATAGTGAATACCTAGTTCAATTGTGACAGTAACTACATAATTCTGCACGATTTTTTAACAACTCTTGAGCGATTGTCACAACGGTGCTAGAAAATAGATATAACCTTAAGGTATTCAAGGTTTCTTTGTTCACTAAGGAGAGGTATATGGACACTGAACTGAAGATGGCGCTCGCCATAGTAACAACCACCTTCGCGGTTCTAATCGGTTTTGGCATGATGGCTCTGTTTGGCTAACGGCTAGCTATGAATAACAGCGGCTTAATCTGGGGAAACGGCGCGCTATATCAACCTGATGTTTTCTCTGACTACCTCGGTGGTAAGACGGCACTCGTCGCACAAGGAGGTGGGCAGAGAGGCATCTTTACTGCAGGCGTTTTAGACGCCTTTCTCTATTCTAACTTCGACCCGTTCCACACCTTCTTTGGTACCTCTGCTGGGGCCATGAACCTCTGCGCTTATCTATGCAGGCAACCTGAGTTGGGTAAAGCATTCTTGTTAGATCTGACAACGGACGACAAGTTCTTCAACCTGTTTAGCTTCATTCGCCAAAAACACTATATCGGTCTGGACTGGGCGCTAGATAAGATATGTCATGCGCCGTACAAGCTTGATGTGGATATGGGGCGCGAGATGCTTTACGGGCGCACCGCCTATGCGGCAAGCACTCGTGTTGAAGAGTTTAAGGATGCCTATCTCCCTATGCTTGAGCATAATTGGATCGATGTTCTAAGAGCCAGTTGTGCTATCCCAAATCTGGTATCCCGCGCAGTAAATATTAATGGTGAGCATTATGTCGATGGCGGGGTGTCGGCCTCAGTGCCGGTTCAGGAAGCGTGGCGACGAGAATCGAGAAGTATCATAGTGATACGAACTGAAAAACCCGAGCATCCGCTGTTAGATACTCCGACTATGCCGGTACCTGTTGATGAAGAGTGGTACAAAAGGCCAGTGGAGGCGGTGCAAGGCTTGTGGCGCGACGCACTTGGACAGGGAAGAAAGAGTTTCGGTGAGTTTCTCGATGAGAGGATAGAGCAAAGCAAGCTTAAGCAGAAAAGCCCGGGCGTGGATATGCTAAACGGTGGACGTTGGCTGTTTGGGGCCGATAATGTCTATCGAGTGGCACATTTGCTGGGTAACGAGTTTGAAGCGGGTTTGGCAGATATGTTGATGATCCATTATCAGACTTACGCACTGACTCAAGACTTTATCGCGAAACCACCGTCTGATTGCTATGTGATGCAGATTATCCCAGAGCAACCACTTCGCTGTTCGACCCTGATGAGCAGTGTTGATGATCTACTGTTTGACTACCAGCAAGGTCTCAATTCTGGCTATCGCTTTATTGATGAATACCAAAGCACGAAGAAATTGGTTAAAGTGTGCAACCCAGTTTGATCTGGGTCTGCCTTCGAAAAAGAATACTGCGCGATAAGTGAGCAGGCTCACGCCTTTGTATGACTACGCTTCACATTTGTTTCGAGGTGTAAAAAAATAGCACATAGGCGTATCCGGAGGCTATATGTACACGTCACAACCAGGCCACATCGATTATATCAAGCAAGTGAATGCTGGAAGGGTCTACCAACTGATTGATCAGTTTGGTCCTATTTCGCGAATCGACTTGTCAAAGCTCAGTGCGTTAGCACCGGCGAGTATCACCAAAATCACCCGTGAGCTTATCGACGCTCACCTTGTGCACGAGACCATAGTGCAAGAGGTGACTAGTCGAGGCCGTCCAGCGGTCGGGCTACAGACTAACAATTCGGGTTGGCAATTTCTCTCTATGCGTCTAGCGCGAGGCTATCTCTCTATCGCTTTGCACGAATTGGGTGGTGACGTTATTGTCCAAAGCCAAGTGGAGATAGAAGAGCTGCATCAAGACGATGTACTCAAGCGCCTTATCCTAGAAATACATCGTTTCTTTGAACAGCAATCTGCACACCTAGAGCGTGTTACCAGTATCGCTATAACCTTGCCAGGCTTGGTTCACTCCGAGAGTGGGGTTGTGTTGCAGATGCCATATTACGATGTGGAAAGGCTAGAGCTTGGCCCTGCGGTGTTTAAAGAGACCGGACTTCCGGTATTTATTGCCAACGACACCCGTGCTTGGGCATTGGCTGAAAAGCTGTTTGGTAACTCTCAGCAAAACAAGAACTCAGTGCTTATCTCGGTTCACAACGGTTTAGGCGCAGGTATCATTCTAGAGGATAAGCTTCTGGAAGGTCGCTTGGGTAACGTGGGTGAGCTTGGCCATATTCAGATAGATGCTAACGGTAAACAATGTCACTGTGGCAATACTGGTTGTCTTGAAACCGTTGCCAGTGCGCGCGCTATCGTGCGTCAAGTGCGTGGGCTTATTCAGCAAGGAGAAAAAACCTCACTGACTGTTGAAGGCCTCACTGTGGTGGGCATCTGTGAAGCTGCCAATCAGGGCGATCCGCTAGCACTGTCCGTGATTAAAGAGCTAGGTCAAAATCTGGGGAAAGCTGTGGCGCTGGTAGTGAATATGTTCAACCCAGAGAAGGTGCTCATCGGCGGTGATATCAATGCTGCTAAAGACCTCCTGCTTCCAGAGATTTTTAACTGTGTGAAACAGCAGGCCTTGCCTATCTATTGCCAAGATCTAGAGATAGTGTCATGTCGCTTTATTAAGAACGCCACCATGCCAGGTGCGGCGCTGATCAAGCAGGCTCTGTATGATGGCGAGCTTTTGATGCGTGTTGTTGAGGGCTAGTGTAGCGAGCTTAGTTCAGGGAGAGGGTGTGATAGCTCCTCTCCCACATCCAGCAGCATATGATCGTAGACCCTAAAGATCACCAGCGATAAAGCCTCGCATTCGTTCATCACCTCTTGCTGTGTCAGCCTTTGTAAACCACCATTCGAATCCACTACCTCATCTAACCAACGCATAGCGGTAGCTGAACTTGGCGCGCTCACAGTGAGTGGTGCAATGAGTCCAAGTTGGTTGAGCTTTCTTTGTAGCAGCCGAGCTTTTAGTGTCACCCTATCTAAAGCCTTTGGGTTGTCGTCCAGATAATCAGCAAAGGCGATTTGAAAGCGGGTGAGTGCGTCTAGACTATCGATAATATGATTCCACTGGGCCGAATAGCGCTCGCTCAGGTCATATTTTTCCGATTCGATGAGCCAACTCAGGGTCATTTCGTCTATTAAATACAGGCAGACGCGTATCGACTTACTATGGCTCATCTGACTGCGACTCGGCGTCATTTCAGGCCAGTTTCCTAGCAGTATCCGAACCTGTTTCCTGAGTAACCTGAGCATTGGCCTTTTACTCATCTCCGCATTAGATAACAGCGCAGATATGGTATCTACGATACGATGCTTAAGCTCATTGCATTGGGAGGGAGGAATATCGCACACACAAAGATGAGTATGAGCTAAGGTACGATGCTCGCGCAAAAGCTCAATCAGGTTTCTAAGCTCGCAGATAAGCTGGTACTTGCGGTCGCTCTGTCGCACTTGTTGCCCATGTCTAACAAGCAGGGTAACGACTAACAAGGCGCACAAGCTGGCACTGATCACGATAAACATGGCGAACTCCTTTTCAACAACATGCTGAGCTAATAAACAGGTTGCACAAAGCGTGCCATGCTAAATCCAGAGTAACTCATTGAATATACGCCATAAATAGAACTCTGTTGCCCAGTTTTGGTGCAATTTGGCATTATCAGGGCACAAAAAAACCGGCTACGAAGAGCCGGTTTTATTATTCAATGACAGCGAGATTACATCACGCGCATGCCAGGCTTAGCGCCTTCGTGTGGCTCAAGGATCCACAGATCTTCGCCACCTGGACCCGCAGCCAGAACCATGCCTTCAGACATACCGAATTTCATCTTACGAGGCTTAAGGTTTGCCACCATTACGGTGTGCTTACCTACAAGATCCTCTGGCTTATACGCTGATTTAATACCAGCAAACACCTGACGAACTTCACCGCCAATATCCAGTTGTAGCTTAAGAAGTTTGTTTGCCTTTGGCACCTCTTCGCACTCAACAATCTTGGCAATACGAAGGTCAACCTTAGCGAAATCATCAAATTCGATCTCGTCTGCGATTGGCTCTTTAGTCAGCTCAGTTTCCGTTTTTGCTGCCTCAGCTTTTTCTTTCGCCGCTGCTTCTGCCGCTGCATCTTCTTTCGATGCTTCGATCATAGCTTCAACCTTTTTAGGGTCGATACGGCTAAACAGTGCTTTGAACTTAGTGATCTCATGACCCGTTAGTGGAGCACTGATGTTTTCCCAAGTCAGTTTTTGGTTTAGGAAGGCTTCAGTGCGAGCCGCAAGCTCAGGCATTACTGGCTTCAAGTAAGTGATAAGCACGCGGAACAGGTTGATACCTACAGAGCAGATATCTTGCAGTTCTTGGTCTTTACCTTCTTCTTTCGCCACAACCCAAGGTGCTTTCTCATCCACGTATTGGTTTGCTTTGTCAGCCAGTGCGGTGATTTCACGGATAGCACGACCAAATTCGCGAGTCTCGTATAGCTCAGCGATACGGTCAGCAGCATCAACAAACTCTTGGTATAGAGCAGGCTCAGCAAAGGTATCAGAAAGCTTGCCTTCGAAGCGCTTGGTGATGAAGCCTGCGTTACGAGAAGCAAGGTTCACGATCTTGTTAACCACGTCAGAGTTCACACGCTGGGTGAAGTCTTCAAGGTTAAGGTCAAGGTCGTCGATACGGCTGTTTAGCTTAGCCGCGTAGTAGTAGCGAAGACACTCTGGGTCTAGGTGGTCTAGGTAAGTGCTTGCCTTAACAAAGGTGCCTTTAGACTTAGACATCTTAGCGCCGTTTACGGTTACATAACCGTGTACGAATACGTTGTTTGGCTTACGGAAACCTGCGCCTTCTAGCATTGCTGGCCAGAATAGAGAGTGGAAGTACACGATATCTTTACCGATGAAGTGGTAAAGCTCAGTGCTGCTGTCTTTCTTCCAGTACTCGTCAAAGTCTAGGCCTTCGGTCTTGTTACATAGGTTCTTGAACGAAGCCATGTAGCCAACCGGTGCGTCTAGCCATACGTAGAAGAACTTGTCTTTTTCGCCTGGGATCTCGAAGCCAAAGTATGGTGCGTCACGAGAGATATCCCACTGTTGTAGGCCAGATTCGAACCACTCTTGCATCTTGTTCGCTGTTTCAGCTTGAAGCGAGCCAGAGCGAGTCCACTCTTGAAGCATGCTTTCAAACTGAGGCAGGTCGAAGAAGAAGTGCTCAGAGTCTTTCATGATAGGTGTTGCACCAGAAACCGCTGACTTAGGATTAATTAGGTCAGTAGTGCTATAGGTTGCGCCACAGTTGTCACAGTTATCACCGTATTGGTCTTCAGATTTACACTTAGGGCAGGTACCCTTAACAAAGCGATCTGGAAGGAACATTTCTTTTTCTGGATCAAACAGTTGCGAAATAGTACGGGTGCTAATAAAGCCGTTTTTCTTCAGCTCAAGATAGATCTGAGAAGCCAGCTCGCGGTTCTCTTCACTGTGAGTGCTGTGATAGTTGTCGAAGCTGATGTTGAAACCAGCGAAATCTTTCTGGTGTTCTTCGCTAACCGCGGCAATCATCTCTTCTGGGCTGATGCCCATCTGCTGAGCCTTAAGCATGATTGGAGTGCCGTGTGCATCGTCAGCACAGATAAAGTTAACCGTGTTGCCACGTAAGCGTTGGTAACGCACCCAAATATCAGCTTGAATGTGCTCTAGCATATGACCAAGGTGGATTGAACCGTTGGCGTATGGCAGTGCACAAGTGACAAGCATTTTTCTTAATTCTGTAGTCATACTTTACTTTTCGCAGATAGGTTACATTTTGGGTCGCTATATTACCCCAAGCCCGACTCTACGGAAAGGATCAACATATAAAACCACAGTGCTTTCATGGCTGATTTTTCTCTGATAG
Organism: Vibrio ishigakensis; assembly: GCF_024347675.1. Classification (NCBI taxonomy): domain Bacteria; kingdom Pseudomonadati; phylum Pseudomonadota; class Gammaproteobacteria; order Vibrionales; family Vibrionaceae; genus Vibrio; species Vibrio ishigakensis. The sequence continues at coordinate 2,006,830 of NZ_AP024881.1, read as the reverse complement.
CGCACTATGATGGTTAAAAAAGGAAGCATTTATGTCTGAATCTCTACAAAGTATTCAAAGCTGGCTCAATCAGTTTTCTCATCCTCTGCTTATCGAAGAGTGGGCCAGCGTTCAGGGTGTGGTTACCCTTGATGAAAGCAGTGTCACTGCGACCATCGAATTTCCGTTTAAGCTCAACAGCCTAGAACAAGATCTAGAAACCTGGCTTATTCAAAATCCGCTGCCTCAGTGGGAAACCAAGATCACCAGTACCTGCAAAGCACTAGACTCTGTTGTTCCTTCAAATCTCAATCAGGTTAAGAACGTGATTGCGGTTACCTCAGCCAAAGGTGGGGTGGGTAAATCTACCACCGCAGTCAACCTAGCTTTAGCCATTGCGCAAAATGGTGCCAAAGTCGGCGTTCTAGATGCGGATATCTACGGTCCATCCATTCCACTCATGTTTGGCAGTCAAGGCTCGCAGATGGAAGTGGTTGACGGTAAATGGATGCAGCCTATCGTTGCTCTAGGTGTTCAAACACAATCTATCGGTTACTTGATGGGTGATGATGAAGCGACGGTTTGGCGTGGTCCTATGGCCTCAAAAGCCCTGGCTCAGCTCCTGCAGGAGACTCAGTGGCGAGAGCTAGACTATTTGATTATCGATATGCCACCGGGCACGGGTGATATCCAGCTTACTCTTGCTCAGCAGATCCCGCTCACCGCAGCTATCGTAGTGACCACTCCGCAAGATGTGGCGCTAGCAGATGCCTCTAAGGGGATCGCTATGTTTGATAAGGTGGAGGTACCTGTATTGGGCATTGTCGAGAACATGAGTTACCACATCTGTTCAAACTGTGGTTCTAAAGAGCATATCTTCGGTACTGGAGGCGCGGCTAAACTGGCTCAAGAAAAAGGCGCGGCGCTATTAGGTCAGATCCCACTGCATGTGAATGTCCGTCAAGATGTCGACCAAGGCTTCCCAAGCGTGCTCAATCCGCAGTCGGGAGAGCAAGCATCCCACTACCTTGAGCTTGCCGAGCAGGTAGTAAGCCGTTTGTATTGGACCGGCAAACCTAAGCCTGACACCATCCAATTCGTGGCGGTTTAAGCTCTACTTACCAGCTAGATTATTCGGGCAGGCTCTAAACTGTCCGAATAATGCGCAACTATTCTGTATTCTTATATAAGCGCTGGTATCAAATTATTTCCCTCCCTATAATTACACGGTTTACTAGCCGAATTTTATTCTTCAAGGTCATTCAATGTCTGATAATAACCAATGTGTAATTGTGGGGATTGCTGGTGCATCCGCTTCCGGTAAAAGCCTGATTGCAAGTACGATTTATAATGAGTTGCGTGCCAAGGTTGGCCCAGACCAAATCGGTGTCATTACGGAAGATAGGTACTACAACGACCAAAGCCATCTGAGTATGGAAGAGCGTGTAAAGACCAACTATGACCACCCGAAAGCCCTAGACCATGACCTTCTGTGTGAACACCTGCAATCACTTATCGCAGGTAACTCGGTTGAAGTACCAGAGTACAGCTACTCTGAGCATACCCGCACAGCGAATACAGAAACCATGACCCCGAAGAAGGTAATCATCCTTGAGGGTATCCTGCTTCTTACTGACCCGCGCCTTCGTGACATCATGCACGCGAGTGTATTTATGGATACTCCGCTTGACGTATGTCTGCTGCGCCGCGTTAAGCGTGACGTAGAAGAGCGTGGCCGTACCATGGAGTCGGTTCTGGATCAGTATCAGAAAACCGTTCGTCCTATGTTTATGCAGTTTATCGAACCTTCAAAGCAGTACGCGGACATTATCGTTCCTCGTGGTGGTAAGAACCGTATCGCCATTGACGTACTTAAGGCTCATATTGCTAAACTACTGAAATCTTAGTAGTTTGTAGAAATCTGCCATGAGGTAAGTGAAAACTATTACTTACAAGCCTCAGTTTTTGGTCTTCAATTAAATGGCACTTTAACAGTGCCATTTTTTGTTTGTGATTCGTCTTAGAAATACAGGGAAGAAAAGATGAAGAAGTTCTCTCTCATTATCCTTACTCCGATACTGCTGATCGTGCTGGCGGTGGCCGCACTATTGCTGTTCGTTGACCCTAATCAGTTCAAACCGCTTATCGTTGAACAAACCAAGAAGCACACTCAGCTCGACCTCACCATTGAAGGTGATATTGGCTGGAAGTTCTTCCCAAGCATCGGATTCACTTTGGGACGCACGACCTTGAGCAACCCACAAGGCTTCAGCTCTTCGAATATGCTTTCTGTGGATGAGGTAGGCCTAGATATCTCGGTATTGCCGCTTCTCGATAAAGAGCTTCAGGTGGGTAATGTGACCCTGAAAGGCGCGCAAATTTATCTGGAAACTAAGGCGGACGGCAGTAGCAACCTAGACGTGTTTACTGCGCCTGCAACAGAAGAGACGGCTGCTGCTGAACAAGCGAGTACAGAAACAGCGCCAGCCGAGACGGCTCCAGCTGAGCCTTGGACCATCAGCCTGCAGGGTGCAAATATCGAGAATGCACTGCTGGAGATCAAAGATGATTCAGCGGGTCTGTATACCAAACTTGAGAAGGTGAATCTGAATGTCGCTAGCTTCGAGTTTGACCAATGGACGCCGGTCACCTTTAGCTTTGAAGGTGTGAATAATGAGCAGAAGTTTGCCATTTCTGGTCAAGCAAATGCCAAGACCAATGCAGACTTTACCGATTATCAAATCAAGGATGTGTCTGTAAACGGTAGCTTCTCTCAGCCAGATTTTGACCTACAGAAATTCGAACTGAATCTTGACCAGTTTGCTCTGGGATCATTTGCTAACGTTAAGCTTACTGCCAACGGTGTAGCCGCGGGCAATAAGTTTGATATGAGCACTGCTCTGCAGGCCAAACTAGAGAAGGATCTAAAGACCTTTGCCGTTCAAGAGGTTGCGCTTCAAGCAAGCCTTGATGGCCCTGAGCTGGATGTAGAGCGCGTTACCCTTGATCTGAACCGCTTTAGTTTCGGTGAGCCGGGGACATTCCAGTTTGGCCTTAAGTCTAAATTGGCGGATATGACTCAGAACTTAGTCGCTTCGGGCAACCTGCTGGTGGACGAGGCGATTTCTAAGGTGTCCGTAAATAGCCTGCAGATGAATGGTACCGTTGAAGGCAAAGCACTACCTCAGACGCCAATGAGCATCGGACTTGAGTCTGATCTTAGCTTTGATCTTAACAAGAGCCACCTCGACCTAGTGCTAGCCAAGCTTGCCCTAAACGATCTGCAATTCGATGGCTCGACCCAGGTTACCCTAGCGGATATTCCTAAGGTGCGTTTCAAACTGCACTCTCCAGAAATCAATGTCGATGAATGGACGGGAGCCGGCGAACAGGCCCCTGCGGAGCAAGGTGCTGCGAGTTCAGGCAGTGGTACTTCTGGCAATCAAGCGGCGACTGAGCCTGACCTAAGCGCGCTGAAAACAGTAGATGTTGCCGGCACCATCACCATAGATAAGCTCACAGCAAGTAATACAAAACTGCAGAACGTATTTACCAATGTTGCAATTAAAGATGGGGTATTGAACCTTAAAGCCCTCAAAGCACGTCTTTATCAGGGCAGTATCGATGCCAAAGCTGTGCTGAACGGTAAAGGTGCAGTTCCAGCATACGATTTTGATGCCAAGGTAACAGGGGTTAAGGTTGGACCGCTTCTAAAAGATGTAGCGGACAACGAGATGCTTGAGGGGACGGGTAATATCACTGTAGACCTAAAAGGTAAGAGCCTAATACCTGAAAAGCTAAAACAGAACCTTGCGGGTAGCATTAATATGACTTTCACTGATGGTGCGGTAAACGGCATCAATGTGGCTCAGATCATCCGAACTAACTATGCCAAGTTTAAAGGTGATGAAGTACCGGCTGAACCTGAGGTTAAAAAGACGGACTTCAGCTCTATGTCTGCGAATGTGAAGCTAAATAAAGGCGTAGCGAATATCTCTAGTGTTAAGGCGCAATCACCACTGCTTCGCGTCGATGCTTCGGGTCAGGCGAACTATGTGCAAGAGACCATGAATATCCTGGCTAAGACCTCTATCGTGGGCTCCCTCGAAGGCCAGGGTGGTAAGAGTATCGATGATCTCAAAGACCTAACACTGCCGCTTCGCGCTGAGGGAAGCTGGGCACAACCTAAGTTCAGCCTAGACTTGGCGGCACTTCAAAAGCAAGAGCTTGAGCGCAACAAGAAGAAGCTAGAAGAGAAGGCAAAGAAAGAAGCGGAGCGTGGTATCAAGAAGTTACTGGGTGATAAAGCCAGTGATGAAGATGCGAAGAATGTGACCGACTCGCTACTGAAGAAGTTTTTCTAATTGGAGCTGTAAATGAAAACTTTGGGACTTATCGGGGGAATGAGTTGGGAATCTACCCAAACCTATTATCGTCTTATCAATGAGCAGGTTAAGGAAAAGCTCGGCGGATTACACTCAGCAAAACTAGTTCTGTATAGCGTGGATTTTGCTGAGATTGAAGCTCTGCAACATAAGGGTGAGTGGGATAAAGCGGGAGAGGCACTAGCAGAAGCGGGTAAATCGCTACAAGCTGCCGGCGCGGACTCTATCGTGATCTGTACCAACACCATGCATAAGGTGGCGCCTGAGATTGAAGCGCAAACTACTATTCCACTACTGCACATTGCCGATGCTACAGCGCTAGAGCTAAAGCGCCAGGGAATTACTAAGGTGGGTTTGCTGGGCACCGCCTTTACTATGGAACAGGCGTTTTATAAGGATCGCCTAACAGAGAAGCATGGTATCGAGGTGGTCATTCCAAACGATGCCGAGCGCAAGCTAGTGCATGACGTTATCTATGAAGAGTTGTGCCTTGGCACCATTAAGCCAGAGTCAAAGCGTGCCTATCTTGAGATAGTGGATAGCCTCAGCGCCAATGGTGCTCAAGGGGTGATCCTTGGCTGCACAGAGATTGGATTGCTGATCCAGTCGCAGGATACCGAAGTGCCTCTGTTCGATACTACGCATATCCATGCTACCGAAGCGGTAAATTGGGCGCTGTCATAACGCCCAGCAACTCATTACCAATCGATACCTTTACGCGCCTTCAACCCTGAGTCGAAGGCGTGTTTTACATTCTTCACCTCAGAAACCGTATCCGCCATTTCCATTAGGCTTCTATGAGCCGCGCGACCTGTGATCACAACAGATTGCTCGCTAGGACGATTGTTGAGCGCTTCCACGACTTCCTCAAGCTCGATATAGCCGTAGCTCACCATATAGGTCAGCTCGTCGAGAAGCACTAGGTGGATGCTAGGGTCGGCGAGCATACGCTGACACTCTTTCCACACCACTTGCGCCGCCTTTGTATCCGCTTCTTTGTCTTGCGTATCCCAAGTAAAGCCTGTGGCCATTACATTAAACTCGACCCCATGCTGCTCTAGCAGGTTGCGTTCACCATTATCCCAAGTACCTTTGATAAATTGCGCCACACCGCATTTAAAACCATGCCCTACAGCGCGTGCAACCGTACCAAAGCCAGATGTCGATTTACCTTTACCATTGCCGGTAATCACCAATAGCAATCCACGCTCTTCCTGCGCTTGCTCAATGCGCTCATCGACCTTTTGTTTAAGTTTTTGTTGCCTTTCTTTATGACGTCCTTGCTCTTGAGTCATCATATTTCCCAATTATTTAACAAAGTTTGGCTATCATAACGTTGGAAGTGTCCAAACATAAGGAAAAAGAGCATGAAGGTTCTAGTTGTATGTATGGGAAACATCTGCCGTAGCCCAACTGGTGAGGCAATTCTAAGAACCAAGGCGGAGAATAAAGGCTTGCTGGTGGAAGTGGAATCTGCAGGCACTATAGATTATCACCATGGAGAGAAGCCTGACTCAAGAGCAATGCAAGCTGCGAAGGCTCGTGGTTATTCGTTAGCAGGTAAGCGTGCTCGCGGTGTTACACAAGAAGATTTCTACTATTTCGATAGGATCTTGGCTGCCGATAGGCAAAACCTCGCCGATCTTCAGGCTATGTGCCCTGAGGAGTATCAGCATAAGTTGGGGCTATTTTTAGAAGGGGCAGGTTTGGATACCGACGAGATACCCGACCCGTATTACGGCGGTGAAGAGGGATTTGAGCATGTGTTGGACTTAGTTGAATCTGCTAGCGATCACATTTTAGAACAAATGTCTCATCGTGCGGCTTAATCGGCAAACCCATTTCTAGCACGTTATTTGTGCATAAATTGCTTATTAAATAATCCGGCATTGTCCTATGTCGGATTTTTTGTGGCACGTACAAAATATTGTGTGCGTAGAGTCACGTCTAGGACACCGATTCTGTCAACGCTCAAAAATAGAATATTAGGTTTCATTTGATTTTATAAAATTCGTCTCTGATAGCTTTCGTCAATAGATCGTTTTACTTTTGGGTTTATTGACATGTTGGAATTGCTAATTGGGTTAGTGGCCACAGTGATTGTGGGCTACTTCATTATCAAAGGCTATCGAGCCGCGGGTGTGCTACTGACTGCGGGTCTGGCACTACTTATTATCACAGGCATCTTAGGCCATACCGTCTTGCCATCCAAGGTGGCCTCAACCGGTAATACCTTTACCGATGCTCTGGAATTTGTGAAGTATATGCTTCAGTACCGAGGCGGTGGTCTGGGTCTACAGATCATGTTGTTGTGTGGCTTCGCTTCTTATATGACCCATATTGGCGCCAACAATGTGGTGGTTAAACAGTTCTCTAAACCACTTTCTGTAATCAAATCTCCATACGTCCTCTTGGTTGCCGCTTATATCGTGGCTTGTTTGATGTCTCTAGCGGTGAGCTCGGCAACAGGTCTTGGCGTGCTATTGATGGCAACCCTGTTCCCTATGATGACGGCAATGGGTATCTCTCGCCCGGCAGCGGTAGCTGTGTGTGCATCACCAGCGGCGATCATCCTTTCGCCTACCTCGGGCGACGTGGTTGTTGCAGCAGAAAATGCTGGCATGGCTCTGGACGTGTTTGCGTTCCAGACTGTACTGCCAGTATCTATCAGCGCTATCGTAGTTATGGCAGCAGCGGCTTTCTTCTGGAACAAGTATCTGGATAAGAAAGAGAACACCCCGATGGAGAAAATCGATCTTTCTGAGATCGAGGTAAAAGCGCCGGCTTATTACGCGGTAATGCCTTTCTTGCCAATTATCGGTGTATTCGTATTTAACGGCCGCACCATTCCTGGCTTGTCGCTAGATATCTACACAATCGTGGTGCTTTCTATCTTTATCGGTGCGGTAGTGGATTACGTAACCAAGCGCTTTGACGGTAAGAAGACCCTAGAAGATTTGGACTCTTGCTATGCGGGTATGGCAGATGCGTTCAAGGGCGTTGTGATGCTCTTGGTTGCCGCCGGCGTATTTGCTCAAGGCCTGATGTCTATCGGTGCTATCGACAACCTAATCCATCTAGCGGATAACGCAGGTGCTGGTGCCATTGCCTTGATGCTTCTACTTACCGGCCTTACGGTTGCGGCAGCTATCGCAACCGGTTCGGGTAACGCACCTTTCTATGCGTTTGTTGAACTGGCGCCAGCGCTGGCAGGTAAGATGGGCGTCAACCCAGCCTTCCTGATCATCCCTATGCTACAAGCGTCTAACCTGGGTCGCACTATCTCGCCAGTATCGGGCGTAATCGTGGCTACCTCAGGCATGGCAAATATCAGCCCATTTGAGGTAGTAAAACGTACCTCGGTTCCTGTATTGTGTGGTCTAGTGACCGTTATCCTAGGTACCGTCTTCCTTGTACCTATGTATGCATAAATAATGTTGTAGGCTCCCCAAATGGGGAGCTTTTTATTGAGGTTTCCTATGACGAATTCATTCCAGCTTGATACCTATATCGAGCAGCTCTCGAGCCTAGTTAACGTCGACTGTGGCAGTCATACCCCAGAAGGGGTTGCCAAGATCGCAGATATCCTTACCCCAATGTTTGAAAGCATCGGCTTTAGCGTAACTAGGCATACCGTTGCGCCAAACGCAGGTCCTTGCCTTGAGATCACCAACAAGCCTGATGCTGAGCAGTTTGATGTGATGCTTTGCGGACATATGGATACGGTTTTCCCTGAAGGTACGGTCGAGAAGCGCCCGCTGAGCTTCGACGAAGAGAAAATCTACGGGCCGGGTGCAACGGATATGAAATCTGGGATCCTCAGCGCTTGGTATGCATTGCAGCAGATGAGTACCGAGCAAAGAGATAAGCTCTCTATCTTGGTGGCGCTTAACTGTGATGAAGAGATCGGCTCTCGCTATTCCCGTGATTGGATTGAGAGCATGGCGCGTAAGAGCAAGCGAGTGCTGGTATGTGAAGCGGCGCGTGTGAGTGGTAATTTGATTCGTTCACGTAAAGGCAATGCGAAGTATGAGCTGACCTTTAATGGTGTTGCATCTCATGCCGGTTCTGCGCTAGAGCAGGGCGTATCCGCTATCTATGAGCTTGCCCATTGGTCATTGGCTATCAAGGATATGGTGAACCTAGAGACAGGTACTACCATGAACGTAGGTGTTATTGAGGGCGGTCTTGCAGTAAACGTAGTGCCAGATTATGCCAAGGCGACCGTTGACCTAAGATTCTGGAATACCGATGAGGCAGAGGCTATCGATGCTAAGCTTCGTGAGATGGCGAAAATGCCGTTTGAAAAGGGCGCTAGCGTTGAGGTTAACCGTGTGACCTTTAAGCCTTCTATGATCCCAACTGAGGCGACGGAAGAGCTTATTTCCCTAGTAAGTGAAGAAGCCGATAAGTTAGGGCTTGTTTACGGCTGGGAGAACGCTGGTGGCGGCTCTGACGGTAACTTCACCGCCAATGTAGGTACGCCAACCTTAGATGGTTTTGGTCCTATGGGTGCTGGCTTTCATTCGGACAAAGAGTATCTACTCATAGACTCTATCAAGCCACGAATCGACCTGTTAGCCAACGTACTTAACAGGTTATAAAACGAAAAAACCTGCCAAACGGCAGGTTTTTTTAGCTTCAATTATTGAGGCTCTAGGATTTCGTAATCCGTGTAGCCTTTGGCATCGCCACCGTAGAAGGTCGCGTGCGCATCGTAATCTACAGGGGTAAGATCTAGGCTGTTCTTGATGCGGTAGACGAAATCAGGGTTAGTGATAAACGGCTGGCCGAATGCCACCATATCAGCGTAATTGTTGTCAAGCAGCGCTTGAGCACTCTCTTGGGTTAGTTTACCCGCTACCATGATAGGGTTTGGATACACCTCACGTGCCTTGATACGAAACTCTTCGGTAGCTTCAGTGTAGTTTGAGATGTTCTCTGAGAAATGCACGTAGGCAAGCTTCATTGGAGCTAGCTTTTCTAGCGCACTTAGCGTCAGTTCAACAATCTCATCATCTTCTTGAGCGTAGCCTTCGGTTACAAAAGGAGAGAGACGAATTGCAACCTTGTCACCGCCTATGGCATCCACAACCGCCTGTGTTGTTTCAAGCATAAAGCGCATACGGTTTTCTTGAGAGCCACCATAGATGTCATCACGTTGGTTGCTCGCTTTACGCATGAACTGGTCGATCAGGTAGCCGTGTGCGCCGTGCAATTCAACACCATCGAAGCCTGCTTCAATCGCATTCTTAGCTGCTTGCACAAAATCCGCTGTGGTTGCTTGGATCTCTTCAATGCTTAGTGCTCTTGGCACGCCAGTTTCAATCATGCCGTATTCGCCATCTTGAGTTGGACCAAATACCTGATCTTTCTCCTTGATAGCAGAGGCAGAAACGATCTGCTCGCCGGCAATGCTCTCGTGAGATCGGCGGCCAACGTGCCAAAGCTGAATAAAGATCTTGCCACCGCGAGCGTGCACCGCATCTGTAGTCTTCTTCCAACCCTCGATGTGCTCTTGGGTATAGATACCAGGGGTCAATGAGTAGCCGCGACCTACCGCTGAGATAGGCGCACCTTCAGTGATGATAAGGCCAGCGCCAGCGCGCTGTTTGTAATAGGTTGCCATTAGATCGTTTGGCACATCACCTGGCTGGTCGGTACGAGAGCGAGTCATAGGTGCCATAGCGACACGGTTGTCTACTGCAAAGTCATTGAACGAAAATTTAGAGAAAATCATAGTCATATACTCGAATTTTGGGTGTACGAAGCCAGCCCCCTGAATACTCAGGGAGTTGGCTTGTCAGAAATTGGGGTTACTCTTGGTCTAGAGTTGGGTAGTCGATAAGGCCTTTCTCGCCGCCACCAAACAAGGTGTTTGGATCGTGCTGTGCCCACTGGGCGCCAGTGCGAATGCGCTCAGGAAGGTCAGGGTTTGCCACAAATGGGCGACCAAAGCCAATCATGTCAGCTAGGCCCTCTTTTACCGCCTCTTCGGCAGATTCAGGGTTATAGCGACCTGCGTAGATAAGCGTGTTCGTAAATGCTTTGCGCAGCGCTTGCTTGAATGATTTTGGCGTATCAGGTGCATCATCCCAGTCTACCTCTGCGATATGCAGATAAACGATGTCCTGCTTGTTAAGAAGTGCAGCTACCGCTTCATAGGTTTCTTCCGGATTTGCATCCACAGTACCGTTAAGGGTCGTCAGCGGAGCAAGACGCACACCTACGCGCTCAGCGCCGATCGCTTCAACCATAGCGCCTACCACTTCATCTAGGAAGCGAAGACGGTTTTCTAGGCTGCCACCGTATTGATCAGTGCGACCGTTAGATTCTGAGTCGATGAACTGGTTGATGAGGTAGCCATTAGCTGCGTGAAGCTCGATGCCATCAAAGCCCGCTTCAACAGCATTAAGCGCTGCTTGGCGATACTCTTCAACTACCGCTTTGATCTCATCTACCGAAAGCTCACGAGGCTCTACAACATCCACAAAACCAGGCTCGTCAGTGCCGTTGTCGATAAATACCTTAACGTTCTCTGCTTTGATTGCAGAAGAAGAAACAGGTTGCTTACCACCGATGTTGTCAGGGTGAGTTACACGACCTACGTGCCAAAGCTGAGCAAAGATAGTTCCGCCTTTCTCATGAACTGCTGTTGTCACCTTTTTCCAGCCAGCGATTTGCTCTGGAGTATAGATGCCAGGAGTCCAAGCATAGCCTTTACCCATTTCAGAGATCTGAGTACCTTCAGATACGATAAGACCCGCACCTGCACGTTGTGCGTAGTAGGTCGCCATCATATCGTTCGCTACATCGCCTGGCTGAGAAGCGCGAGAGCGAGTCATAGGTGGCATAACGATACGATTGTTAAGGGTTAGCTTGCCTAGTTTTACTTGGTCAAAAAGAACAGCAGTCATAGCAAAAATCTCTTGTTTGATTAACTGAGACTGAGAATACCAAGACAGGGTTTTTCAGAAAACGTCAAAACACACAAAAGACTTTTGCAAAATATGAAAAAATTAGTGCAGGTAGCTCTCGATACCGTTCAGGAACATCTGAACTGCGATCATTAGAAGTAACATGCCCATCAGACGTTCCACCGCTTTAAGGCCTTTTTCACCCACCACGCGCTGGAATAGCTCAGAGAACATCAGTATCACGGTTGAGGCCGCCCAAGCGCCAAACAGCGCCAGTGACCAGTCCATCATGCGCCCCGGCTCTTGGTGAGCAAGCAGGATAAGGGTTGCGATAATAGAAGGACCAGCAACCAAAGGAATCGCAAGAGGCACAATAAGTGGCTCTTCACCCGCACCTAGGCTGGCACTCAGGCCGCCCTCTGGAGGGAAGATCATCTTAAGGCTGATAAGGAATAGGATGATGGCGCCAGAGATAGAGATGGCTTCTTTATCTAGACCCAAGAAGTTTAGGATGGTTTCACCGGCAAACAAGAACAGTAGCATCACCAACAGGGCAATAACCAACTCACGAATTAATATCAGTCGACGACGCTTTTTATCTATGTGCTTGAGTAGCGCAGTAAAGACGGGTAGGTTGCCCATAGGGTCCATGATAAGAAAAAGCATTACAGCCGCAGAAAGAGTATCCATTCCAGTGCCTAAATTTGTAAGAAATTAATAGGGCGCGATTATGAATCAATCACTTGCCTCGTGTACAGAATAATAGTTGAGGAATTGAAGAGGATTAGCACAAACAATCAGCAGTTGTGAGCCAAGGGTTTGATTAGTCGATTTGGCTATGTTACATAATCTATTCCTCCCCTTAGTTCATTTGGATAGAACGCGAGCCTCCTAAGCTTGAGAGACAGGTTCGAATCCTGTAGGGGAGGCCACTCTTCTTATACTTCTTCTAAAATTCAATGGCTTAAGACTTAACTTCTCCTGCGATGGGTGCTTTTGGGGTGCTTTATTTCGTTAGGTTGCTCTTGGCATACAGGCTGAGCCTAGAAGTTTTGCGTGGTCTCACCATCATTTTACAATTTTCCTTTTTAGATTTTCCCTATAATTGGGTCTCAATGTGAGTCGAGTTAACCTTCTTTAGATCCTTTCCCCTCCATGATGCGGACTCTAAGTTATCTCGATTTGTTGCCTACCCCTCACGATGAGCATTTATATTCCTCAACACTCTCCAAAGATTGTTTTCCTACTTCTTACAGACACCAATTTGTCTGCGATTGAGGCAAGCGAAGTCGCATTATTCAAAACTGAATAACTGATATTTATATTTCCATATAAGAATCGCTATACAGGAAATACGATTCTGTTAATTTATATACCTAATAACATACGTAACTTATAACAAATCTGCTTACAGTTTAATTAAATTTTCGGATTAATGTTTTCCATAGATTATGGTTAACTTTATTTTCACGTATGACTACAGATAACAATTATAAAGGGATAAATATATGAGAGTTAAAGCACTATTAGCGTCTGCTATTCTATTACCGTTTTCATTGACCGCAGTTGCAGAGGGTGTTGATTCAAGTTTTAGCGAAGCAGAAGTATTGGCTGCTCAAAACAACTGGTGTGACGCTCTAGTTAATATCAGCAGCACCTATGAGGCTCAAGGTCACGAAGTCGCACAGGCACTTGCTAAAGAGGTGATTGATTCAGCGTATGCTTACCAGGTAGGCCCTGTGCTGTTTAAACCGACACTAACCGTTAACCCACAAACTTTCCGCACTGATAGCGAAGGTGCTCTGTCTTACTTTGTTGCGGGCAATGAGAACTACCCTCAAGACAGTGGGTTTGCTCTGAAAAACTGGACCAAGTGCGAAGTCGAAAATGCAGGCGTATTTATTACAGATGACAGTGCAAGCACCATGGGTAAGGTCCATTTCACCAATGCCGATGGCGAAGTAACGTCAGTAGATAAAACGTGGAAGTTTGTAAAAGACGAACAAGGCACAATTAGAATTGCATTGCATCACTCGTCGCTAGAATATATTTCTGAATAATAAAAATTACTTCTCCATTAAAAATCGTAAATAATAGCTACTAATATTAGGCTCAGGTGATTCTGGGCCTTTTTTGTTTTCAATCTTATATCACCGTCTAGCTCGCCCTTTTCGTGTCATGCATGGAAAGGGCCTTCATACGTGTGCTTAGAGAAAAAGTTGTATGGCGTGATCTGACAAGAGATACGAGTTGTTCGTAGAGTATGATTAATGCTCCAATTTGAGCGTTCGTAAAGGCGCGTTGAGCCCTGAAACAAGGAGTATTTGTAGTGTCTGATTTACTATCTCAATTGAGTCCCACTAAGAACAAGAAGCAAGCAATAGAGGATATTCTTGAGAAGCAGTTAAAAGACGAAGGTAGGGCTTTGGATGCGGTAGCCAAGCGACACAGTAAGAATGCATTGCTTCTGTTTATCGCGTGTGTATCGTTACTATTGTTTGCTGTGATCGGTGGTTTTTGAAAAGTACACTACACAGATTTGACCTGATTTAACATTGTACTCAGTTTGGCAAAAGTTATGACGTAAGTAATCGATCGTTACGCGAGCAAGAGGCTTTATCTAAAAACTGATACATGTTTGAAACTACTACACTGTGACCTTGTTTTGAAATTTGAAACATTATTGGATTATGCGACATTTTTCATATTTAGATCAGGGTGTTAGCTTCAACAAGTGAGCATTATGATTCCATCATTCTAAAAGAGGAATTGTTATGTTTTATGTTCATATGCTGCTCCTTCTGGCAGTGATATTTGTTGGTATTCGCTATGGAGGGATCGCCTTTGGCCTGCTCGGTGGTTTAGGCGTTTCTATTCTCAGCTTCTTCTTTGGTATTGCACCTGGCCAGCCTCCTATTGGCGTGATGCTTATTATCCTTGCGGTGGTTGCAGCCTCGGCAACACTTGAAGCGACGGGTGGTCTAAAACTACTTGTAAAGTACGCTGAAATATTACTGCGCAAACACCCTTCAAAGGTTGTTTTCCTTGGCCCTCTATGTACCTACTCCCTTACCGTTCTGGTGGGTACTGGGCACTCGGTTTATCCGCTACTTCCGGTTATTTATGACGTCAGTATCAAGCGTGGCATCCGCCCAGAGCGCCCAATGGCAGTCTCAACTATTGCATCGCAAATGGGTATTACCGCAAGCCCGATTGCGGCCGCAGCCGCTGTTGTTATGGCGACTGCTGCCACTAACCAGCTAGATATTACTCTCGGCCAAGTGCTAATGGTGACCATCCCTGCCACACTCACAGGTGTGCTTGTTGCCGCTACCTGGAGCTTGAAGCGTGGTAAGGAACTGAACGAGGACCCAGAGTTTTTAGAGCGTATGAAAGATCCTCAATTCAAGGAGCAGCTGATCGACAGAAGCGAAGTCAGCACTGGCACAACGGGCATGGAGGCAGATAAAAAGGCTAAGCGTGGATTGACTGTATTCCTACTCGGGATTCTGACCGTGATCTGTGTGGCGATGTTTGGTAAAGATCTAGGCTTGTTGCCAGCTGGGGTAAGCACCTCAACAGCGCTTCAGTTCTTGATGTTGTCCGTGGGTGCGATCATTTTGCTGACTACGAATGTAGATCCTAAAAAAATCGTCAATACCAATGTGTTTATTGCTGGTATGAGTGCGGTTATCATCATCTTTGGTATCGCTTGGATGAGTGACACTATCATTGCGCATAATAAGCCGTACATCATCAGCTTGGTAGAGGATGTAGTTAAAGCGCATCCGTGGACATTTGCTATCGCAATGTATGCATCTTCTGTGTTTCTAAAGAGCCAAGCAGCTGTGCTAACAATTATGTTGCCACTGGGCTTTGCGCTGGGTATTCCTGCTGAAGTGCTGATAGGTGTACTGCCGGCGTGTTACGCATATTACTTCTTCCCATTCTACCCATCCGACTTGGCGGCTATTACCTTCGACCGCTCGGGCACCACAAAAATTGGTAAGTACATACTCAACCACAGCTTCCTAATCCCTGGCTTTATTGGTGTATTGGTGGCGACCTTTATTGGCTATTCGTTGTCGGTTGGTCTCCTTCCTATTTGGCTGTGGGCGGTTGCTATAGTTGCTCTGGTATTTGGGGTGAATAGCTATATGAACCGATTGAGCTCTGAAACACTTAAGTTGGCTTGAGTGTATTTTCTGAGATGAGCTGAACCTTATCTGCTTGGTTGAATTGATGGTTTTTAACCTAAACTATCCTTGTAAAAAAGCGCTACCTAGTGGTTCACTAGAGTAGTGCTTTTTCGCTTTCAACCCTAAACCAGCGACTAGGATTGTCCCTCTACTATTAAGCAAAACCACCTTCTTAGAGGGTGGTTTTTATTCCTTTCATTTCTAACTTTTCGATCAAGGGAGACTGGTTACCCCTTACACCATTTCATTTCCCTTGCGCCAAAACAAGGTTTGCTCAATTTAGCAATCTATAATTGCTCGCCTCGTATTTGCATCTGGGTTGTTAATATCCATGCAAACTCCATGAGTTGCATACTCATGATGATTCCAGCTATTAAAGAAGGTAAGGCGTGAGCAAGCTATTTACTCCAACTCGTATCGGTTCTCTGACTCTAAAAAATCGCTTTGTGCGAAGTGCTACATGGGAAAATATGGCCACTGAAGATGGTCATATGACGGATAAGCTGTATGGCATCTATCGTGAACTGGCAGAAGGCGGGGTAGGTTTAATCGCAACGGGTTACGCTAACATCGTTGCTGACGAGAAACCAAACGCTGGCATGATGGGTATGTATGATGACTCATTTATCCCAGAGTATAAAAAGCTGACTGACCTTGTGCATCAACACGATAGCAAGATCATGATGCAATTGGCTTATGGTGGTACCAAAACGACCTACAACCTAGGTGAGCGAGTGATCTTTGCTCCAAGTGAGGTTGCTGAGCGTGGCACGCAGACGCTTGGTAAGGCGATGACTATAGATGAGATCGCTTATATTGTGGAAGCTTTTGCTAAAGCGAGTCTACGCGCGAAAGAATCAGGATTTGATGGTATCGAAATCCACGCCGCGCACACATATCTGATTAATCAATTTTTGAGTCCTTACTACAACCAGCGCACTGATGAATATGGTGGCAGTTTTGAAAACCGTATGCGTTTCTTGCTGGAGATCTTTGAAGCGACTCGAAAGCTAGTTGGCGTCGATTTCCCTATCCTAATCAAGCTCACTGCAACTGAGTTCTTTGAAGGCGGCTTAACTTTTGGTGAAACGCGTAAGATCTGCAAGAAGCTAGAGCAAGTAGGCGCAGATGCGCTAATCATCTCAGGTAACATTCATGGCAAGGCCATAGATATGGTGGGTGAAAGCTTTGATGGTTATATGCTAGAAAAAGAAGGCTTCTTTCATCAGTACGGCGATGTGATCAGTAGAGAGGTCAATATTCCGGTAATTACCGTAGGTGGTTTGACGGATATCGAAGCTATTGGGCAGATTGCTGAAAACACTAGTATTGAATGTTTCGCACTTTCCAGGCCTCTGCTTTCTGAGCCAAACCTGATTAAACGCTGGGAGGAAGGGGATAGAAGCCCTGCTTTATGTGAGACATGTTCGAAATGTCGAACCAAACGGGGTAATTTCTGTGTGGTAAATAAAGAGCGGAAGGCGCAGATAGCGGCACTTTAATCCTAATACTAGTAGTAGCTGGACGATGGTCTGAAGGGCGATACAGGCTAAGAGTACAACTTAGCCTTTTTCCTTTTTAGATGGTGAAAAGTTACTCCCTATCTACTTGGTTGATTTATAAGTTGCGAAATTTGCATGTAAATTAGTCAGGCTTATTTAATCTATTTTGATGGCACTAAATGTCATAGTTACTTTTATATATTATTAATTATGCTAGGAATTAATTATGCGTAAGCTATCGAAAAGTCTATGTTCAGATGAAAAGGGGGTTACAGCAATTGAATATGGCTTAGTAGGAGTCGCAATGGCGACTGTCCTTGCTGTTATTTTTGCTGACGTTGAAAATGGATTTATCGCCACCTTAGTGGATGCTTATCTTAAAATAATCGCGGTCTTTGATTCCTAGATTAACTCTTCTCCTTGAGTAATTACACTCTGTTACAAAGCTCACATAGTCACATTAAATCTGAAAAAAAATAGCAATACATAAAAAGTTAAAGTTTATGTAATTAGTCTGGTTTTGTGATCTATATCATCTTGATATCTTTAATAAGCACATATTTCGAGCAGTGGTAATGGTTTTTGTTAATTTTTTGTAAAGCGCATTAATTTTCCTTATTTAGACTCCTTTGAGGGGGAGGGACCGTCTTTCTAGTATCTAGGAGCATCTTTTAAACAGGGAACTCCCTGAATCAATCTTAAGGAACTTGAAAATGCTTAAATCTCTTATCTCTCGCTTTGTGAAAGACGAACGCGGCGTAACTGCGATTGAATATGGTGTAATCGGTGTTGCTATTGCCTCTGTACTTGGCATTGTTATGTATACAGGCGGAACTAACGGCGGCCTTGCTGGTGAAATTCAAGCTGCATTTAATGCAATGATCGGCGCATTTAGTAGTTAAAACATCCAAAGTGTTTATTCTGTACTTCTTAATCTCATGTTCAGTGTGTCTATCAGATATTACGAAAAGACGTATATATAACGTTCAGATAGTAGCGATGTTAGTACTTTGTTTAACAATCACTGAACAGTCGATCACCCAGATATTAGTTTCAATATTATTAATATTAAGCATCGCCTTGATTTTATTTAGTACAAACATATGGGGGGGAGGAGATGGTAAGTTGCTGACTGCTCTCTCCCCTTTATTTCCAGTTTCTCAAGTACCAGATTTACTGTTTTCAGTCTTGCTTTGTGGTGGTGTGGTTTCTTCCGTCTACCTATTAAAGAAGCTATTAGTCGAAAAAAAAAGAAGTTCTTTTGGTATTCCATATGGCGTTGCCATAGTGTGCGGAGCAAATCTCTCTCTCTACTTTTCTAAAGGACTTCCTATTTATTCATGAACTCTCGTTTGATATTTATCTTATCTTTTGTTTTCGTAGCATTTGGCCTGTTTGCTGTAATGCAGAATGTGAATGCTAGAGCAGAAGCCAATGCTAAAAAACAGGTGGAAGCGCAAGCTGAAGAGCGCAGAGAAGTTAAGTATGTTCTTTGGAAAACTAAAGAAGATATCAAGCGTGGTGAACCCGTCACCAAAAATAAGCTAGAGCGAGTGATATTACCCGAAGCAGAAGCTAATGCTCTGGGTGTAAATCGTGATGTGGAGTTGGCTCTAGTAGAAGATAGTCGAGCCAATCACGATATCGACGGAGGGACGTATTTCTTCTCCGAAATGTTTACCAATCCAGACCAAGCAGGTTATCTAGATCTTTTGGCATCTGAAGGGAAAATTCTTTATCCGCTCCCTATTTCCACCATTAACTTGATTAACAACTATATCCGCCCGGGTGATCTAATTGACATAATTTCAGTGAGTTCGCCTCTGACCAACCTAGCAGATACTGGAGCGCGAATTACTCAGTTTCAGGGGGTTAAAGCCCGAACTATCAAACGCGGTGTGAAGGTCTTAGCTTTTGAACAAAAGCCTGTTGACCCCAATGAGCAAGTTGCTCAGAGCGGCTCATCTATTAGCCCTCGAGTTTCTGCTACTGGCAATTCAAAAACTACAGTTGTGATTGAGGTAGAGCCAGATTTTGTTTCACGTCTCTCTCTTGCTCAGCGCACAATGCATCTAGAGATATATCGCTCGCAACTTAACAGTGAAATTCCGTCGGCAAACATGAGCGATGTTATAGAGAATTATCAAGGTATTCGCGAACTACGCGGCGCCGACACACAAACGACTAATGTAGAGGTTTACTAGTGCTACATAAATTTTTGGGCAAATTGCTGTTATTACTTTGCTTGGTATCACTAAATGCCTTTGCTTATCAAATTCCCCTAAATGATGCTCGTTCTGTGCGTACCAAACAACAGATTGGTACTGTATTTATGAGCCAGCCTAGTATTGCTGATTATAAAGTCATTAATGAGCGTCAGATTATCGTCTTTGGCAGTTCTGTCGGTCAGACTCGCTTGATGATATATGATCTAGAAGGGCGTTTGGTTGTCTCACGACTTGTTGAAGTGACGTTACCACTAAATCAAGTTCGTGCTGAGGTTAAAAAACGCTACCCAGACCTAGATATCGAAATAGTGCCTATGGGAGCTAAGATAGCGGTTAATGGTACTGTTTTTACCGAGAAACAACGCGATGGTATTTATGCATTGGTTGCAAGTATGCTTGGAATGGAAACCACTGAACGTTACCCAAGCTCTGATGCACCAATGTCATTGCCAGAACCATTTGTTGCTGACCCACAAGTAGAGTTCTATCGAAATAATACCTATGAAGGTTTGATTGAAGGTTTGGAACTTAGCTTTCCTTTTCAAGTAAACGTGCGTACAACCATTGCTGCTGTAGGAAGCGAGTTTAGGGAAACTGTGGGTGTTGATTGGACCTCAGCTGGCTCTCCCGGCGTGTTTACATTCCCTGACCTCACAGCGTCAGATCTATCTGCGACCATTACTGCTCTGAACAACGACAACTTAGGCGAGGTGCTAGCGGAACCAAACCTCACTGTCCTCTCAGGACAAGAAGCATCATTTCTTGTGGGTGGAGAGATCCCGATGATTACCTCTGATACCAATGGCACCACTATATCGTTCAAGGAGTTTGGTATCGGGCTAGACATTGCGGCCAAAGTTTTTAATGAAGAAGAAATTCGTCTTCGAGTTCAGCCAAGTGTGAGTGTCGTAGACCAGATAATCAGAACTACAACGGCGGAAGTTCCCCAACTGTCTACTCGAAAGGCCACAACTACTATAGAAATTGCTGACGGTCAGACATTTATGATTGGCGGCTTGATGAACAGTGAAGATATTGAGTCACTGCAGAAGATTCCAATCCTTGGTGACATTCCTTTCTTTGGTGCGCTGTTTAGTAAGGCCACAACCAACAGAAAAACGACGGAAGTTGTGATTATCGCTACCGTGAACTTGGTGAAACCAACTCAAGCGGACAAGCTTAATATCCCTCGTATCCATAAGACCAATACCTTCACCCGTTGGATGGGGATGAGTAGCGAGTTTGATAGTCAACGTCAGCAAGACGCTGAGTTTGTTGAGATGCTAAACAGCGGAGGTTTTGCACAATGATAAAGCCTTTTTTGACATTGCTTGGCGCACTTTTGTCAGTCGGTTGTGCAGACCATGCATTGCAACACAGGGGTACAGAAAGTATTGCCTATCAAGAACAGCATAGGTTTGAGCTCAGTTTTGAGTCCGATGATAAGAAGATCGAATTAGATCGAATTGAGTCGATTGTAAACCAGTTTGATCTGCGAAAAGCAAGGTTTGAATTGTCTTACCCTACTCAATATGAGCAACAAGCGTTGAGTATTGTTGAATTTATGTATGACATGAAAATTCGCCCTGACTGGGTCTCTGTATTCCCTAAAGGTGAAGAGAGCCCATTTGTTCTTACCGTTTATCAGTGGCAGTCAGTGATTGACCAGTGTAAGCCAATCACGATAACCAAATCTAACCCACAGGCGGGTTGTACTGTTGAGGCTAATCGAACTATTCAGTTGATAAATCCGGGAAGTAGGGTGAATTAATGGCAAATATATTTGACCTTTCTGAAGAGCTATCCCTCGATATAGACAAGAAAAAAAGCAGTTCTCCAAAACCTAGTCAACCAGCACAAACAGGTGGCGCAACTCTTTTCTTTAGTAGTAGCGATTGTCGTGATGGTGTTATAGAGGCTTATAATTTCGAAGGTTTGGAAGAGCCTAAATGCATCAAGGGCTTACCAACTAGTACCAAGGAAAAAGAACTAGGGGATGTTGTCATTGTAGAAATGACGAACTCCATAGATATTCAAGCTGACGCTCAAGAAATCAATGCTCAACTTCCAAATAGCAAGACGGTAATCCTGTTAGGTCAAACAGACTCAATTCAGGTTCTGCGCAATTTGGAAAAGATGGGTTTTTATTACCTTCCGTGGCCAAGTGACAAGTTAGAGCTTATCGAGTGTTTGAAGCAAGCCAGTCGTGACGAGAGAAAACGTTATGAAAGTGGTTACTTTAGGAAGGCTAAGCGAATTGCCGTGGTTGGTGCGAAAGGTGGAATCGGTACTTCTGTTATCTCAACAGAGTTGAGTGCGCTTTTGGCAAAAAAAGGTAGTCGCACCATCTTGGTCGATCATCATTACTCCCAGAGCAATATAGATATCATTCTTAGCCAAAAAGATCTTGAACAGGTTGATGTGAGCACTATCACCGTGGAACCTTCCAAGCTTGATGAAGAATCGGCTACGAGTTACTTGAATGAAGTAGAACACAATTTTCTTTATCTTGGTTTCACAGGCAAAGATAAGATAGAAGAATTAGAGAAATACACGAATACAGTAAGTAGTCGTCTTAGCAGGCAAGCAAACTTTATCATTTCGGATTTTTCTGGATCCTTAGACTTCCCATTGGATGCCGAAAAAATGGTGACAGAGAACGATGTAATTGTTCTGGTCACTGAGCCTTCGGTTTCAAGCGTGCGCGCAACCCAGCGTTTGTTAGACAGGATTAAAGATGTAGCTATACCCCAGTTGGTCCGCCCTCGTGTAATGGTAGTTTTGAACCATCATCGTCCAGAAGCATGCTTTAACCTCAATTTTGAAGAAGTAGAGCGTTTTCTGAAGATCAAGCCGGAAGTGGCAGTTCCATTTTACAAGACTGCAGCTAAGCAACTCATAGAAGGCAAAAGGCTCCAAGGGCTAGAAAAGGGAAAGACAAAACCATTTACGTCACTAGCCCTGTCAATAAATGGTAGAAACCCAAATAAGAAGACGGGTTTGTTTTCTAAGTTCTCTTTTAAAAGGAATAAGAAATGAGCCTGACAAAAGAGCTTTATGAGCAGTTTCGTGCACAAATCTTTGAGGTGATTGATGCTGGCATCTTGAGTGAGATGACGCCACAGGAGCTCACCTCACAGATAGAAAAAGCCATTGGCAAGCTTTGCGAAAACTACTCGATTCCGGTTCCTGCGGTTACTCGAGCCGAGCTAACCACAAACTTGGTTGACGAACTGATTGGCCTTGGTCCACTGCAACAGTTAATGGACGATGAATCCATTTCCGACATCATGGTAAACGGTGTCGATGAGGTGTTTATCGAGCGTAATGGTAAAACCCAGAAGGCAGATATTTCATTTATGAATGAGAAACAGCTGCTGGAGATAGCCAAACGTATCGCTAACAACGTTGGACGTCGTGTTGACGAATCTAGCCCTCTTTGTGATGCTCGTCTAGCCGACGGAAGCCGTGTAAATGTAGTAATCCCGCCGATTGCCCTTGATGGTGTTGCTATTTCGATTCGTAAGTTTAAAGAGCAAAAACTAGGTCTTAGAGAACTAACTGGGTTTGGTGCAATGTCACCTGCTATGGCGCGAGTATTAATGATAGCTGCCCGTTGCCGCTTGAATATTATTATCTCCGGGGGTACAGGGTCAGGTAAAACGACCATGCTTAATGCGCTATCTCAGTATATTGGTAATGATGAGCGTATTCTTACTATTGAAGATGCGGCAGAGCTAAGAATTCAACAGCCCCATGTTGTAAGGCTAGAAACCCGCCCTGCGAGTACTGAAGGCTCGGGAGCAATTACCCAGCGTGACTTGGTAATTAACGCCCTTCGTATGCGTCCTGAACGCATTATTCTAGGTGAGTGCCGAGGTGCTGAGGCTTTTGAGATGCTGCAGGCTATGAATACTGGACACGACGGCTCCATGTCAACATTACACGCCAACACTCCCCGCGATGCAATGTCTCGTATCGAATCTATGGTGATGATGGCGAACCTTGCATTGCCACTGGCCGCAATTCGAAGAACCATAGTTTCAGCAGTGAACATTATTATTCAAGTAAACCGGCTTCGCGATGGTAGTCGTAAGGTTACTAGTATTTCGGAGATTTACGGTCTTGAGGGCGAGGCTCCGGTAATGGAGGAGATCTTTAAGTTTGTGCCGGATGAAGATCAAGCAAAAGACAAGATCACCGGCAATTTTGTAACCTCAGGTTTATCTAGTCGTTCTCAAATAACGATGCGTGCATCTGAGTATGGTTTGTCACGTGAACTAGAAGCTGCATTTGATCTTCAACCGGAGCATGCATGAATATCTGGCTTGCTCTGATTCCATTGTTGTTTGGTTTGGGGTTGCTAGTTTATGCGAAGCGTAGGCCTGATCCGCGTTATATGTTTTTGGAGCAGGTATCAGAAGCAAAAAGCAAAGAGTTGTACGCTGTAGATTTAAAAGGTTTGACCAAATCAAACTTTTTACAAGGACTGACGAACTTCTGGAATGTTCTCAAAGCGTCCTTAGGTAAGTTTCCGATATCGAAAACAATAGTTTTTATTGCTTTGGTTAATGGCGTTGTCTTTTATGTCAATCAACGTTGGTTAAATTTCCCTGAACTAGAAGTTCATGTTTCTACAACAATACTATTCCTATTTTTTGGCGTCCGTTTTCTTGTAGATAGAAGACGTAAAGCCTTTGATAATGACTTTCCGGATGCACTAAATATTTTAATGAGTGCTGTTACAGCAGGCGAAAGTATTAATTCTGCATTTTCTTATGTTGCAAAAGTTTCCGATACCGATGTTGGTAGAGAATTTAAGGATATCTCTGATCGAATGAGGTTGGGTGAATCTTTGGAAAGTATTTTCGAGCGTTCATGTAAACGATTTCCATACCCTCCATTTCTATTTTTTGTCATTACTATTCGCGCTAATATGGAGCGTGGAGGACAACTTAAAAGTGTATTAGGTAAACTGATTCGAGTTTTGGTTGAAGCAAGAAATTTGGAAAAAAAGAAAATGGCTATGACCTCTGAAGCTCGTATATCTGCAAAGATAGTTGGAGCCATACCGTTCTGCTTCATGTTTCTTCTGAACTGGATTAGTCCAAAAGACTTAGAGTTTGTATTGTTTAATCCAGATGGTAAATGGATACTTTATTATGTTTTGATAAGTGAAGGGATCGGTATGTTTATTGTTTGGTGGTTAGTCAAGAGTATACGATAATGATAATTGCTATTTTTTTGATGGTTACTGCAGTTATAGCCTTTTGTATAACCAAATATTTAGACTATAAGTCAAAGCAATATAGAATCCAGCGATTGCTTGAAGGAAAAAAACAGATTAATTTTAGTTTTTTTCATGATGTCCTCGGAGGGGTGGGTAGGGGAACTCAGCGAGAAATAAGAGACAAATTCGAAGATGCTGGAATTTATAATCGAGAGTTGCTTAGGTACTATACGCCGATGAAAGCACTATTATTACTAGTATCTTCAATATCTATAGTAATGTTTGTTCATAATACCAATAACATGCTGATATCATTTATGTTGTCTCTTGTACTGGTTATCATTGTTCCAGATATGTACCTAGCTTTGCGTAAAAAAAGATTAGTGGAAAAAAACTCGCGCCAATTACCCTATATGCTGGATATGATGTCGGTGTGTATTCAAACAGGTATGACTTTAGAAGCCTCTTTTAGATATTTGGGTGACGAACTGAAAAGCTTTGATAAAGATCTATGCTACCAAATTCGCAAAACATCGGATGCAGCGGAAGTTAAAGGTATGGAGGCAGCTCTAAAAGATCTTACAAAGCGAGTGCCTACTCCACAGGTAAGGAGCTTTGCACTAACTCTTACTCAAAATATTCAATACGGCACTTCGGTTGCTCCAGTTTTATCTGACTTAGCTGAAGACTTTCGTAATGAACAGATTCTAGTCATGGAAGAAAAAATAGGTAAACTTGCAGCAAAAATGAGTGCTCCTCTTATTTTGTTTATTATGTTTCCAATCGTGATTTTGATATTAGCACCAGGTATTACTCGAATGATGACAGGCAATTAACATGAAGAAAATAATCCTAATTGTAGTTTTAGTTCTGTCTGGTTGTGCAAGTAACTCTCAGAATCAAGAGCAACAAAATATTGAGCAGCTAACGGTTAGTAACAACTACTCAGGTTTGGTTGATATTTATAAGACTAAAGTTGTAGAAAATGAAAGTGATTGGGATTCCCAGTTGAAATTATCTGAAGCTTATTTAAACAACAGTGACGTAGAGTCTGCTGATTTTTATATTTCTCGAGTCTTAGAACTTTCTCCAAATCCTCCGGCACAAGCTCATCTTATTAAAGGCAAGATTAACGCAAAGAACTTTTTATTTGATGATGCAATTGAACAGTATTCGAAGGCGATTGGCTTAGGTCTTAATAGTGGTGAGCTTTATATGCACAGAGGTATAGCGTTAGCTCAAACTAAAAAGTATGAAACCGCTATAGATAGCTTTAACCTTGCACGTTTAAGAGGCTATGACGAAACAGCAGTGAAAAACAATATTGCTATGGTTCATATTTATGAGGGGGATTTTCAAGCTGCGGTTGATATCTTGCTCCCTGTCTATGAACAGGATACAAGTAACAATAAAGTTAGCTCTAACTTAAAATTGAGTCTCATGAAATTAGAGGGCCAAGAGCAAAATGATATTACTGAGACAACTGATTCTGGATTGATTGAACCTGAAATAGAAAATGTTGCTCAAATTGAAGAGGTTTCAGCAGTAACCGCCGAAGAGTTCTTTGAAGCTAAAGAGCCAATCAACCAGTTAAAAAACACTGGACGTAAGTATCATATCCAGTTAGGTGCATACGACAATATGGCAGAGGCACTGGAGAAAAGAACAGAACTAATTGACACTGAACTTCCGATAGCAATTCGCCCCGTAGATCTTGGTGACTCTGGGACTTGGTATCGTTTATTGGTAGGGGATTTTAATACTTATCGTCAAGCTAGAAACTTTGCTCGGGAGAATAATGCTGTTTTGGAGAACCATGACTATTTTATTCAGGTGATCAATTGATATGAATAGACTAAGAGTTTCCAAACAGAAGGGCATAGTTTCTGTTGAATTTGCACTAGGTGGTTTCGCTCTTTTTTTCGCCCTGTTTGTAGTGTTTGAAATTGGTCGTTTTTCTTACATTGTTAATTTAACTGATGCGACTTTATCAGAGAGCACACGAAAGGTTAGGATTTTTGAGGGTGAGAAGCTTGAAACTAAATATGAAGAGCGGCTGATAGAAGTCCTAGAGAGTGACAATTCGTTTTGGAACAACCTTGGGTTTGTCAGTTATAAAGATTTTTCGTATGACATCGAAACTTACCGAACCCTAGAGTTACTTTCTCAGAAATTACCAGCGGAAGGCTGTGAGCGTTGCCCACTCGTTATGTATCAACTTACTTACAATTATCGACCAGTAGTATTTGAGACTATTCTGCCTAGCTCAACAATCTCAAGGCGTATTCTAACCGTTCAAGAGCACGAGGGGTGGGAAGATGAAGAGTCCTAAAGGGCAAAACGGTGCTTTTACCGTTGAAGCAGTTTTTGGGATGACAATATTGATTACGATGATGTTTTTTATCGGAGATTTAGCGTATGTATTGTCTGGTAAAACGCAGTCTATGCAAGTTAGTTACGCTATAGGCACAGCGACTAAAGAACGACTGCGGTTTTTTGATTCTCGTCAGACGCTAACGCAA
This sequence comes from Vibrio ishigakensis, assembly GCF_024347675.1. Lineage (NCBI taxonomy): Bacteria > Pseudomonadati > Pseudomonadota > Gammaproteobacteria > Vibrionales > Vibrionaceae > Vibrio > Vibrio ishigakensis. Next base: position 1,979,868 of record NZ_AP024881.1, on the reverse strand, counting down.
CAAGACTTCGATTTGATGAATACTATAGCTGCAGACATGCTCGAAAGGCAGGCTCCTGAAAAACAAGACGGTTA